>CANQLX010000039.1 GCA_947624835.1 uncultured Clostridia bacterium
CGAACCAAGCAAAGAGCCGAGTGAGCCGAGTGAAGAACCGAGCGAACCAAGCAAAGAGCCGAGTGAGCCGAGCGAACCGAGTGAGCCAAGTGAACCGAGTGAGCCGAGTGAACCTGAGTCGAGTCAACCTGAGGAATCAAGTCAGCCTGAGTCGAGCCAACCTGAGGAATCAAGTCAGCCCGGCGAGAAGCCGAGTGAACCGAGTGTACCTGACAAGTCAAGTACACCTGATGAGTCAAACGGAACCGGAATACATGCTTCTGTGGATACGAGCGGACCGAACGGTGGAGGAGGAAATACTCCCGCACCGGATGAACCACTTGCTCCGCCGGTACAAACAGGTCAGGATGCAAACGAATATATCGTACCGATTATTATTGTTCTTGTTTCTCTTGTAACCGTAGTAGTATTGCTGCTCACAACTCGAAGAAAAAAGAGAGACGATGACAACACATAACCTATAAGAAAACGACGGTCTTGTACCGTCGTTTTCTTTAATTACTCCAATAAAGACTTGAAATTTTAACAATTTTATACTATAATAGACAGTGTAAAATAATATTTTTTACAAAATAAGGAGGAATTAGGAATGAGTTTAGAAGCTAAAACCACTGAACTTGAAACAGCTCGTGAAAATATCGCTTCATCTACTGTCTATAAAGTCCTGACGCAGCTCTTTGACGAGGGAGCTTTCACAGAAATTGATGCTTTTGCAAAATCAACCTCTGACTATGCAGAAGTAGTTGCAGGCAGGGGCAATGTTGAAGGTGTTGGGGTGTTTGCTTTTGCACAGAACAGCGAGCGTTCGGGTGGCGCAATGTCTAAGGCACAGGCGGCTAAAATAAAAAAGGTATATGAGCTTGCACTGAAAACAGGTTCTCCCGTTATTGCCATCTATGACTCAATAGGCGGCAGAATTGATGAGGGAAGCGAGCTGCTCTCCGCCTATGGGGATGTTTTGAAATATTCGTCAAATCTTTCCGGAGTTGTTCCGCAGATATCGGTTGTACTCGGTAATTGCTATGGTACACAGGCACTTATCGCCGTAAACAGTGATATTGTAATACTCTCCGAAAATGCCAAGCTGACACTTAACACAGACGGTTCCGAAGCTGATACTAAAACTAATGCCGAACACGGTATAGCACACCTCACAGCTAAGAATACAGCCGAGGCAATAGAAAAAGCAAGAAGGCTTATTTCTATTCTTCCATCAAATAATCTTGAATATGCTGGTACCTCTGAGTTTGACGAGCCTTCCGCACAAGCTGACGCTTTGGAAGCCATAGCAGACGGCAACAGCATAATAGAACTTCAGCCCGAATATGGCAAATCTATGAAAACCATACTCGCAGCAATCGAGGGTACAACTGTCGGTATAGTTAAATCGGAAGCTCGCGTAATTGATTCAAAGGGTGCTTCAAAGGCGGCACGCTTTGTACGTTTTTGTGACGCTTTCGGAGTACCGATAATAACACTTGTTGATTCGGAAAGGTTTTCATGTATAAAGTCGGCGGCAAAGCTCTCCTCTGCATATTCCGAGGCAACGGCACCAAAAATATCCGTGATAACCGGTAATGCATACGGTGCGGTATATATCGCACTCGCCGGAACAGGTGCAGCAGCAGATATAACTTATGCATGGGTAGACGCTTCTGTTTCCGCCCTAACACCCGAAGCCGCAGCAGTAATAGCACTCGGTGACGATTTCGGCGGTAAGCTCAAAGGTGCGGCAGACCCCAAGGCAGAACGAGCAAAACTCACGGCTCAGTATAAGGATGAAAACCTTACAGCCATGAAAGCAGCTGAGGACGGCTATATTGATGAAATAATACTTCCCGAAGAAACGAGGGCAAAACTTACTTCAGCTATTGATATGCTTTCCGATAAGAGGGTTTCTACCCTACCCAAGAAGCATAATAATCTGTATATCTAATCTGAAAGGAATAATTACTATGAAGAATTTAAAAATTACCGTAAACGGAGTTTCATATGACGTACAGGTAGAAGAGGTTGACGGAGCAGCACAGACATCAACCGCAGCTCCGGCACCTGTTGCCGCACCAAAAGCAGCACCGAAGAAAACTGCTTCGGCAGGTAAGGGTGAGCCTGTGACATCGCCAATGCCCGGAACGATCCTTAATGTTCCTGTAAAAGAAGGACAGGCAGTTAAGGCGGGCGATGTACTTGTTGTTCTCGAGGCTATGAAAATGGAAAATGAGATAAAGGCTGCAAAGGACGGCACAATTCTTTCTGTCGCAGTAAGCAAGGGCGAGTCCGTGGACACAGGTGCATTACTCGTAACGATTGGCTAAACCTCATATAAAGGAAAGGGGAAAGTTCAAATGGCTAAAAAGATACAAATTACGGAAACCGTACTTCGTGATGCTCACCAGTCACTCATAGCAACCCGAATGCCGATTGGCGATATGCTTCCGATACTTGAAAAGCTTGACAAGGTCGGATTCTATTCACTTGAATGTTGGGGAGGAGCTACATTCGATTCGTGTATACGTTTTCTTGACGAAGATCCGTGGGAAAGACTCCGCACACTCCGCAAAAACTGTCCGAATACAAAGCTGCAAATGCTTTTCAGAGGACAGAATATGCTTGGTTATCGCCACTATGCCGATGATGTACTTGAATATTTCGTGCAGCGTTCAATAGCAAATGGTATTGATATCATAAGAATTTTTGATGCTCTTAATGATATAAAAAATTTGCAGACTGCAATAACAGTAGCAAAGGCTGCAAAAAAGGAAAACCCGAATGTAGAGGCACAGGTTGCAATAAGCTACACAACAGGTCCTGTTTTCACAACGGAATATTATGTCGATTATGCAAAGAGAATACAGGACGCAGGAGCAGATTCAATCTGCATAAAGGATATGGCGGCTCTGCTTACGCCGTATTATACGGCTGAGCTTGTAGGAGCGATAAAGAAAGCAGTAGATATTCCCGTGCAGCTTCATACACATTACACATCCGGTCTTGCTTCAATGTGCCTGCTAAAGGGTATAGAGGCAGGAGCAGACAGGATAGATACTGCAATGTCGCCGCTTGCAAACGGTACCTCACACGCCCCCACAGAGTCGATGGTAGCCGCACTGCAGGGTACCGAATATGATACGGGACTTGACCTTGTACTTCTTTCGGAAATAAGAGATTATTTCATGGATCTCCGTGCAAAATATATAAAGAGCGGACTTCTCGATCCTAAAATGCTTGCAACAGATGCAAAGGCACTGATATATCAGGTACCGGGCGGAATGTTGTCAAACCTTCTCAGTCAGCTGAAGCAGGCAGGCAAGGAAGATCAGCTCACACAGGTGCTTGAGGAAGTACCGAGAGTACGTAAGGATGCCGGTTATCCGCCTCTTGTAACCCCAACCTCGCAGATAGTCGGCACACAGGCAGTATTTAATGTTGTACTGGGCGAGCGTTACAAGATGTGCAGTGACCAGTTCAAGGATCTTGTTGCAGGAAAATACGGTACAACACCCATTCCGATAGATAAGGAATTTCAGAAGAAGATCATAGGCGATACAAAACCGATTACCTGTCGTCCGGCTGACCTTCTTGAACCGGAACTTGATAAGCTCCGAGAGAAAATTCCGGAGTGGATAGAGCAGGAGGAGGATGTTCTGACCTATGCACAATTCCCGGATGTAGCGCCTAAATTCTTTAAGAAGAGAAGAGATAAGAAGCTCGGTATCAATGAGTCAGCGGATATAAAGAATAAGATACATCCTGTTTAATCAGCCCTTAATTTTACAAGAAAAAAATAATGCTGTCGGGTAAGTTTCAGAAGGCTTATCCGACAGCATTATTTTTTTAGTTAGGCAACCTGTTCCCCTTCAAATTCCTTATTTTCGATGGTATCACTCCTTACAAATATTAGCCTGAATACTTTTCGTACAAGAGGCTGTATAAAGAGCAGCTGTGAGAAGAAAGCAAACGGCAGGTTGTAGCATACAAGCTTGAACCAATTACCAAGAAGAATAAGAAAATTAAAGCCTTCATAATATGGGTAATAGAGAAAAGCTGCAAGAAGGCTCATTGCGGGACACATAACAGCAACAGTTGCCGAAATTATCACGGTTTCAAATATCATAGGATTTGTTTTTTCCGGATCAAAATGTTTAAATGCAATTTTAAAGGAAAGTGGACTTCCCAACACATTTTCAAGAGTATAAGCAAGAACAAATTCAACAATTACAACGAGCCATATTGGTGCATAATTACCGAGCATATATATACCGCCTTGCTTATTAACGGCATCAATAACGCTGTTCGTACCGTTTATCTCCATAAGTACATTACCGTTGACGAAGCACAGGCTGTATAAAATGTAGGCGTGTACAGTTATTAGAACTGTGATGAATGCGAATACCATTCGCTGAAACTGATTTTTCGGCATAATAAAACCTCTCCTTTTGCGCAAAAAAACACACGTATTCCGGGGTAAATCCGACAGAAATTCATGTTCCGTAATCAGATTTACATACCCAAAGGTAATACGTGTGTCATCATGCATTGTTTATTTTTACTTAAATATAATACCATATTTAGGTTAATACGTCAAGAACGTAAAAATAATTTCATTAATCTTGCATATTTTAACGATAAATAATAAAAGTATTATTATAATTTTGCCTATCAAAAATTAAGCTGTTATATATGAATACGACAGCTTAATTTAAAGTGTATAATTAATTATACAACATCCTGATTAATGGTAACAGGGACATTTTCCTCAATTTCTACATCTCTGTACCTCGGCATACCTGTTCCTGCCGGAACGAGTTTACCAATAAGAACATTTTCCTTAAGTCCCATAAGCGGGTCAACCTTGCCCTTGATAGCGGCATCTGTAAGAACTCTTGTTGTCTCCTGGAATGATGCTGCGGAGAGGAACGAATCTGTTGCGAGGGATGCTTTTGTAATACCGAGAAGTGTTGGGGAGAAGGTTGCGAGCGTAAGACCCTCTTCGCCGTCTGCCATTCTCTTTTCGATTTCTTCATTAGCTGCATAGAATGTTCCCTTATCAACAAGTGAGCCGGGGAGAAGATCGGTTGAACCTGCATCCTCAATACGAACCTTTTTCATCATCTGGCGGACAATAACCTCGATATGCTTATCATTGATATCAACACCCTGCAGACGGTATGCACTTTGTACCTCTTCAATGAGGTAGTCCTGAACGGCAGCCGCTCCCTTAATATTGAGTATCTCATGAGGATCTACCGAACCCTCCGTAAGAAGATCACCGGCTTCGACCATTTGACCGTTTTTGACTTTTGTACGTGCACCGAAAGGTATAAGATATGTTTTGCTGAGTGGTTCATCGTTTTCTGTAAGATCAGTACTTGTAATAACAGCATTTCTGTCCTCAAGTCTCACCTGACCGCTTATTTCGGTAATTATGGCAATATGCTTCGGTTTTCTTGCCTCAAAGAGTTCCTCAACACGGGGAAGACCCTGTGTGATATCCTCGCCGCCTGCGACACCGCCTGTGTGGAAGGTACGCATGGTAAGCTGTGTACCGGGCTCGCCTATGGACTGTGCGGCAATAATTCCGACAGCCTCGCCTATCGTAACGGGCATACCGTTTGCAAGGTTGGAGCCGTAGCATTTTCTGCACACACCGTGTTTAGCACGACAGTCGAGAATAGAACGGAGCTTAACGCTTGTTGCACCCGAATTGACAATAAGATCCGCATCATGGTCGTCCATGATTTTATCGGAGGATACAAGAAGCTTGCCTGTCTGCGGGTCATAGTAATCCTCACAAAGATATCTGCCCTGAAGTCTTTCATGCATGGACTCAATAATCGAGTCACCGTCATTGGAATGTATAACCTTAACCGAAACAGCCTTAATATTTTTAAGAATCTGTATATCATTTTCAGTAAGGAGCTTTCTTGCCGGAATAAGTACATTTCCACTGTCATCATAAAGGTTATCAATAAGTCTTCTGCCCTTGAGTGATTTATCAAAGGAAACATAGGTCTTTACAATTGCCTCGCCAGTTCCGTCAACCTGTGTTTTGATATTAACAGAGGCAATTCCTGCCCTTATGATATTATCTGCATCCGTTTCCGTAATAACGCAATTTTTGCCTGCAATTATATCCCCTGTTGTTGAATCTACTATATCCTCCGCAGGAAGCTGACCCACAATACAGCTTCTCATCGAACGAAATTCCTCAAACGGGCGAATCCTTATATCGGTAATGTTAGCTGCAAGTATGGTGTCAACATCAGCCTTTGTCATAATTCTTTCTGTCGGTATCAGCAACGTACCGAGGTCGGGGTCGTAGAAGTTTTCAAAGAGGTGATTGCCTACAAGATTTTCATAGGTAACACTCACTTCCTCACCTGTATCAGCACTTGCCTGACGTATATCGTATACGACGATACCTTCTTTAGTTCCGCAGTCCTCCTCACGGATAATAACATCCTGAGATACATCAACAAGTCGTCTTGTGAGGTAACCTGAGTCAGCAGTACGCAGAGCTGTATCGGCAAGACCCTTACGTGCACCACGGGAGGAGATAAAGTACTCAAGAATATTAAGACCCTCACGATAATTTGCACGTATAGGAATTTCAATCGTTTTACCTGATGTATTGGCTATAAGTCCACGCATACCGGCAAGCTGTCTGATCTGGCTCATAGAACCTCTGGCACCTGAATCAGCCATCATATATATAGGATTATATCTGTCAAGATTCTTCTTAAGAGCATCGGTTACATCATTTGTTGCAGTTTCCCATATTGAAATAACCTTTGCATAACGCTCCTGATTTGACATGAATCCACGCTTATACATTTTGGTTACTTTATCAATCTCCTGTTCCGCTGCGGCAATTATCTCCTTTTTCTTCGGAGGAATCGTAGCATCACATACAGCAACGGTTATAGCACCCTTTGTTGAATACTTATATCCCTGTGCCTTAACTTCATCAAGAACCTGAGATGTGATCTGTGTTCCATGCTTTTTAATGCACTTATCAATAATTACACCAAGTTGTTTTTTGCCTACAAGGAAATCTATCTCATATTTGAGGAAATTTTCCTCCTTTGTTCTATCTACATAACCGAGATCCTGTGGGATAGGTCTGTTGAATATAATTCTTCCGACTGTAGTATCAATAAGACGGGATATCTTCTTTCCGTTGAATATTCCCTCACGTCTGACCTTTACCTTGGCGTGAAGGTCAATAACACCTGTCTGATATGCCATGATAACCTCGTTCGTATCACGGAATATCTTGCCTTCACCCATTTCACCGTCTTTATCAAGTGTGAGGTAATACGATCCTAGTACCATATCCTGTGTAGGAACCGTTACAGGCTTACCATCAGAGGGCTTAAGCAGGTTATTGGCTGCAAGCATGAGAAACCTTGCTTCTGCCTGTGCCTCAGCCGAAAGCGGAACGTGAACAGCCATTTGGTCACCATCAAAGTCAGCATTGAATGCCGTGCAGGCAAGAGGATGGAGTTTAAGTGCCTTACCCTCAACAAGAACCGGCTCGAATGCCTGAATACCGAGTCTGTGAAGAGTCGGTGCACGATTAAGCATAACGGGATGTCCCTTTATAACCCTCTCGAGTGCATCCCAAACCTCCGGCTGGGCTCTTTCGACAGCTTTTCTTGCAGCCTTTATATTTGCTACCGTATTGCTTTCAACGAGAATCTTCATAACAAACGGCTTAAAAAGCTCAAGAGCCATTTCCTTCGGAAGACCGCACTGGTACATTTTAAGTTCAGGGCCTACAACGATAACCGAACGTCCGGAATAATCGACACGCTTACCCAAGAGGTTCTGGCGGAAACGTCCCTGCTTACCTTTAAGCATATCCGAAAGAGACTTAAGAGAACGGTTGCTCGGACCCGTTACGGGTTTACCTCGTCTGCCGTTGTCGATTATAGCATCAACAGCCTCCTGAAGCATACGCTTTTCGTTTCTTATAATCATTTTCGGGGCATGAAGTTCATTAAGTCTTTTAAGACGGTTATTTCTGTTTATAACCCTACGGTAAAGATCGTTAAGGTCAGAGGTGGCAAAGCGTCCGCCATCAAGCTGTACCATCGGTCGGATATCCGGCGGTATAACGGGCAGCACGTTGAGTATCATCCATTCGGGTCTGTTTCCGGAAAGACGGAAAGACTCAACAACCTCAAGTCTTTTGAGAAGCTTTATTTTTTTCTGACCTGTGGCATTTTCAAGCTCTGCTTTAAGCTTTTTGGACTGCTCCTCAAGGTCAATTTCTGCAAGAAGCTTTTGTACAGCTTCAGCACCCATCAGGGCCTCAAAATCATTGCCGTATTTTTTCTCAAATTCTCTGTATTCCGTTTCCGTGAGTATCTGCTGTTTTTTGATCTCACGCTCTGCAAGAGAATTTGGTTTTACATAGGTTACTATATATTTTGCAAAATAGAGAACCTGTTCAAGGTTTCTGGGGGTGATATCGTCAAGCATGAGGGCCATTCTTGACGGTATACCCTTGAAATACCATATATGGGATACAGGAGCTGCAAGCTCGATATGTCCCATACGCTCACGCCTTACTTTTGATTTTGTAATCTCAACGTGGCATTTTTCACATATTCTGCCTTTATAATGTATTTTCTTATATTTACCGCAGTGACATTCCCAGTCCTTTGTGGGACCGAAGATAGCTTCGCAGAAGAGCCCGTCCTTTTCAGGCTTAAGTGTGCGGTAGTTTATTGTTTCGGGTTTAGTTACTTCGCCGTAGGACCAGCCCTTTATTACAATTTCTTCTTCCTCGCCCTGTTCATTAATGATTTTTTTTACGGTTTTATCACGCATCATTTCGGGAGAAGCAAGTCCTATTTTTATTGAACTGAATTCATTAAATTCCATGCGTCAGCGATTCCCCTTTCAATTAAAAATTATCATCATCATCGTTTCCGTCAATATCGGCAAAGTCGCTGCTGTCAAAGCCAAATTCGCTGTCATCAAATTCGTCATTTTCTATGATTTCGTCCTCGCCGTTTTCGTCCTTGTACTGATAGCCCTCCATCTCTGCATCACTGTCGGTCATAACATTCTTTTCATCAAGAATATTGTTATCTGCCGGTGCATCATCATCGAGGTCCACTGAAAGGTCTATTTCATTATTGTTCTTATCATATACCTTTATATCAAGTGCAAGTGACTGAAATTCCTTAATAAGAACCTTAAAGGACTCCGGAATACCGGGCTTTGGTATATTTTGTCCTTTGACAATAGCCTCATATGTCTTTACACGTCCTACAACATCATCGGATTTTACTGTAAGGATTTCTTGAAGCGTATAAGCTGCACCGTAAGCCTCAAGTGCCCAAACCTCCATTTCGCCGAAACGCTGTCCGCCGAACTGAGCCTTACCGCCGAGGGGCTGCTGAGTTATAAGTGAATACGGACCGGTTGAGCGCGCGTGAATTTTATCGTCTACAAGGTGATGCAGCTTGAGATAATACATATATCCGACCGTTACGGGGTTATCGAAATATTCACCTGTTCTGCCGTCCTTAAGACGTATTTTACCGTCCTCGCTTATACCCGCATCCCGGAAGCACTGGAAAATATCTTCCTCATGAGCGCCGTCAAATACAGGTGTCATAATTTTCCAGCCAAGAGCCTTTGCAGCATAACCGAGGTGTACCTCAAGCACCTGACCGATGTTCATTCGGGAGGGAACGCCGAGGGGATTGAGTACGATATCGAGAGGTCTTCCGTCTGGGAGGAAAGGCATATCCTCCTCAGGGAGTATTCTCGAAACGACACCCTTATTACCGTGGCGACCTGCCATCTTATCGCCTACCTGAATCTTACGCTTCTGTGCAATATAGCAGCGTACCACCTTATTTACACCCGGAGAAAGCTCGCTGTCGGGATCCTCTTTGTTAAATACCTTTACATCTACAATGATACCGTATTCACCGTGCGGCACACGCAGGGAGGTATCTCTTACCTCTCTTGATTTTTCTCCGAAAATGGCACGGAGAAGCCTTTCCTCTGCTGTTAGCTCGGTTTCTCCCTTAGGTGTTACCTTACCTACAAGGATATCTCCGGAATGAACCTCGGCACCGATATGAATGATACCATTTTCGTCAAGGTCACGAAGCTGATCTTCACCGATATTCGGAATTTCTCTTGTTATTTCCTCAGGACCGAGTTTTGTATCTCTTGCCTCTGTTTCATATTCTTCTATATGGATTGATGTATATACGTCATCTCTTACGATTTTTTCATTGAGGAGAACTGCATCCTCATAATTGTAGCCTTCCCATGTCATAAAGCCTATAAGTGCATTCTTACCGAGGGAAATCTCGCCGTTATGTGTAGCGGGACCGTCGGCAAGAACTTCACCCTTTTCAACCCTTTGTCCAACATCCACGATAGGAACCTGATTTATACAGGTACCCTGGTTGGAACGGCTGAATTTTGTTACTTCAAAGGTCTGTATCCTGCCGGAGTCATATTGGACCGTAATTTCCCTTGCACTGACGGATTTAATAACACCATCATCTTCGGAAAGAATACATACTCCGGAGTCAACACCTGCCTTATATTCCATACCCGTACCTACAATCGGTGATTCTGTAACAAGGAGGGGAACTGCCTGACGCTGCATATTGGAGCCCATGAGTGCACGGTTTGCATCGTCGTTTTCAAGGAAAGGAATCATTGCCGTAGCAACGGACACTACCATTTTAGGTGAAACGTCCATGTAATCTGCCTGGGAACGCTCAACCTCAACAAATTCATCACGGTGTCTGCCGACAATTTTAGCATTGACAAACCTGCCCTCTTCATCGAGAGGCTCATTAGCCTGAGCAACGATATAGTTATCCTCAATATCGGCTGTCATATAATCAACATGGTCGGTAACAATACCTGTTTCCTTGTCCACCTTACGGTACGGGGCCTCGATAAGACCGTATTCATTAATTTTTGCAAATGTTGCAAGGTAGGAAATAAGTCCGATATTAGGACCTTCAGGTGTCTCTATAGGGCACATTCTTCCGTAATGCGTATAGTGAACGTCACGAACCTCAAATCCCGCTCTGTCACGTGAAAGACCGCCGGGACCGAGGGCAGAAAGACGGCGTTTATGTGTAAGCTCTGCAAGCGGATTGTTTTGATCCATGAACTGAGAGAGCGGTGATGAGCCGAAAAACTCTTTTATAGCCGCCGTAACCGGTCGTATATTTATAAGAGATTTGGGGTCTATATGGTCATAATCCTGTGCTTGGCTCGTCATTCTTTCCGTAATGACTCTTTGAAGCCTTGTGAAGCCGATACGGAACTGATTCTGGAGAAGCTCGCCCACGGAACGTATTCTTCTGTTTCCGAGGTGGTCAATATCATCGGTAGTTCCTATACCGTGAGAAAGTGTAAGCATATAGTTTATTGTTGCATAAATATCATCAATGATAATATGCTTGGGGACGAGAATGTCCTTATTCTTCCTAAGTTCAAGCTTGAGCTGCTCATCGTCAAGTCCTTTGGAGAGAATATTTTTGAGTACGACCCAACGAACCTTTTCGTTTATTCCACATTCCTCTTTTGCATCAAAGCTTACATATTTTGAAATATCAACCATACCGTTGGAGATTATCTTTACTTCCTCCGGCTGGTCCTCATTGATTGTTACCTGGGGTCTGACGAATGCAACGGTTATACCCATATTTTCGATTTCCATTGCTCTGTCCTTTGAAATGAAATCGCCTTCCTCGGCTATAAGTTCACCGTCATCGCTGATTATAGGTCTTGCAAGTACCTGATTTGCAAGTCTGTTGGCTATACCGAGCTTCTTATTATACTTATATCTTCCGACTCTTGACATATCATAACGTCTTGCGTCAAAGAAAAGATTGTTTATATGTGTCTGAGCGGCATCTTTTGTAGCAGGTTCACTCGGACGGAGTTTTTTATACACCTCTTTAAGGGCATCCTCGCCGTTGCTTGTGCTATCCTTTTCAAGGGTAGCTGTAATGAGCTTATCGTTACCGAAATATTCGATTATTTCCGAATCGGTTTCAAGATTATTTTCATAACCGAGGGCTCTTATAAATGTTGTTACAGGAAGCTTACGGTTTTTATCTATACGGACATAAAATACATTGTTTGCATCGTTTTCATATTCAAGCCATGCACCTCTGTTAGGAATAATGGTTGCACTGAAAAGCTTATTGCCGTATTTATCGTGATCCATTTTATAGTAAGCACCCGGTGAGCGGACAAGCTGGGAAACTATGACACGCTCCGCACCGTTTATAACGAATGTTCCGCTCGGAGTCATAAGAGGGAAATCACCCATAAAGATATTATCATGTACCTGAACCTCACCGCCGGGCTTGGTAAGCTGTACTGTGACCTTAAGGGGAGCGGAATATGTAGCATCTCTTTCCTTACATTCTGCTATGCTGTAATTAGGCTTTGTTACGTCAAGCTTATAATCCACAAAATCAAGAACCAGGTTGCCTGAAAAGTCGGTTATTCCCGACACATCCTCGAAAACCTCCTTAAGACCCTTTTCAAGGAACCATCTGTATGAATCCTTTTGAATCTCAATAAGGTTTGGCATTTCAAGAACCTCATCAATATGGGAGAAGCTCATTCGTTCAGTTTTGCCAAGCCGAACGGGTTTGACGTTTACCATACAATCACTCCATTCAAATTTCTGCTTTGATGAATACATCTGCACCGTGAAGCCGTAGGAAAATTAGTACTTGATTTTTTGACGAATTTGTGCTAATATTCTTATAAAGTTTTTAGGTGCCAGCGTTGCTTAAAAACCAAAACGGCATACTTTTCTATAATGGTGCATTTTAAAATTATACCACCGTTCAGCTCTGTTGTCAAGCGTTTGGCAGCAGTTTTCTTGTTTTTATCAGAAAAATAAATTTTTTATTAAATTCCGTACAAAAACAATAAAAGAAACACACGGCAGCGTGGGAATAAATTAATAAAAAAGACAGCCTTGTCATTTGTTTGACAGGGCTGTCCGGGATTTTAACACAGACATTTAATAAATTTGAATATAGGTTTTTTATACCATTTGATTTTATTGTATAAATACTTTGAGGATTTTTCGTATATGCTTCGTACAAATTCCGTACTTTCTCTTCCGACAGTATGTTCCGAAAAGTTATCAGTCTGTAGGATTTCAATAAGCCGCATAGATTCGGAATGGGTAATTATTGGCAGAGCCTCACAAAGCATATCGGCGAAACATTTCTCCGAGCCGTTGTATTCTGTAAGCAGACCACTCATATGCAAAGCCTTTATAAGCCTGTCAAAAAGTTGTCTGCAGTTCATTGTTGCCTGCTTGTTTATAATGTATATCCGGCGTATAATAACAGTACCCGCAGATACAAAAACAAGGCACACCAAAAGTAACGGAATTATCTGTGCAAGTGACAACTCCTCGTCATCATCTCCGGTAAGGTTGTCAGTGTCGGTGGAGTCAGTATCTCTGAAATGCCAGTCATACTTTTTCATTATACGCTCCATTTCACTGCGGTCATATCCGGGGTATTCTGCCACCATTTCACCGTCTGCGGTTGGTGTGACCTCAACAGGGACCCAACCGTAATCCTTAAGAAATATCTCCACCCATGCATGGGCCATACGGTCTGTGACGTCGGCTCTGTATTTGTAATCATTGGCTGTCCCCCCGTCATTGTTTGAAGGTTTGAAGACATCCTTGTCCACAGCATATCCGGTAACGTATCTTGCAGGAATACCGTACATCCTGTACATAAGGGCAGCGGCTGTAGCAAAATGTACACAATATCCCTTGTGATTTTTAAACAGGAAATGTTCCACAATATCTTCATTATAGGGAACATTTCCGGGAGTTGTGGAATATGTGGCATTTTTTTGCAGAGTATAGAGAATAAATGTTGTTATTTCATTAAGATCTGTGAGTTTTTCAGAACTGCATAGCTGTGTAAGCTTAGGCATATTCTTATACGGCACAGAGGTGTATTGGTTCTGAATATCTGCGATGTAGTTGTCAACAAAGTTCTCATATGTTTTATTTCCTGCCCAATTTTTGTCTGCGTACAGTTCACCCGCACTGTCCGTGTTTCCAAAAGCCGTACTGTAGGTAAATGAAACAGGTTGAATAGCCGGACTTATGTCATTTATGTTTTTTTCCGAATAATAAGGAATAAGCGGATTTATATACTTAATTTTCTGAGGAGAAATACAAATCCTGTTAATGTTTTTTTTGTCAGAGAAATTTGTCGTAATGCCGTCGCTGTATATTGCATTTACCGGATCCGAATTTCTGCTGATAAGCTGAGTCGGATAATTTGGGAGAGAGGCTGTATCTGCAAAAAAACTTCCGGAAAAAATATCGCCATTATTAATCCAAGTGTATGATATTTCGCCGCTGTTGTAATGTATCGTAGCTTCGACATCCTGACTGTAAATTTCAAGTATTTTATCATCCTTGTCAGGGTACAACTGAACAAATTCTATTGAAAAATATACATTTTGCTCCGCAAATAAATTTTCAAGATTCGAAAAGAATTCATCTATAGTCCTGTTTATGGTATCATTCATAAATGGCTCACGGTAATAATATTCGATTTCTCTGTTGTCACGCATAAAGTCGGAGAAATCGTCCTCGTATTCGGGAGAATATGAGGATGAGTAAAGGGCGTAGCCGCCATCCGCAAAAAAATGATTATTTTCCTGAGCGAAAAATTTGAAAGCATTTTCCCAATTATCCTCGTTATAATCAGCACCGATGAATGCCTTCAGATACATACGGTTTTTCGGCAGATATAACACATCGGCCTCGAACATTTTTTCTCCTGTTTGTCTGAGGTTACCCCTGTTCACTGTACCGTCAAGGATTCCGCTTTCGTTGTTATTGGTAAAATAGCTGACGATATCATGTATAATTCCGTCTACATAATATACGTGCGAAAGTATATCGTCTTCATATATACTTTCGGCAATAAATGCGGGCAGAAAGCATATAAGCAGAATCGCGGCGGAAATAATTGTGCTGTGAAAAGCGATTTTGCGGTGCTTTTCTGTGAGAAGGGTTTTCCGGGGAGAAGCTGAAGTCATATTCAAAACCAAAAATCCAAATTGGAATGCACTTATCATCATAATTGTTACAGGAGTAAAGCTTATTCCGACTGACGGGCCGAAAATAAACAATGCCGAACATATAACAAACATTATGGAATGATTCCGTGAAATAAATTCCAGAGTAAATATAAGCAATACAACCATATATGCAAGAACTGCGGCAACGGGCGGTGAAATTTCGGAAGCAATGAATGAAGACAGCGAAAAAATGTTCCCGGCTGTGAAGTTTGAGTTTGCAATCACCACTATCAGTGCCACTGCGGTCAACGGCAGAATGATATAGTTGAAATATCTGTTGCAGTATATATATACATACCACATGGCCGTACTCAGAATGACGATGAACGCTTCTGCAATTATAAAATATACCTGAGCTATGTTCAGTGCGGTATTTGCCGCCTCTGTTATACCAAGAATACCTATAAGGTATAATATAAGCAGGACAGGGGAATTGTCAGGGATTTTCCGTTCCTTTTCGTTTTTTAGCTTTTCATATCTTGTCAGACCCGTTTTTGAGGTTTGTATCCTTATTTTTTTGTGTGATTTGATACGTTTTATCTTGCTCACCTCCTAAGGTCGAATACATTTTCGATAAGTTCATGTTCGACAGCTTCGTTGTTGAACGTATAGATATGCTTGTTGTTAAAATACCATTCGAGTTGAGAATTTATAAGCATCCCGCTGCCGTCGATGTTTCCTGTTGCATTATGAAATTCATCGGATGTACATCTAAGGTCGGATTTATACAGAAGCGGTACAGTTTCATGTAAGGTTTCTCTGTCCGATATTTCGGCAATACGTATGCCTCCGGAATTTCTGTCATACCAATGAAGCTTTACAATAGTTTCCTTTTCTATAAGCGATCCAAGGACTGTGAATACAATTTCATACAATGCATCAAGAGTTTGTGTAGTGAGAGCCGTGTCCGATGTGTCGAGAAAGAGATCAAATATAAAATCGTTTTCTCTGTTATATTCCTTGACCCAGAGTTTTTCAGTGCGGGTGCTGAGGTTCCTGTGGATATGTTTCATGAGATCTCCGTCACGGTATTCTCGGAGCAGACGTATTTCGCTGTGGTCATCTCCCGCTTTATTTGAGGAGGAGTCCGCAACGGGGTGTGATGTATATGTGCCGAAGGCAGGCATATAAAGATTCATGGTCTTAGGTTCCGGCAATATGAAAATCTCATATACTCCGGAACTGACTTTTTTTGAGTTGGAAAAAAATCCGAAATAGTCATATATTCTGACTTTTTTTATATTTATCTCTAACAGTCCGCAATACGGTGCCGTGAAATAAAACTCTGATGCGGTATCTCCGTCTGTGTATCCGGACACACCTGTATTGAGCTTTTTTTGTGTGCCCTTACTGTCTGTTTTGTATTTCATCTCCAATTTTACGGCAATACGGTTCAGGGGGAGCCTGCTTTTGTTTTTTGCGGAAATTTTTATGGTGTCTTCCCTGTTTTTGAAAACAAGCCTTTTTTGGAGCGGGATGTATATGTCAATTTTACTTCTCATTATCCTTGAAAAAATAAAGGACATGAGAAGTATTATCAGCAGGGAAATAACAGATGCAAGAATTGCAGACTGGGCGTTCATGCCTGCAAAATACCAAGTTGCAAATATTACCGTAAATGCAAAAAATTTCCTCATCTTTTTACTCCCATATAAGGCAGATCAACAGTTTGAATTATGCCCCTTATGATGCTCAGCTTATCCACATTTCCGAGCCTTGCGGAGGAATTGGTGATTATACGGTGAGTGAGCACATAGGGGAGCTGAGTCTGGACATCGCTGGGAACGACAAATTTTCTTCCCTTAAGCCATGCGAATGCCTTTGACATTTTCACAAGTGCAATAGTTGCACGGGGGCTTGCACCTCTTTCTATATACGGGTGATTTCTGGTTGCTGTAACCAACTGGAGGAGATATCTGTATACCTCGTCTTTTATATATACGTTATGTATGTCATTCTGCATTTCCATAAAAATATCGGTTGTCAGTATCTGAGAGATATTTTCAAGACGGGAGTTGGCACCGGTTGTACGTGCGATATCAAGCTCGCTTTCAAAATCAGGATATCCCAAAGATAAATTTATCATGAATCTGTCTATCTGAGCTTCCGGCAAGAACTGTGTACCGCTTGCGCCTGAGGGGTTTTGTGTTGCTATAACCAGAAAAGGGGATGGTACTTCCCTTGTCACACCCTCGACCGATACCTTTCGCTCTTCCATAACCTCAAGCAGAGCCGACTGTGTTTTAGGTGACGTACGGTTTATTTCGTCCGCAAGGAGAAGGTTACAGAATACACTTCCCGGTTGGTAAATGAATTTATCCTTATCTCTTCTGTATACCGAAAAGCCTGTAAGATCAGAGGGCATAACATCCGGAGTGAACTGCACCCTTTTGCACTCCATATCCATAGCCTGAGAAAATGCAAGAGCGAGCGTTGTTTTTCCCACTCCCGGTATATCCTCCAACAAAACATGACCGTTTGCAAGGAAGGATGTCATAATTTCAAAAATCTCATTTTCCTTTCCGAGAATTACCTTATTGACCTCATTAAGGACACTGTGTGCTTTTTCTATATGTTCTAACATTTTTTCACTCTCCGTCCGTCAGTTTATGCTACAATATCGTTAAGCTCAAATTTTATTACTTTTGCGAGATTGTCAAGGGTAAGCTCGATCTGAAAACCGATTTTTCCTCCACTACAAAATATGGTTGGCATATCATAAGCCGATGAATGTATAACCGTACGAAAAAATTTTTTCATACCTATAGGTGAACAGCCTCCGTGTACATAACCGGTCAGTCCTAAAAGCTCTTTCGATTTAAGCATCTCTACAGATTTTTCACCTACTGCCGCTGCAGCCTTTTTCAAGTCGAGATGTTCCGCTGCGGGAACAACAAATACATAATGGTTTCCGCTTTTTCCTGTCGTAACCAAAGTTTTGAATACACGCTGCGGGTCCTCTCCAAGCTCGGCGGCAACATCACAGCCGGAAATTGATTCACTGTAAAAATGCTTTTTGTACGGTATTTTCAGTCTGTCGAGAATACGCATAGCATTGGTTTTTATTTCTTTCCCCATCAATCTTACCTCGATTATATATCTTATAGGTGACATTAAAATGACTATCCGCATACAATTATACCATTCTTAACATTATGCTGTCAATTACACTGCGAATTTTTGAAAAGATTATATAATAGATATTGAAATTATATTTTTTTTATTCTATAATAGTTACCAAGCGGAAAATGCATTGGCAGGGAAAGCGTGGAGCCAAGTTGTCCGCATTTATTATGTTTTTATGTTTTGTTATGTGTTTCTGTAATATTATGGATAGGGCAAAATTGATCGGAAAAATTGGAATTGATATCACAATTTATTGAATAATTATGGAATTTGAAATTTCTTATTACGCATATTATGTGGTATTTTATGTGCAAATTATACATAAAATTTAAGATTTCGGAATAATTATTATGCTATAACGTACAAAACATTTTCAATCGTGATTTAGTGATTGACAAATTGTTCGTTTAATATTATAATTATAGCAGATTGGATAATGTTTTTCAGTATGGCGTTTTGCTTACGGAAAAGATCCCGAATGGATGCTTGCGGTTCATGTGAGGGATTGAGTTGTATCCAATTCATAATTATAGAAAGGAAGTAATTACCAATGAAAAAAGTACTTAAGGTTCTTTCTGCGGCTATGCTTTCTGCAATAGTTGCAGTTTCCGCAACAGCAGTTGTTTCTGCGGCGGTCTTAATGCTGCAGAAGAAAAGATTATGGCTGAACTCGAGAGAGGCGTAACACTTG
>CANQLX010000040.1 GCA_947624835.1 uncultured Clostridia bacterium
TTCCAGAACATCACGTCCTCATAAAGCAATCTGAGATAGTAATCTATTGTATCGGGATTACGATATTTGATAAGCGGGTCGGGCCACTCCGTCCACGCCTTATCGTCAAAGAACTTCTTAACTGCCATATACAATGCGTAATCTGTCAGCCAGCTGTTCTCATCCCTCATAAAATCCCAAAATTCCTGCTGATTTTTTTGTTTGAAAGCTTCATAAGCTTGTCTGAGAACATCAAATCTCACATTGTATATTCTCTCATAATCAATATACTGTGCATTTGAACCCCAATCAACCTTTTTAAGCTCCTCTTTTGTCAGCAAGCCATCATCGCAAAGCAAGTCAAGATCAATCATATACGGATTCCCCGCATAGGTTGAAAACGACTGATACGGTGAATCACCGTAACTCGTCGGACCCACCGGCAGCAACTGCCAGTATTTTTGACCTGAAGCCTTTAGAAAGTCTACAAACTCATAGGCTGCTTTGCCCATCGTGCCTATTCCGTAAGGAGAAGGCAATGAAGTTATTGGCATCAGTATGCCTGCACTTCTTGGCATAGTATAGATCATCTCCGTTCTATTATATTATATTATTCTGTTTTTTTCCATGTACTGTTTTAATTTTTTTATACTTTTTACATTCGCCATATATTTTATCATAAATTTTAAATATAATCAATACTTTTGCACAAATTTTTAATGCAAAAAAGTAAAAAAACTTACACTTCTTTTTTCTTACTGAATTTCCGGCTAAAAATACTTTTGAAATTCCTGCAAAAAGACTAAAACAAACAAGACAAACATAAAATGATATTACAGAAGCTCTGCAACATCCTTTGCAATTTTTATTGCATTTATTGATGTAAGCTCCCTTATTTTATCTCTGTCGTTTTTTCCGCTTTGCGAAAAATCAAATTTATATGCTCTGCTTTCTTTCGCCGAAACCCCTATATATACAAGTCCTACAGGTTTATCCTCACTTCCGCCTCCCGGACCTGCTATTCCTGTTGTTGAAACCCCTATATCCGCCCCCGAAAGCATTTTTATTCCCTTCGCCATTTCAATGGCAGTCTGCTCACTGTATTCGGTATATTTATCAAGGGTTTCCTGCGATACTCCCAAAACCTTGTGTTTTATCCTGTTTGAGTAAGAGCATACTCCACACTCAATAACCCCCGAAGCTCCCGGTATCCGGGTTATAAGTTCGGATATCATTCCTCCCGTCAGGCTTTCAGCCGTTGCGACCTTCAGCCCCTTACCTTTAAGCAGTTCAACAAACTGTTGTATAATTATCTTTTCTTCCATATATACCCTCCATCATTTATATCTTAATATACCTATTTTATCATTTATTAAGCATAAGTACAATAATTTTGTTATAAATAACGAAATTAGTTGCTAAGGTGCATGGTTATCAAATTATTAACAATTTGTTAATAATTTCGTTTTAAAATTAATGTACAGTCAGTTGTCCATAAAAATTCAGAAACGGAGGTATCCCCCATGTTAAGAAATCTATCACTTGATGACGCCATACTTACAAACATAATACTTGCAGCCATATGGCATTTTTTCACCTATATGCTATGCATCTATATTGACACCGGCTTTTTTGATTCCTCCAAAAAATTCTATCAAGCGAGAAAATGGGAAAATGACGGAAAAATATATAATGATGTTCTTAAAATTAACCGCTGGAAGGATCTCCTCCCACAATATGTCGGCAAAAACGGCTTTTCAAAAAGCCACCTCACCGACCTGTCTGTCGACTACCTTGATGAATTTATAATGGAAACCTGTCGTGGGGAATGGAACCATAGCATGAATTGTCTTTTTGCGGTTGTACTGTTTGCAATGAACAACATTTTCACGGCATTTATACTGTCTGTCCTGCTGTTTATCGGCAATTTACCGTTTGTTATTATACAAAGGTATAACAGATTCAGACTTCAGAAGCTTCGCAAAATAATTATCCGCAAAAGTGAGAAGAGTCAAAAAAGAGAAATCAGTGGTGTCACTGTATAAAAAATAAGGGAATAAATAATTATGGATTGGTTTTTTGCGGAAAATATTGGAGAAGAAGGCAGTACTCACCTTATTACCGGGGAGGATGCCGTACATATAACAAAATCTCTCAGAATGTCCGTAGGCGAGGTTATAACACTTTGCGGAAGTGACAAAAAAGAGCGGCTTTGCAGAATTGAACATATTTCCCCTGACGGTGTACTTGTACGGATATGTTCTTCCGAGGAATGTACGCACGAACCCGACATTGAGGTTACATTATATTTTGCCCTTACAAAGGGAGATAAACCCGAAACAGTAATACAAAAATCAACAGAACTCGGTGTATACAAAATAATTCCGGTCCTGACGGACAGGTGTATCTCACGGCCGGATAATAAATCTGCACATAAAAAGCTTTTGAGGTACCGTAAAATTGCTATGCAAGCGGCAATGCAGTCACGACGCGGGATTATTCCCGAGGTATTTCCCCTCATTGAACTCAGGAAAATTAAAGAAGAACTTACAAGGTACGATAAGGTAATATTATTTTACGAAGGCGGAGGAAAACCTTTAAGAGAGCTTATATCCGAAAAGGATAAAAAAATAGCCATATTTATAGGTCCGGAGGGCGGCTTTGAAGAAGATGAGGTTGATTTTCTGACAGAAAACGGTGCAATACCTTCAACGCTGGGAAAGAGAATATTGAGAGCCGAAACTGCACCTATCGCAGCCCTTGCGGCAATTATGCTTCATACCAGGAATCTTGAGTAGTATTAAAAGGAGAATAAAAATGATAGGAATAATAGGTGCAATGGATAAGGAAATTGACGGATTTATTAAAAAAATGAAAAATCCGCAGGAAAGAGTTATCAGCTCGGTCAAATACACATCCGGAAAAATTTACGGAACGGACTGTGTAGTGGCAAAATGCGGAATAGGAAAGGTAAATGCCGCCGTTTGTACACAAACCATGATACTCGAATATAAACCTGACAAAATTATAAATAGCGGTATCGCCGGAAGTACTTCCGATAAAACACATATAGGCAGTGTTGTAATAGCTGAAAATGTCATACAACATGATTTTGATACTACTATGTTGGGCGATGAGTCTGCGACACTTTTTCTTCCTGATAATACGAGTATAAAGTATATTCACTGTGATAATAAGCTTTGCAATGAGCTTGAGCAGACCTGTTCGGATCTTGGAGATATCGATTTTATCATAGGCACCGTAGCAACAGGTGACCAGTTTATCGGAACAAGGGAAAGCCGATTTGATATCAATAAATCCTTTGGTGCCATTGCATGCGAAATGGAGGGAGGCAGCATAGGTCAGGTTTGTTACATAAACAAAATTCCGTTCTGCATACTTCGCTCAATTTCAGATGACAGTACAAGTGATGACAGTGCGGAGGTTGAATATAATACATTTGCAAAATCGGCCGCCGAAAAGGCAATAGAAATAATTACCGCCTATATCAAGAGGATATCACAATGATAAATTTTAAGGGAATAATTTTTGACATGGACGGAGTAATATTCGATTCTGAAAAACTGTATCTCGAATGTTGTATGGATGCTGCCAAGCTGTTCGGTCTTGATGATATGGAAAATACCTGTCTGTCATGTATTGGTCTGAATACACAAAGAACGCTTGCAAGGCTTTCAGAGGTTTACGGCAAGGATTTTCCCGTGAACAATTTCTGGGATGACGCAACTTCAAGGTTTGCCGAAAAGGTACAGAATAATCTCCTGCCTGTCAAAAAAGGTGCAAGAGAGCTTCTTAAGTATCTCAAAAGTAATAATGTTCCCGTTGCCCTTGCCTCCTCAACTATAACCGAAAGAGTTTGCAGTGAGCTTACAGCGGCAGGACTTATTCAGTACTTCGATGTTACAGTCGGAGGTGATATGGTAAGGAAAAGTAAGCCTGAGCCAGATATTTTTCTTTTTGCAGCGGATAGGTTAGGGATATCCGCAAAACATTGCTGTATAATTGAGGACAGCTTTAACGGTGTACGAGCAGCAAACGCTTCGGGGGCGTTTGTTATTATGGTTCCCGATCTTATTCAGCCGACTGAGGAAATAGCACGTCTTGCGAATATAGTTTTACCCTCACTTTTGGAAGTTAAAAAATACTTTGAATAGTGCTGTTATACCATAGACCTATACTAGAGTCTGTGGTTTATTTTTTTGCACAGAATTTATTTATCATACACATCAGATATCAATATAGACAGCGAATATATACGGATAAAAATATTGACAAACAGGGAAAAAATGTTTATACTGCTAATGTAACAATAAGCGGCGGATTGTTTTACCGTCCGATAAAGGAGTATTAAGGAAATATGCTGCAACTACAAAAAATCAAAAAGGAATATCATACCGGCGATCTTATCCAGACAGCACTCGATGAGGTAAGCCTGAATTTCAGGGATAATGAATTTGTCGCAATACTCGGTCCGAGCGGCTCGGGTAAAACAACACTTCTCAATATAGTAGGAGGTCTTGACAGATATGACAGCGGTGACCTTATAATCAACGGAATATCCACAAAAAAATACCGTGACAGGGATTGGGATACATACCGTAACCACACAATCGGTTTTGTATTTCAGAGCTATAACCTTATCCCCCATCAGAATATACTATCAAATGTTGAGCTTGCATTAACAATTTCAGGAGTACCAAAATCGGAAAGAAGAAAGCGTGCAAAGGAAGCTCTCGAAAAGGTTGGTCTTATCGAGCATATACACAAACGTCCGAATCAGCTTTCAGGCGGACAGATGCAACGTGTTGCCATTGCAAGAGCATTGGTAAATGACCCGGATATTCTCCTTGCAGATGAGCCTACCGGTGCACTCGATTCCGAAACAAGCGTACAGGTTATGGATATGCTGAAGGAGGTTGCCAAAGACAGACTTGTCATTATGGTAACTCATAATCCCGAACTTGCAGAACAATATTCAACAAGAATTGTCCGACTTAAGGACGGTAAAATAATTTCCGACAGTGATCCCTTTGATGTAAAGGACGAGGGGGAGAAAAAGCCTGAGCATAAAAAAATGAGAAAAACCTCAATGTCTTTCTTTACTTCTCTCGCTCTCAGCTTTAATAACCTGAGAACAAAAAAGGGAAGAACAATTCTTACCTCCTTTGCCGGATCTATCGGAATAATCGGAATTGCACTCATTCTATCCCTTTCAAACGGCGTGAATACATATATAACCGATATTCAGCGTGACGCTATGTCATCATATCCTATAAAAATTGACGCACAGAGTGTAGACCTATCCGCTCTTATGGATACAACGCAAAATATGGATGACGAGGAAGTCAAACATGAAAAGGATGCTGTGTATTCCAACAGTATAAGCCTTGACAGTTTTTCAAGCTTTACATCAAGCATTACAACAAACAATTTGACAGATTTTAAAAAATATCTTGACAATCCAAAAAGTGAAATTCATAAGTATATCGGAGAAAACGGCATAGTGTACAGCTATGACACAAAATTTGATGTATTCAGCTATGATAAGGACGGAACTGTCGTTAATCTCGACGGAAGCACACTTAACAAGGAACTGGCGGATTCTTTTGGAGTAAATGTTGCGGGCGGAACAGACAGTATGAGCAGCCTGTCATTTATGATGCCCGATCGAAATAAGAATATATCTGAGATATTGCCAGGTCAGAACGGTCAGACTGTAAGCAAATCAATTAAGGATAATTATGATCTGGTTTACGGTAAATATCCGGAAAAATACAATGAGGTTGTCCTTGTACTCAATAAAAATAACGAAATTCTGTTGACTGCATTTTATGAAATGGGTATTCTCCCCTCCTCCGAATATAAGGATTTTCTAAAGAGAATGGGCAACGGTGAAAAAGTCGAGTTTGATACCGAAAAGCTCAGCTATGAGGATATCTGTAAGACCGAACTGTACCTACTCCCGGCAAGCGATTATTATAGCAAAAACGAGAATGGTATA
This sequence comes from uncultured Clostridia bacterium, assembly GCA_947624835.1. GTDB lineage: Bacteria > Bacillota > Clostridia > Oscillospirales > Acutalibacteraceae > UBA1213. The sequence continues at coordinate 6,002 of CANQLX010000040.1, forward strand.
TATACAAAAGCGGAAAGTGATGAGGAAATTGACGCACTCATGAAAAGTAAGGCAGTAAAGCTGAAATTCACGGGTGTAATACGCCCGAACGAGGATTGTGATGCCGAACTTATAAGCACACCCATAGGCTATACCTCCAAGCTTACCGATTATCTCATGGATTATGCCGAAAAAAGCGAAATTGTTAAGGATCAGAGGGACAATAAGGATACAAATATTCTGACCGGTATGAGTTTTACACCGAAGTCCGATGATGAAAAAATTGAGGATGTAAAAAAATACTTTGCAGGAATGGGTATATCGGACAAAGCAAAATTGATGGGGGTTCTGTCTGCAACTGCCCCACAGGATATGCAGAATGCCCAGACTTCTCAGATTCCTCAGGATATGCAGAACGCTCAGACTTCTCAGATTCCCCAAGATATGCAGAACGCTCAGACTTCTCAGGTTCCTCAGGATATGCAGAACGCTCAAACTTCTCAGATTCCTCAAAATACTACACAACTGCCACAGAATGCAGAACTGACCGAGGAGCAGCTTTCAGCTCAGCTTGATGCATATATAGAAAATGCCGACAGAGAGGTATTGCTTTCAATGTATGAAACATATGTTTCCACCGGAAGCTACGATAATAATCTTAAAGAATTCGGTGTTATATCTGCCGATACCCCCTCGTCCATATCAATCTATTCGGACAGCTTTGAGGACAAGGATAATGTATCCACCTGCATTGAAAATTATAATGAGAAAGTTGATGAGGTCGATAAGATCACCTATACGGATTATGTAGGTCTGCTTATGTCCTCAGTAACAACGATAATCAATGTAATTTCATACGTTCTTATAGCCTTTGTTTCGGTATCTCTCATAGTTTCCTCAATCATGATAGGAATCATCACATATATTTCTGTTTTGGAGAGAACAAAGGAAATAGGTATTCTTCGTGCTATTGGTGCGTCAAAGAAGAATATATCACGTGTATTCAATGCAGAAACTTTTATTATAGGTCTATGCTCCGGTGTAATCGGTATAGGCATTACGCTACTTGCACTCGTACCTGCAAACAGTATAATTCATGCAATAGCAGAATCAAATGATGTAAATGCAGCCCTCCCGCCTGTCGCAGCTGTTATACTCATAATCCTGAGTATAATTTTGACACTCATAGGAGGTATTATTCCCGCAAAGAAAGCAGCCTTACAGGATCCTGTAAAGGCACTCCGCTCGGACTGATAAATAAGCTTACAGCCGAAGAATGAAATAATTAAAGCACATATGAATGAACATATTTCCATTCATATGTGCTTATCTGCTTTTATCGGATTATATTGACGGATTTTGGGGTATATCCGTAAGCTCTGCTATATAATCAATACTAACTCCGTAATACCGTGCAAGTTTTATGACACGCTGAAACGGTATATCCCTTATCCCTCTTTCATATGCACTGTAATACTGGTAAGTCGTTTCAATTATATCTGCAATTTCTTTCTGTGTTTTGTCGTGGTCTTCCCTAAGTTCTCTCAGCCTTCTGTAATAACTCAAAAAAACCGCCCCTCATTTATTAATCTACAAAATTATACCATATATGATTAGTTTCCCTTGACAATTAACCATATATGATGTATAATTTAAGAAAATTAACCAAAAAATAGAAAAAGCGTAACAGTTTTCGAACTGCTACGCTGGGTCGTTTATTAAATAATATGAAGTAGGAACGGTTTGATATTTCTATTTAAGAAGCTTTCTTACACTGTCAAGTATTACATCATTCTCTGCAAGGGCTCCCTTACCGATAGAATTACACGCAAGCATTGCCTCCCTTGGCTCAACAAAATAAAAACCAAACTCCTTAAGAGTATTAATATTTCTCTGAGTTATCGGATTTTCATACATGTCCGTGTTCATCGCCGGGCATACTACAATGGGTTTATTTTTTATGGCAAGTATAACTGTTGTTAGCATATCATCCGCAATTCCCGCTGCCGCCTTTGCTATGAAATCAGCACTTGCAGGTGCAATGAGTGCAAGGTCTGCTTTTCGGGCAAGCGAGATATGCTGTATTTCCGAAGGCATATAATCAGCAAACATATCGGTATGCACCTTATTTTTTGTCAGCGACTGAAAGGTCATGGGTGTAATGAATTTTTCCCCCGATTTAGTGAGGATAACATGGACACTATTTCCCTCTTTTGTAAGGGTATTTGCTAAATCAGCTGCCTTATATGCAGCAATACTCCCAGTTACACCTAATATTACGTTACTCATAACGCACCTCCGTTAATAATTACACCTGCTATTATTTCTGCAATTTCCTCTTTGCCTATACATCTTTTTTCATGCTTTTGCCTGTCAATAAGAACCCCCTCGTGACACCCCGATTTTACACTCACGTAATCATTGGCAAGGACATAATCACATTCATTTGCAATAAGAAGCTTGTACGCTGTATTAATAAGCTCCCCATGCGTTACATTATCAAGCAGCTTGAAGCCTATTATCATCGCTTCGGGAAGCAGTCTGCGGAACATCGGTAGTATCTTCGGTGTCTGCTCAAGAAGTATTATGGGATTTTCAAGACTTGATGGAAGCTTATTATATTTTTTCAATAAATTATCCCCGTCAAATTTTTCGGTAATCTCCTCCCTGTCAAGCCCTTGCACATCATCAAGCCTCAGCACGGAACGGACACGATAGTCACTCACTGCCATACTGTGTACTACTGCATCTATCTTTTCCTCTGTGCATAGCCTCCTTATTTCGGCTTCAAGCTCACCCGTTCCTCCGACAGTAACAGATATCGCTTTGTCGGTCTCCGGAATATATGAATTTTCAGCATGAACATAAAAAATTTTTTCTACCTCTTCATTACCTGCAAGACTGTCGGCAATAAGACTTCCGAGTTTCCCTGTTCCTGTATTGGTTATGCTCCGTACACGGTCGATTGCTTCAACCGTTCCGCCCGCTGTTATAAGTACATTTTTTGACATCTTTTCAACTCCTAATGGATATTCTGAAACTAAACCGAACCCTGTTATAAGTATTATAACAGATAACGACGTCAAATTACAGTATTTTTTTCAATATTTTGTGATAAATATTGAAAAAAGATTGAACTAATAATTCAATAGTGTTATAATGAAACCGATTGGAGGGATAAACGTGAAAAACATTAATAATACAAGGCTCTTATTTCAGAAATATATCACTCCGGCTATGCAGGGATTCAAATTGGCTGTTAGAGGTAATTCTTTTGTATACACCCGAACCGGGAGTGAATCAGTTCAACAGGTTGAGTTTGTAACGCAAACCTCAATAAATAACGGAGAATTGGTATTTCTAAGAATATATCCGAGAGTAAATGTATACTTTGAAAAAATTAATGAGTTTGCAAGAGCCATTTTTAAAAGATGTCTTACGGAAGCCGGTATAGAACATTCAATCAATAATTCCACATACTGCATACCTGTATACACAGACAACAAAACCGACAGTGAGAACAGAGATTCTGTGGATATCACATTCAATAACTGCTCAAAAGAAGCTGAAATTATTCAGAATGTTCTGTGCGAAAAAGTTTTACCCCTGCTTGATAGGCTTAAAACATCTGACGGTTTTATATCATGCTGGGAAAACAACAACATTATGTACCCGCATAGGTTTGCTATCTATATTATATGTGCATATATACTCAAAAACAACAAGGAAAAAGCAGTTGTAACAGCGGAAGACTTCTTCAAAAAAAACGATAATATTTCCGAATACAATGCACTTATGAACTATATTAAAACCAATGATATATGAACCCGTCTATTATTGCAGTATACGGAAGATTATTCATAAGTCCGAGCAAAATTTACTAATTTTTTCTATATGAACTTACGCATTTTTAACAATAAGGCAAATTGACTGTACGGTAAAAAAATTGTAGAATATATACTGTACTATTTTGTATACAGGATGATGAATTGTTATGAATAAAACTCAAGAAGCCGCTATGCTCATGTCCTCGCTCTCGGTTTACAGGGGAATTATGAACAGGACTGTACCGGCAGCTTTTTACCAACTCCTCTGCTCAACGGAAAAATCGGTTCATGAATTTCTGAAGGCATGGGGTAATTTTGTTGGCCTGCTGTATGATAGAGGATATGCGGATTCCCTGTCAAAATGTTTGACCGAAGCGGCTATTTTTGATGAAAATGCCTTCTCGGAAGCAGCAGCCGCAGGGAATGTTAAAGAATTGAAAAAAAATGTACTTGATGCAGCTGCAAGGGATATATGTGTTATAAATAAAATCAGTAAAATAACCGCAGAGGATATAATCTCGGATTGTTTTTCCGGCGAGGAACTGCAAAGTGTAGCCGATACCCTTCCACGTTGGGAAACCGGTGAACCGATTTATCAGTTTGCAGACGAAAAAAGCTCACTGAGACTCATCGCAGAATATCATAAAAAGAACGGCTGCGGTATGTTTGCACGTTTCCGTGCGTTTATATGGAGAAATGAAAGCATTGAACCTGTTGCATTTCCGGATACCGTAAAAATGGAAGATCTTAAAGGTTATAACCTCCAAAGAGGTATTGTTGAAGATAATACTGTTGCATTTTTGAACGGTACTAATTGTAACAACTGCCTTCTTTACGGCGACAGAGGAACCGGAAAATCCTCAACAGTCAAGGCTATACTTAATAAATATTGTAAGGACGGTCTTCGTGTAGTGGAGATGCCTAAAGACAGACTGGCTGAATTTCCTCTGCTTGTTGACAAAATAGCATCCATACCGCTGAAATTTATTATATTTATAGACGATCTTTCATTCAGCAGTGAAGACAAGAGTTATGCACAGCTCAAGGCAGTTCTTGAGGGAGGTCTTGCCGCAAGACCCGACAATACACTAATATATGCCACATCAAACAGAAGACACCTTATAAAGGAAAGTTTTTCAGACAGGGACGGAGATGATCTGCATAGGAATGATACAATACAGGAATCCCTTTCCCTTTCTGACAGATTTGGTTTATCCGTAAATTTCATGAAGCCCGACAAAGCTGTATATCTTGAAATAGTGAGAGGTCTTGCGGATGAGTACGGAATATATACCGACACTGCCGGTCTTGAAATTGCAGCGGAAAAGTTTGCACTTGAAAGGGGCGGACGCTCTCCGAGATGTGCAAGACAGTTTATATCTTCTGTCCGTGCAGGACTTACCGATATTTACGGAAGATAAAATGTTAAGGAGATTATGAGGATGAAAAAAATTTTTACTTTTCTTACAGCTGCGGCTCTGCTTATGACAACAACCGCCTGCTTTAACTCCGGGAGTGACGACTACCCTGTAAACGTTGCCGGATATAAATTTGACTCCCGTCCTGATTCTGTCATCTGCCTCAGCGACTCGGTCGCAGATATACTTATTACATGCGGATATTCTGATGCTATAACCGCAAGAAGCGATGAATGTACCCAAAAGGAGCTTTCCAACGTACCGTCGGTAGGTTCAAAATCAAGTCCTGATGCTAGTAAAATAGAAAAGCTTTCTCCTGATATAGTTTTTACTGATGAAACTGTTTCCATAAACTTTGAAGAGAGAATTAATAACAACGATATAAAATTTATGAATATGGCAACCGCACAGGACAGTAATGATATAACCGTACTCTTTGAAAGTCTTTCAGCAATTATGGAAGGAAACAAAAAAGGCAGGGAAAACGGTGAGAAAATGGCCTCGTCCCTGCTTATTACATTGGGTGACCTGCAAAGAATAGTACCTGAAAACGATATTGCAAGGACAGCCTGCTATCTTTATAATACAGATTGTGACGCAGTGACTGACAATACCTTTTGTGGAAAACTTTTTGAATATGCAAATGTCATTAATGTCTGCGGCGGATGCAGTACAAATACCGATGTACTTAATGCAATAAACAGGGATGACCCGGAATATATCTTCTGCCCTGTTGGTGTTAAGGATAAAATTATGTCTGACAAAAAATTTGAATCTCTCAATGCCGTAAAAAACGGAAATGTTTACGAAATTGACAGAAATGAATTCCAAAGACAGGGATATTCAATGGCTGATGTCCTTTCGTTCATCATTAAGACAGTATATCCTGAGCTGGACAGCAACGAATCTTCTGCGGAGGAATCCAAGGAGCAATCGGGTGATACATCAAAGTCCGAAAACTCCAAGCAGGAAAATTCAAAAAACGAAAGCTCAAAGAGTGAGGGATCAAAGCAGGAAGAATCAAAACATGAAAGCTCAAAGAGTGAGGAATCAAAGCAGGAACAATCAAAACATGAAAGCTCGGAAATCAAAGCGGATACTTCTCTCAAGATCACAGACGAAACGGCTTTCGGTCAAGGTGATAAAGATAATGATATAAAAAAAATACAGGAACGCCTCAAGGCACTCGGATACGGTGATTTTAAAGATGGCATAACGGATTATTTCGGTGAACAGACATCCGTTGCATTCAAAGCCTTCCAAAAAAATAACGGACTCAGCACAGATGGTTATGCAAGTCCCGAAGCTCTCAGACTGCTCTTCTCGGCGGATGTCATACCTGCAAAAGCAAGCAATAACAATTCCGACGATGTAAGCAAAAACTCATAGCATCCGCTTATATTCTTTTGTTGTACTTACAATAATAAAACTGTTTGACCCGACTTACAGCCAATTTGTGTTTGGTTGTAGGTCGGGTGTTCATATATACATAATAAAAAATTCACTGCCCGAATTTTTCCAATCTGAATAAGCTTTCATCGTCGGGTCTGTCTATACCATTCTTATAGTAATATACCTTTTTATGTAAAAAAAGCACCGTTAATTGACGAAGGTATTTCTATACGCTTTGCTCCGGGGAAAAAATCATCGTTTTTCAAGGTATAGATAATTTTGCTGCCACCCCACAGTGTTGATATTACGGCTGCATACTTTTTACGTCGTCTTCTATCCTTTTTTCGGAATAATCTCTGCTGTTTGAAATTCGTAGGGTTTTTATTATCAGGTCAGATACCTCTTTGGCATCTTTTTCCACGAATTTTCTTATTTCCAATTATATCATACCCTTAATCATTTTTTTAATTTTCTCAAATTCTATTGGACAATAATTAATACGCTCAACAGATACACAACAATGCTGACGGCTGTAATTCTTGACAATAGGAGAATCGTGAACATGACCAAACAAATTAGCATATGGCACATTTTCGTTAATGTAAACGGGTTCATGTGATAATATCCAGAAACCGCCGTATAAAACAGGCATATCATAAACCTCGGCAAAGCCTGCATTTCTGTAATATTCATTGCTCTGTATGTCGTGGTTGCCCTTAACAAGATATTTTGTCCCGTTAAACTGTGACAAAATCTCCTTTTCACCACCTACTGCACCAAAATCACCGAGTACATAAACAGTATCCTTTTTTCCGACATTTGTATTCCAACGTAAAATTAATTCCCTATCCATTTCCTGTATATCCGCAAACAGTCTGTTTTCATATCTTCGTATATTATCTTCGCCGAAATGAGTATCTGCAATAAAAAATACCCTCTCCAATAAATTCCCTCCTTAATATCAACTGCAATCACATATCATATTGAAAAGCTTATATCATCCACAATTTCATCCTCCAAAAAAATGATATGTATTGTGTTCTTAATATTTAAACACAACACATATCAAGAGTCAAGCATTACTTTTATCATATTCGCTGCGGCAAATCCCCGTTTGACGGATTATCAAGTAATTTTCCGCTTTCATCAAAGCGTGACCCGTGACAGGCACAATCTCATGAATGCTCCGCATTATTCCACTTCAATGCACAGCCGAGGTGCGGACAGCGTTTTTTCGATATTGTAAGAACATTTAGGGTTGCCTTTATTCCGTTGATAAAAAGCTGATGATTAAGCATACTTCTTGACGGACTGAAAATATCCTCATATTCATTTTTTCTCCCTGTTACCATATCACTCAGCAACATTGCAGAAACCATTGAGCCCGTCATTCCCCATTTGTTAAATCCGCTTGCAGTATATAGCTCATGTGTATTTTTTGAATATCTTCCTATATACGGTATGCCATCAAGGCTCATACAATCCTGCGCCGCCCAATGACATACTTCCCTTGCGGACGGATATTTTATTTTTGCAAAGCGTCTTATCTCCTCCCAGCATCCGCCCTTTTCCCCCGTTCTGTGTCCTCCGCCGCCGAGAAGCAGGAGGTCATTGTAATTTCGGAAGGATAAACCCTTTTTACTTTCGTCAACATACATACCACTGAGCTTTTGTGCATTTTCAAGTGCGATCACATATGAGCGATGCTGATATAGCTTAATATAATAGCTGCCGTGCTTATTGATAAAAGGAAAATGCGTTGTGACAATAACCCTATCCGCACTTATTTTCCCGCTGTCTGTTATCACTGTATTACCAACCATTTCACGAACAAATGTGTTTTCGTATATATTCATTTTTCCGGCAATAGATCCAATAAATTTCAACGGATTGAATTGTGCCTGATTTGCAAATTTTACCGCCCCCGCTATTTTCAACGGCAGCTCAGTTTTCTCGCAAAGCTCGGCATTATAACCTATTTTATCAAGTGCCCTTATTTCATTCTCAAGTTTTTTACGGTTATCAATCGAATAAACATAGTTATCCTTTATTTCATAATCACAATCGGAATTTTTGCAAAGCTCCTCATATTTATCTAAAGCCGCCTTATTTACCGACAAATACTTTTTTGCCGCCTCAGTGCCGCTGCTTTTAAGTATTTTATCAAATATAAGTCCGTGCTGAATTGTTATTTTTGCCGTTGTATTTCCCGTTATTCCTGAGCATATTCTTCCCTTTTCGACAAGAATATAATTTACACCTGCCTTCTGCAAAAAATAAGCCGTAAGTATCCCTGCCATGCCGCCGCCTATTATAAGCACATCCGTATGAATATCTCCGCCGAGTTCTCTGAATTTCGGAAGATCAACCGTTTTATACCATATTGAGTTCATAGCTGCTCCTTATCATTACATAAATATTTGATTTTGTTCTGATATGAGTATTGACAATAAAATATGAAACAATCAAAAATTGCTTATGTCAATGTTTTTTATTATATAGACTGTAAGCTTCTTGTCTCTCTTTTTACAATCTTCTATAACAAATGCCGTACCTCTTGATTTCTCGTCCCAAAATGCGATAATCTCATATGCATAATCGATTATTTCTATATTTCTTTTCAATGGGGCAATTCTCCCATATAATGAATAGTCCGGAATAAATTCCGTGAGAATAAGATTATTCTCTATCGCATATTTTCTTGCAAAGGTATCAATTCCTTTGGCACCGCCACTTACTATTTCAGTTACATTACTTGACAAATACTATCCTAAATTCTCCACCGTAAGATTTCTTGACTCAATTATTGCCATCCTCATGTTCATTTTTCCTATTCATATTATGCAACATTTTTTCATATTCTAATGATAAAATACATTTAGAAAGATTGATGTTATGGATATAATTTAGTCTGTAAGAGAACGTATTATAGAATTATGCAGTGAAAGGCATATAACTATTAACCATCTTGCCAATATATCAGCATTTCCTCCAACGACACTAAAAAAACATAATATACGGAATGAGTAAAGTGTATAATTATCTATAAACTTTGTTTTTATACAATATATCATAAATCCATGTATTTTTAAACTTTACATTATCCGTTATTCACAATTTCCGTGTTCATATCTTTTTCTTAGCAATAATAATGCCCTTTTTTCAATTCTTGAAACATATGAACGTGAAATTTTAAGAAGTGCCGCAACCTCTCTTTGAGTAAGCGGTACACGACCGTCAAGACCGTATCTCAGACGTATAATAAGTTGCTCACGGGGGCTGAGACTTTCCTTGATATATTTTGCGAGATTTTCGGTTTTCACCTTTACATCAAGATCCTCAACAATAGTATCATCAACCGACATAATATCCATGAGTGTCAATGCGTTCCCGTCACTGTCGGAATCTATTTCCTCATTTATTGATATATCCTTTGAGCTTTTCTTTATACTGCGGAAATACATAAGAATTTCATTATCAATACAGCGTGAAGCATAGCTGGACAGGCGTATTTTCTTATCTGGTTTAAATGTCTTGATTGCCTTGATAAGACCTATGGTACCTATTGATACAAGGTCGTCAGGATCAGCTCCTGTAGCATAATATTTTTTTACGATATGTGCAACAAGCCTGAGATTATGTTCTATCAGCTTATCCCCTGCCGACATATCTCCGGCGGCATATTTTTCAAGACACAGCTTTTCCTCCTCATCTGAAAGAGGTCTCGGAAATTGTCCCGAGCCTGTTACATGAAGAATGAATAAAAATGAAATTCTGCTTATGATATCCGACAATAAATCAAACATTTCAACCACCTCTAAAGCAATAATATGCCGTAAAATGGAAAAAAATAAATTTTTTGATATATTTTTTTTAAAGTATTGACATTATGTTTTATATGCGGTATAATAATAACCGTCGTTGGGGAAAAACCAAGCAACAAAACAAAATATGCGGATGTAGCTCATCTGGTAGAGCGCAACCTTGCCAAGGTTGAGGTAGCGGGTTCGAGCCCCGTCATCCGCTCTTTTTTTGTACCTGAAGCGATTCGGATACGTTTTTTTTATTACAGTGATATAAAGTTTTTTTAATAGTAAATATAATTTTGTTGAAGTAAACGATTTTTTAAGATATAATATAATAAATTAAGTAAAATCAAAGGAAGTTGATTCAAATTGTATCTCAAAGAAAAATTAATTCGATTTTTAAAAATTAAAAACATCATACTACTTGTTGTGGGAATATTTTTGCTTTTTACTTCCGTATGGATTATGTTATCATTAATGTCAACATATTGGGGCGATTGGGAAACCGTAGTAAATGCGAAAGCCACACCCGAATGTATTTTATATTCTATAATAGGCATTATCTTTATAGCAGATTCTGTAATATCAAGAATACTTACAGGCAAGGCAAGCTTTTATTCAAGCTATTTTGAGGGTGATCTTGACGGTGTTATAAGCTATGAAGAATTATCCGAAGTTATGCTAAAGAGTAAAAGCCGCATAAAATTCGAGCTAAAATTGTTTCGCATATTATATATGAAAAAGTTCGATTTTTCAAAAGAACAAGGAAACGAAACGATCATGCTTTTCAGCAAGAAGGTTTTATGTGAATGTAAAAATTGCGGAGCTCCTATTGAAAAACGCATATATTTTACGGGAATTTGCCCCTATTGCAAGGGTTCAGACCTTTTTGCACGAGTACTGACAGACAATAAATTTTACAGCATTTCAAACGATATATCATGCGAAAAAAATAACCCGTCCTACTATACCACGAAGTTTTTTAACGCCAAAAAGAGCTTATGTATAATAAATATCTGTATTATATCTGTCCTTTTATTTATATTTCTTGCGTTTGGTTTAGATTCTGTTGCTAATTATTTCAATGAGGAATATTTGACGAACATATTGCTGTCAGGCGAAAGTTACTCATCCTTTGAACTTATTAGAGGAGAATTGATGGATAATATTTTACTTTCCGCTGTATTTGCACCTGTTCTTATAATTGTGATATTTTTCCTGATAAAAAGATTTCTTGCTATTCGTACAGCCGACAAGTGCTCATATCAATTTTCACAGTGTACTGTACCTTTTTTGAATATAGGTAAATTAAGCGCATCAATAGGGAGTCATAACTCAAAGCATGGTCTTAAATCAATACTAAAGGCAATCAATTACAGATATCTCAAAAATTGCTCCATCGAAAAGCATGGCGGTATCTTTAAGATAGCTCTTGCTAAAAAGATTGTAAAGGATATCTGCCCATACTGCGGCGGTGCTATTGTAGGTGCAGTAGATGAACATTATAAATGCAACTTCTGCAATCGTATTATAATGGGGGTTATCTCCCAAAAATAATCCTGTAACGCTTTCATAAGTAAAATTGAGGATTTCCATACCTATTATGTTACCGACAATGGTGTGTTGGTGCATAG
>CANQLX010000041.1 GCA_947624835.1 uncultured Clostridia bacterium
CAGTATAAGACTATTCCCATACATTTGCAATATCTCAAAGGAAGTTATGGTACGGTCGATCTTGGAGCAACGATGGCAATTATTCTTATGAGTATTATACCTGTTATAGTATTCTATCTTGTATGTCAGAAGTACATTATCAAGGGTGTTGCTGCCGGTGCAGTAAAGGGTTAATAATAAACCTTAAAATCAACTGTTTTTTAAAACCGACATGACAGTGTTTGACTGTTGTGTCGGTTTTATGCATATATATCCGATGTACGGTAAAAAATAATGAATAAAACATCAGTATACATCAGTTGATTTTATCAACAATATTGACAAACATTATTGTAAGTAGTAAAATGTAACCATTGAGGTATTTTTTGAATACTGATGAATTTTATTATGGAATTGAAGCAAATTATTTGAAGAGGTATTGAAGGTGGAAAATCAGTGTTTACTCATATAAAAGCGGGCGGACTCAATGATTTTTTCACGGAACTGCAAAATCGCCCCCAAAAGGGTATATATTTTTACAGAATTATCGGATTTAATGCTCAAATTAAAGAATTTATAATGAAATATTATGATGCCGCAATGAAAAACGGTGTCATAATTGAGAGTCATATACCGAATCCCGACAACAAAATGCTTGCCTATTACAGCGAAATGATGGGGACCGGTTTCAAAACGGATTTGGAGTTTATATCACAAAGCTTAAAAAAATGGCTGCCGAGAATGAATATTTACCAAAATAAAGAGGTTGCCTCGGCAATATATGATACTTTGTGCAATCTCCGTAAAAAGGGAAAAAATGAAAGTGTACTTAAAAATGCATATATAAAGTTTATGTGTTGGCTTTATTATAAATTTGAGAGAATTATAAGCAGACTTGGTGGGAATAATATCCCTAAGATACTTTATGAAGGTAATGTAAGTAATTATGAACTTCTGATGTTGAGAATACTCGGCTGCTCAGGCTGTGATATCATTCTTCTGCAATACCATGGCGACAGTGAATACCTGAAACTTGATACTGTGTCAGAATATTCAATGCCGCTTACCATACCTGAAATGACAGATTTTCCGGGTGATTTCAGTCTGAAACTAATCAGAGAGGAAAACCAAAGAAAAGTAAACAGGGAGGCGGCCGTTGGAGGCAAACCGAAAATACAGTCCTGTACAAATGCATGGATGAAGGGAAAGGGCTTTGAGGAACTTTTGACTCCCGAAAAATCACGGGGTAATGACCCTGCATTTTTCTATAATTTCTTTGTTAAAATAAACGGTGTTGAGGATAAGATATCCTATCTTAATGAATTATACCGATATCAGCTTGAAATGAAGAACAGAGAAAGAAAAATAGTTATAGTTGAAGAGGCAATTCCTCTGCCTCAAAATGATGAGATATCTAAAATACGCAGATCAAACGGTAAAACTGTTGACAGGCTAATTTCGGATATGGCCGCAAATATAAGCTATCCTAATAATATGGAGCTGCAAAGGCTTATTACAAACGCTTTTGCGGATTTGATAAATGAATATTCGCTGAAATCAGATATGAATATAAACAAGCTTACAAGCAGGGTGGTTTATGTTCTTTGTTGGCTAAGACGCTATGGCAATATACTGTTTAAAGGACTGAAAATTCCCGAAACGTCGGGCTTTGTTTATCTTGGAGGCTGCCGGAATGGAAATGAAGCGATGTTTATACGGCTGCTTTCAAGGCTGCCGATTGATGTGTTACTGCTTGTTCCTGATAAAAATGATAAGTATACCTTTGAGGATAAGCTTTTGTATGAGGTAAATTATGATGAAGTTATGACTGTAAAAAAATATCCGCAGGATTCATCCGATCTCAGACTCGGAACAGTGGCATATCATGCCGAAAAGGAGCTTGATGCCGTTCTGTATTCTGATTCCGGGATTTATCGAAATCAGCAATACGGCAGGGCGGATGCGGTTATTATAAAGACCATGTATGAGGAAATAGGTATTCTGTGGAAGCAGGAACTTAAATACAGACCTAATTTCCGTGTGACAGATGATACTGTTACAATGCCTGTTATCTTTTCTAAAATATGCGGTGTCAAGGATAGGAATGTTGGAAATTACTGGTCGGATATAAAAAGTCTTTTCACTCCTGATACAATAGTTTATGACCATTTTCCGATAATACCGGCAGGAGCGTACAATCCGCTTAAAAGTGTTGCTACGGAATTTTTTAAAAACGGACGGCTGCAAAGAAATGCGATAAAACAGCATAAGCTGTATAAATATGGTGTGATACGTGATGAAGCACAGGAGCATATTCTTGATAAGATTCAACTTATGATAAATAAAAGGATCATAAAGGGTACACTGCAATCCGGAGTTGAATATGCGATAATAGCAACCCTGCTTAATCTAAATAAATCCGTCATACGTCTTATACAAAAGTTTGATTTCACAAAAACAAATCCCAAGATAATATGTCTTTCACTTGATGAACAGATGATGACGCTTGAGGATACAATATTTATCACTTTCCTTAGTCTTGTGGGCTTTGATATTGCAATATTCGTTCCTACGGGATATCAGACGATAGAACGCTATTTTAGCAGCGGGGCGGATATTTTTGATGAGCATGAGGAGGGAGAGTATATGTATGACCTGAATGTTCCCGATTTTAGGTCTGTAAGAGATAGGAATGAACAAAATACACCTTGGTATAAAAAAATATTTAAGAGAGGACGATGAGTTATGGGATTGGATTTTTCAAGGGTTAATACTCAAGCAAAGGAGCAGTCAGCAAACGAAGAAAGCAACCTTGCAAAGGCCGGTACTCCGGAGGAGCCCGTTGTTGAAAGCTACGATATTGTTGCCGACAGGCAAAAGCTTAACAGTGAGCTCGTGGCTTCCAAGGAGGTAGATGCACTTGTAAGCAAGATTGATGTCAGCGATATGCAGACGATAGTTGCTTTCGGCGGGGAGGTTGCAGAGGAAATATCCAAGGCATCCGACGTGGTTCTGGGCAGCATGGATCTTGCTCAGCTTGAGAAATCAAGTGCGATGCTGAATCAGCTCAATAAAATAATGTCACAATTCGATATTGAAGAAATCAAGGAGGAAAAGGGTCTTAAAAAACTCTTCAGCAACGCAAAAAAACAGCTTGACAAGCTCCTTGCAAAGTATCACACTATGGGTGATGAGGTTGATAAGATTTATGTGGAATTGAGGAAATATGAGGATGAAATCAAACACTCCAACAGAAATCTTACTCAGATGTTTGAGGCTAATGTAAATTACTATCATGAGCTTGTTAAGTATATTCTTGCAGGTGAGCAGGGATGCAATGAAATTCAGACATATATAGAGCAGCGTCAGAGAGATATGGAGGAAACAGGGGATAATTCCATACAGTTTGAAATTCAGTCCTGCCAACAGGCTCTTATGATGCTTGAGCAGAGAACACAGGATCTTAGAACTGCTGAAAATGTCGCTATGCAGTCTATTCCTATGATAAAGACAATAGAGTATAGTAACCTTAATCTCGTAAGGAAGATCAATTCCGCATTTATAGTTACACTTCCTGTATTTAAGCAGGCACTTGCACAGGCTATAATGCTCAAAAGACAGCGTGTTCAGGCTGAGGCTATGCAGGCTCTTGATGAAAAGACAAATGAAATGCTTATCAAAAATGCAAAGAACAGTGTAGAACAGTCCAAGCTCACAGCAAGACTTGCATCCGGCAGTTCCATAAAGATTGAAACTCTTGAAACAACCTGGAGAACGATTATGGACGGTATAACAGAAACACAGAGAATACAAGAGGATGCACAAAGACAGCGTATTGATGACCAGGCAAAGCTTCAGGCTATCAAGGACGAATTTGAAAAAACATATAACGTACCGAGTCAAAAATGACGGGTATGTTTAAATATGTCGATATTGACTTAATTTCATTGATATCGAAAATTATTATTACGGAGGAAACAGCTATGCCAATAAGTTTAACAAAGGGTCAGAAGGTAGATCTTACAAAGGGTAATCCCTCACTCAAAAACATTATGGTTGGTCTCGGATGGGATATAAACAGGTATGATACCGGATTTGACTATGATCTGGATGCCTGTGCATTTCTTGTAGGGGCAAACGGAAAATGTACAAGCGGAAGTGATTTTGTATTTTATGGAAATCTTGAGCATCCGTCGGGTTCGGTAAGACATATGGGGGATAATCTGACCGGTGACGGTGAGGGCGATGACGAGCAGATACAGATAGATCTTTCCAAGGTACCGGCTGAAATTCAAAGAATTGCATTTACTGTTACAATATATGACGCAGAAGTACGCAAACAGAATTTCGGGCAGATAGATAATGCATTTATAAGAATAGTTGATTCTACAACAGGAAATGAGTTGATAAGATACGATCTTGCTGAAGACTTTTCTATTGAAACAGCTATTGTAGTAGGGGAACTATACAGACACGGCGGCGAATGGAAATTCAATGCAATAGGAAGCGGTTTCCAAGGGGGACTTGCAGCCCTTTGCGGAAATTACGGAATTGATGCCGAATGATGTCATATAGCCGCAACTGATACAGGCTGTGGTATTTGACAGATAAGGAGTAAAAACTATGGCAATTAGTCTTTCAAAAGGACAAAAGATAAATCTGCAAAAGAAAAGTAATGCAGGTCTTGGAGAAATACTTATAAATCTCAACTGGAACGCAAGATCTAAGAAAACAGGCTTTTTTGCAAGTCTGTTTGGGAATAATACGGCTATTGACCTTGATTTGGGATGTCTTTATGAGTTGAAAAACGGGAAAAAGGGTACTGTTCAGGCACTCGGAAATTCTTTCGGCTCGCTGAGCAGACCACCCTATATTTCTCTTGACGGTGATGACAGGACCGGAGCCAATCTTTCAGGAGAAAACATTAGAATTGACGGAAATCAGATCGCTCAGATAAAAAGAGTGCTTGTCTATACTTTCATTTACGAGGGCGTTGCAAACTGGCATGAGGCGGATGCCGTTGTTACTGTAAAATATCCCGGAGCAGAGGATATAATAGTAAAGATGGATGAGTTTAACTCAAGCAAAAGAATGTGTGCACTCGCACTGTTCGAAAATGTTTCCGACAGCACCTTCAGTGTGCAGAAGGTTATACAGTTCTTCAACGGACACGCTGCTATGGATGGAGCATTTAACTGGGGTTTGAAATGGGTGCCCGGAAGAAAATAAGAAGGGAGAATAAATACGGATGAACCTTGAAAAAAAAGAACAGGCAAAGCAAATAAAGAAGTACGACGGCTTAAGCGATAAGCAGGTTGAGGAATCAAGAACGGAACACGGCTCTAATGCCATTCCTGATTCCGAACCGACAACCTTTTGGGCGGAGTTTATTGAAACATTTAAAGATCCTATGATCCGTATTCTTTTGGTAATAGCGGCAATTATGATCGTAATGTTTTTCTTTGGCTATGCGGAAATTTATGAGCCTATAGGAACTATAATAGCAATCCTTGTTGTTGCAATAGTTTCAGCAAAGACAGGAGTTGCATCGGATACTAAATACCGTCAGTTAAAGGACAGTACGGAAAAGGATAAGTGTAAGGTATACCGTAACGGAAAGCTTATAGTTATAGAAGTAGACGATGTTGTTGTCGGGGATAAGATACTTTTGCAGTCCGGAGATAAAATACCGGCGGACGGTATTCTAATTTCCGGAGCGATGAGGGTAGATAATTCCGCCCTCAACGGAGAAGCTGAAGAATGTAAAAAAACCGAAACAGACGAAAGTTTTCAGCTTACTGATGAAATAACAGGAGATACCTTTGTTGACGAACACTCGCTTTTCAGAGGAGCGGTTGTATTTGACGGAGAGGGTATTCTCGATGTGAGAAAAGTCGGTCTTAAGACGATGATGGGACGTATGGCGGAAGAGATGCAGGGAGATGAACCTGATTCTCCTCTTAAAGTTAAGCTGGCTAAACTTGCTAAACAGATTTCTACATTCGGCTATATCGGTGCAACAGTTATAACTCTTTTATATGTTGCATATTTTATCTTCCTTGCACCTGTTAATGATGCGGGAGCAGTAGGACCGCAGGCATTTTTTGCATTGCCACTTGCAGAAATAATTCAAAAATTTATAGAGGCTGTATCGCTTGCGGTAGTAATTATTGTATGTGCCGTTCCCGAGGGATTGCCTCTTATGATATCTCTTGTACTCATGCAGAATACAAGTAAAATGCTTGATCATAACGTACTCGTACGTAAGGCGGAGGGAATCGAAACCGCAGGCTCGGTAAATATACTTTTCAGTGATAAGACAGGCACAATAACCAAGGGTGTTCTTGAGGTTGTTGAATTTTTCACAGCCGACGGAAAAACTATACCGATGGATGAGCTAAAAAATCATAGTGTGGTGAATGACTGCCTTAATTTTGCCATAGGCAAGAATACTCAATCTATGTTTGATTCCGAGCATGAGATTATCGGCGGTAATATTACCGACCGTGCATTGATGAAATTTATAGGTGAGGAAACATTCAGAAAGCTTGAGGCTGATACAGTCAATGTTGTAAGCGATAGTCAGAGCTTTAACTCAACAAATAAATTCAGCCAGGCAAGAATTGATGCACAGGGCAAGACATTCTATAAGGGTGCGCCGGAAAGACTTCTTGCAAAGGCAAAGAAATATCTTAATGCAGACGGAAAGGTCTGTGATATGGACGAAAAGGTTCTTAACGCAAAGATAGACGAGCTTTCAAATAAGGCGATGAGAGTGCTTTCGTTCGGTTATTCGGAAAAGCCGCTGAAAGAAAATGAAATTAACGATGATCTTGTTATCATAGGTCTTGTAGGTATAAGAGATGATGTACGTCCCGAAGCTAAATCTGCTATCAAAGAGGTACAAGACGCAGGAATACAGGTTGTCATGATAACCGGTGACCGCCGTGAAACAGCCGTTGCAATAGCAAAGGATGCAGGTCTTATAAAAAGCGAAAGCGACAGAGTGCTTACCTCAGCCGAACTCAACGAAATGTCAGATGACGAGATAAAGAAAATTATTCCTAATATAAGGGTAATAGCAAGAGCATTGCCTACTGATAAATCAAGAATGGTAAGACTATGTCAGGAGCAGAATCTTGTTGTAGGTATGACAGGCGATGGAGTAAACGATTCGCCGGCACTTAAAAGAGCAGATGTCGGCTTTGCGATGGGAAGCGGTTCGGAAGCCGCAAAGGAAGCCGGAAAAATTGTTATACTTGACGATAACTTCCGTTCTATCAAGGATGCGATACTTTACGGACGTACTATTTACCATAATATACTCAAATTCTGCACATTCCAGCTTGTTATAAATGTGGCGGCGGTTGTTGTCAGTGCACTTGCACCGTTCTTTGGTGTGGAAGAACCTCTTAAAGTAACACACCTTTTGTTTGTAAATCTTGTAATGGACAGTCTTGGTGCTATTATGCTTGGAAACGAGCCTGCACTTCCGAAATATATGCATGAAAAGCCGCGCCGCCGTGACGAAAGTATTATCAGCAAGAAAATGGCAAGTCAGATAGGTATAATGGGTGCATGGGTAGTTGCTCTCAGTGCTCTTTATTTCATGATTCCACAAATTGCGGCTATATTCGGTTCACAGGCATCGCAAGGTTTTGCCTCTACTGTTGCAATAAGCCCAGAACATATCACAGGATATTTTGTTCTCTTTATTCTTGCGGCATTGTTTAACGGATTTAATGTCCGTGATGAGGGCTGGGGTATATTCGGCAGACTAAGGGAAAATCCGAATTTTATAAAGATATTTCTTGTGATAGCACTTGTTCAGGCATTTATTGTAAATGCGGCACTTATTCCGCTTGATGCATTTAAATGGATAAGCAATATGTTTAGCTGTACGCCGTTTGGCTGGCAAGGCTGGCTGCTTGTTATTGGTATGGCTGTAACAATGATACCTGTAGACCTGATAAGAAAGGCTATAGTAAAAGCAGTAAACAAAGGGAATTAATATAACTTTTAACCTAATGTTTAATAAATTCAATTCTCTGACGGACTGCTCCGAATTGTAAGACGGTACAATTCGGGGCAGTTTATTTTTTATTTTGCGGTCGTGCGGTCTGTATCCATTATATGCATAAGATATCCCTTGCTGAATATTCCCTCTGTGCCTATGCAAATTTCCGGGACCAATTTGTCAAGCCCATTTTTACCGCACAGGGAATATAATGCACATAAAAAATAATTCCTGTCTATGTTTTCCGGAAAAATTGTTCTGTATTCGTCCGGAAAGCGTGGGATATATTTATATATTATTTTCCTGTTGGTATCAATATCGGGTTTGTATGCTGTAAAGATAAATGCCGATTCATTTTGGGGCGAAACAGCATCTATTTTATTTTTGTAGATTAAAATATCACATGGCGGCAAATTGTAAATTGTATTAACAATTTTAAGAGTGCCGCCGGTATTCTTATAATATTCCGCCGCACGTTTTCCATAAAAACAGGACATTTCCGTACTGACTGTGATTTCAGATACAAAGGAAAAAATTTTTTCCATAAACTCGTGACATTCCGCAAGTGGGTCATGCACACACACCTTGAAACTGTCCATAGGAAACGAGCCGAGAATATCAAGGATGAAATTTTCCATAAGTCGGATATTCAGAGTGTTATCGCAAAAACGCTCAATGGGATAATTTTCGGGAATTATGTTTTCACGGCAAAGCACTGTATCCGATACATCTCTTATATAGGGATAAATTTTTTTGAAATTGATTTTTCCGTGGTAATATCTGTGTTTTATATTGAGTACGGATATACCGTTCCAAAAGCTTATTTCTCTTTCTGTGCGGCTTCTGCGGAAAAGGGAAATAAACCTGCCCCTGATTCCCGCACCTTTCAGCTTTTTTGTGTCAAGTACAACGAGCATAACATCACCGCTTTACAGTTTTCTACAAATATATGCAGAAATATGCATGAAAATTCCGCAAAATATACTTTAATGAAAAATATTTTGTACCTGTTGAAAAACTCTGACTTATGAACTATAATGTCTACAATAACTTTTTTAAAGGAGTGCTTTACAATGAATGAAATAATAAAAGCAATGCTTGAACGCAGGAGTATTAGAAAATTCAAGCCGGATATGCCGTCAAGGGAGGAAATAGATACCCTGATAGAAGCGGGACTTTATGCTGCAAGCGGCAGGAATTTTCAGGGTGTAAAAATAATATCCGTCACTAATAAGGAACTGAGGGATGAGATATGCGAAGAAAACCGTAAGATAGGCGGTTGGGACGAGGGTTTTGACCCGTTTTACGGTGCACCTGTTATTCTTATAGTATTGGCTGATAGAAGCCGTCCCACGTACTTGTATGACGGAAGTCTTGTGATGGGTAATCTTATGCTTGCCGCTCATTCAATTGGAATGGGAAGCTGTTGGATACATCGTGCAAAGGAAGAGTTTGAAGGAGATATAGGCAGAAAGCTTCTTGAAAGGCTTAATATACAAGGTGATTGGGAGGGCATAGGACATTGTGCCTTCGGATATCCTGACGGAGAAGTCCCGAAGATACCCGAAAGAAAGCCCGAAAGAGTCTATTACATTGATTAATACTGTGTTTGAAAAGGTCGCATAACAGGATTTTTTTGAAAAAACCGCTTTTGACAAAGTACCCGAATTATATGAATTATAATTTGGGTACATATTTTTAAGAGGTGGTTTTGGTTGAAAATACGTGAGCTTGCCGCAGTTAAAAAATTGCGTAAAATTGATTTCGGAGAAGGTGCAAGAAGTATTTTTATACATATAGCGACCTTTATATGCGGATTCCTTGCGGCAAAAGCAACTGTTTTTGAAGCTTATGCACCGTTCGGTATATCTGTAGTTGCCGCTGTGCCGTTTCCCACGGTATTTTCATCTTTTCTCGGAGCACTTGCCGGTTATGTGATTATGCCCGCAGGAGGGGGCAGTTTTCGCTATGTTGCCGCAATGGTTGCGGTTATGGCTATACGTTGGACCCTAAGTGATATTAAAAAAATAAATCGGCATTTTCTCTACAGTGCTGTTGTGAGCCTCATACCGACATTTGCGACAGGTCTTGCTATGATGAGTGTGGGAGGTTTTTCGCCCAGACTGTTTTCTCTTTATACGACTGAGGCACTTCTCAGCGGTGCGGCAGCTTATTTTATTTCAAGAACGGTTGTTATGCTTTCAGGTACAAGGAGCCTTGGTATGCTGATGCCGCAGGAGCTTGCCTGCCTGATTATGAGCGGCTGTATAGGAATACTCGCACTGTCGGATTTTACCATAGGTACACTGTCGTTAGGAAGAATTTTTTCCGTAATTATTATTCTTTTTTCAGCAAGGTTCGGAGGAATACCCGGCGGTGCAATATCGGGAATAGCAACAGGCATTGTTCTTAGCCTTGCATCAGAGGATTTTGCCTTTATCGGTTCGGCCTATGCTTTTGGCGGTCTTATGGGGGGATTATTCTCACCGGTTGGAAAAATCGCAAGCTCGGTGGCATTTATATTAAGCTCCATAGTTACAGGTATGCAGACAGGTGATACAGCTAATATTATAAGAGTGATATATGAAATAATTATAGCTTCAATTATATTTGTTGTTCTGCCTAAAAATACCGCAAGCTTTCTGAAATCCGTATTTATATCAAAAAACAATGATGAACACGCCGAGGGTCTCAGAAAGTCAATAATAATGCGTCTTGATTTTGCTTCAAAGGCATTATCAAACGTATCAGATGATGTTGAGGAAGTATCTCAAAGATTATCGAGAATAGTAACGCCCACTATGGACAGCGTGTATAAGGAGGCAGTGGAAAATACCTGTTCACGTTGCGGAATGAAGGTGTTCTGCTGGGAGCACCGTGACGGAGTTAGCCTTGAATCCTTTGAATACGTAAGTGGGAAGCTTAAAACTGACGGAGAAATAAAGGCGGACGGTTTTCGTGATGATTTTAAAAAGAAATGCTGCCGCACAAATGAAATGGCAAGTGCGGTAAATAAAAGCTATAAGCATTATCTCGCCTCGGAAGCGGCGGAAAAGAGAATAGATGAGGTACGTCAGGTTGTTGCAGGACAGTTTTGCGGACTTGGTGATATTCTCGGAGAAATGGCAGAAGAATATTCAAATTATGAGGTATTTGATGATGATCTTGCAGAGCAGATAACAATAAAATTCAAGGAACTGGGTCTTACGCCTGACAGTGTAAGCTGCCGCATTGACTATCTCGGAAGAATGACAATAGAAGCGGAAACAGCGGATACCGACCGGAAAAAAATAAAACGTGCACTTATGGTACATGAGATATCAAGGCTTTGCGGAAGGAATTTTGATACACCGAGCCTTACATCCGCATTCGGAAGTCTGCGTATAACAATGTGTGAGCGGCCTTGCCTCGATGTTGAGATTGCGGGAAGTCAGCATACCTGCGGTGACGGCAGACTCTGCGGCGACCATATAACGTATTTCACAGACGGTACAGGAAAGCTTACAGCTATTATAAGTGACGGTATGGGCACGGGAGGAAGAGCAGCAGTTGACGGAGGAATGGCATCGAGCATAATGGAAAAGCTACTGAAGGCGGGTCTTGGGTATGATTGTTCATTAAAGGTTGTCAATTCCGCGCTGCTTGTGAAATCCGGGGACGAATCTCTCGCAACGCTTGATGTTGTATCTGTAGATTTATATAACGGGAAAACCAATTTTATGAAGGCAGGTGCTGCACTTTCCTTTATACGGAAGCTTGGAGATATGTACAGGGTGGAAACACCTTCACTTCCGGCAGGAATACTTCCTCAGGTGGAATTTACTTATACCGAGGACGAGCTTATGGAGGGCGACATAATAGTAATGGTTTCCGACGGAGCTATTGCAACAGGTGAGGAATGGATAGAGAGGATTATACAGTCATGGGAGGACAAAAGTATGCAGCAGCTTGCTGACTGTATAATTGACGAGGCTGTTGCAAGAAGAAGTGACGGACATGACGATGATATAACGGTTATAGCAATGCAGATAAAAAGTAATTGAAATTATTTGTTTTTTCCATTTTATAATTGACTTATACGGCGGTTTATTATATAATTTAAGTAATTTCAGACAACTGTATAAAAAAGGAGGTACTTATGACAAAGTACGTATGTAATGTCTGCGGCTATGTATATGAGCCGATTGACGGTGATCCTGATAACGGTATAGCCCCCGGCACACCATTTGAGGATATTCCCGAGGATTGGACTTGTCCTCTTTGCGGCGTAGGCAAGGAAAATTTCTCCCCCGAAGAGTGATGACAAAATTAAGCGGCTGTCATATGGTGCGGTATCAATGCCCATATGACGGTCGCTTTGTATTTTTTGAATGATATAAATAATTTCATTGGAAAGCTGTATAAAAATCGGGTGATGTAGATGTGGAACGGAAGAAGATATTATTCTCTTGATACATATTTAAAAGAAAAATTCGGGCAAAAGCTGTATAAGCTTTCCCTTGACGGAGGTATGACCTGCCCTAACCGTGACGGAAGGATATCATATGGGGGATGTATATTTTGCAGTGTGGAGGGCTCGGGTGATTTTGCGGTTTCATGCCTGCCGGGAACAGACAGTCAAATAGAATATGCAAAGTCACTTATTTCCGAAAAGTATTCAGGTGATAAATTCATAGCATATTTTCAGTCATATACAAATACCTATGCACCTGTAGATTATCTTGAGAAGCTTTTTATGCCTGTTATAATGCGTGATGATATAGCTGTACTTGATATAGCAACACGACCGGACTGTCTTGAACCCGAAAAGCTGCTGCTTATTTCCGATCTTGCAAAAATCAAGCCTGTATGGGTGGAGCTCGGACTGCAAAGTGCAAATGATGGAACAGCAAGTTTGATCAACAGAGGGTATCCAAATGAAGTATATGAACGGGCGGTAAAAAGCCTTCATATTGCAGGGACAGAGGTCATAACCCATATGATTATAGGTCTGCCTCATGAAACGCAATCGAATATGCTTGATACCGCCCGATATATCGCCGAGTGCGGCTCTGACGGCATAAAGCTTCAATTATTGCATATTCTTAAAGGAACAAGGCTTGCCACAATGTACGCTGACGGAGAATTTGAGGCTCTATCACTTCAGGAATACATCAGTCTTGTATGTGATATTATTGCAGTGCTGCCTGAAAGTGTTGTTATCCACAGGCTGACGGGTGACGGCGACAAAGCAAAGCTAATAGCACCGAAATGGAGCGGTGATAAAAGAAGAGTGCTTAACCTTATCAACCGTGAATTAAAGATCCGTGATATAGTACAGGGGTGCCTTAGCTGAAGGTTTTCTTTTTAGTCGGATAATGCTTTTTCCTAAAGCTGAAATTCATAATCTCCTTATGATAAATCACATTTATTTCCGCACCGAGCATAAAGCAGATAAGGCAGAGATAAATCCACATCATTAATACAGCAAGCCTTGTAAGATCGCCGTAGATCGAAAAACCGTTGAAATTATCTACATATACCGAAATAGCGAATGAAAGTATGAGCCATGTTGTTGAGCATAAAAATGCACCGGGGAGCTGACTTCTTATTCCGTATTCATTCCTCAGGGGTTTCTCAATGTTAGGTGCACGGCTGTAAAGCAGGGCGAAAAGAAAACTCAGGTAAATATAGAATATGGGATATCTGAGCTTGTAGATTATCCCCACAATATCGGGCAAACAGCTTATATACGGAATGAGGAAGGAATTAAGTGAGGAGCCGAGTATGATTATAAGCACTGTCAATATAATTATTGCGAGAAAGAGAACGGTCAGCAGGACAGACTTCAGCCGCAGCAGAACCCAGCTGCGGTCCTCGTAGGTACCATGTATACGGTTGAGTCCGTTTGTAATTATGTGTATTCCCTGAGCGGATGTCCACAAGGTTACAATCAGTGTAATTACAGATATGCCGGAGGAATTTTCCGATACGCTTACGATTATTTCCGAAACATACTCGCTTGCCTTTTCATTGATGACCTCGTCAAGTATATTCTCAAACGTATCAACGGATATGTTGAAATTCTGCAAAACTGATATTGAAAACATGGCAAGAGGGAAGAATGTAAGTATAAGAAAAAATGCACATTGTCCTGCTATAGCCGTAATATTATCCCTTTCGCATTTATCAAGAAAAGGAGTGATTATTTTTTTTATTTTTTTCAGCTTGCCTCTCAATGTATTACCCACCTGTTGCAAAAAAATTGTGTCCTTATAAGATTTTATGCAGTTTTTCAAATAAAATACGATAAAACAGAACAGCATGGCATTGATTTTTTGCTGTAATAATGTATAATATAGTAGTACGAAAATTTGAAAGGAAGATGTAAGTGAAGCTTATTACAAATAAGGTATACGGGGCGGAGGATATCCTCCCTGAGGATAGCTATAAATGGCAGTTTATTGAGGAAATAATGCGTGGTCAGGCTCAGTCCTACGGCTTTAAGGAAATCCGCACACCTGTTTTTGAGCATACGGAGCTTTTTAACCGCTCGGTGGGAGATACAACGGATATTGTACAAAAAGAAATGTACACATTTACAACAAAGGGAGGAGATTCTCTTTCGCTCAAGCCTGAGGGTACAGCAGGTGCGGCAAGAGCAATGCTGGAACACGGTCTGTATAATGACGGATATCCGATAAAGGTATATTATCTTACAGCCTGCTACCGTTATGAAAAGAAAAACTACGGCAGACAGAGAGAATTTCACCAGTTCGGCATGGAGGTATACGGGGCACCGTCACCGTATGCCGATGCAGAGGTTATTTGTGCGGCAAATTCTATTTTTGATCGA
The DNA here is from genome assembly GCA_947624835.1 of uncultured Clostridia bacterium. Taxonomy (GTDB): domain Bacteria; phylum Bacillota; class Clostridia; order Oscillospirales; family Acutalibacteraceae; genus UBA1213. The sequence continues at coordinate 14,832 of CANQLX010000041.1, forward strand.
CTCGGAGTAAAAAATATCAGACTTGAAATAAATTCAATAGGCTGTCCGGATTGCCGTCCGAAATATCATAAGGCACTCAGGGAATATTTTGAGGAAAACAAAGATTGTCTTTGCGATACCTGTAGGACAAGACTTGAGCGTAATCCTATGAGAATACTTGACTGTAAGGAAAAGGAATGTTCGGAGATTGCAAAAGGTGCGCCAAAGGTTCTTGATTATATTTGCGATGACTGCAAGGGGCATTTTGAGGGAGTAAAAAGCTGCCTTGATGCTGCGGAAATAAAATACACCGTTAATCCGACAATAGTAAGAGGACTTGATTATTATACACGCACAGTATTTGAATTTGTTTCCGATGAAATAGGAACGGTATGCGGCGGCGGAAGATATGACGGTCTTATAGAGGAACTGGGGGGTCAGCATACACCCTCACTCGGATTCGGTATGGGTATGGAAAGGCTGCTTATACTTCTTGATAAGCAGGGAATTGAGGCTGAAAAGCCGCTCAACTGTGACCTGTATGTTGTAGGTCTCAGTGAGGCTGCAAAGCTTAAGGCATTTTCGATAGTTGAAGGTGTACGTAATTCCTCACTTATCGCCGAAGGGGATATAGTGGGAAGAAAGCTTCGACCGCAGATGAAATATGCAGATAAAATCGGTGCAAAATTCAGCATGGTAATCGGTGATGACGAACTTACAGCAAATAAGGCGGTTGTCAAGAATATGTATACAGGGGCAAAGAAAGAGGTTCCGCTCGACGATGGATTCTATGAGGCATTTTTCTCATTCTATGTAAACGGAGCTCAGGACAGCCTTATGGAGAAATTGGGACTTGATATAGAGGAGTAATTGAAATGGCAGAATTTATGACAGGACTTAAACGGAGCAGCTATTGCGGAGTGCTGCGTGCGGAAAATATAGGAGAAACGGTTACTGTATGCGGTTGGGTGCAGAGGCGTCGTGACCTCGGACAGATGCTTACATTTATTGAACTAAGGGACAGAACGGGAATTGTTCAGCTTGCCTTTGATGAAAATACGGACAAGGGTGTATTTGAAAAAGCAGCCTCGGTACATTCGGAATATGTACTTGCGGCTGTGGGTAAGGTAAGGGAGAGAAGCAATAAAAATAAAAAGATCCCCACAGGTGATATTGAAATTGAGGTAACAGAGCTGAGAATACTCGGAGAAAGCGAAACACCTCCGTTTGAAATCGTTGATGAATGTAAGACTTCGGAGCTTAACCGACTGAAATACAGATATCTTGACCTGCGCAGACCTGAACTTCAAAATAATCTTATTTTCCGCCATAAGGTTGCAAAGGTAACAAGGGATTATTTTGACGAAAACGGTTTTATAGAAATAGAAACACCCATGCTTATAAAATCCACCCCCGAGGGAGCAAGGGATTTTCTTGTGCCGTCAAGAATACATAAGGGATCTTTCTATGCACTGCCGCAGTCGCCGCAGATGTATAAGCAGCTTTGTATGGTTGCCGGTTTTGACAGATATATACAGATAGCAAGATGCTTCCGTGATGAGGATCTCCGTGCGGACAGACAGCCGGAATTTACACAGATAGACCTTGAAATGTCCTTTGTTGATATGGAGGATGTTCTTGAAATAGGTGAGGGATATATAAAGCGTCTTTTCAGGGAGGTACTTGATATTGATGTTCCCACACCGTTTCCAAGATATACATATAACGAGGTAATGGATAGATTTGGTTCGGATAAGCCCGATACACGCTTCGGTATGGAAATTTTTAATATCAGCAAAGAGGTTGCGGACAGCGGCTTTGCAGTATTTAAAAATGCCCTTGAGGGCGGCGGCTCCGTTCGTGGAATTACTGCTAAAAACGCAGTCAAGACCTATACAAGAAAGGAAATTGACAGACTTACCGAATATGTGAGGGGAATAGGTGCAAAGGGTCTCGCATGGATAAGGCTTACAGATGACGGCATGGCTTCAAGTTTCGGAAAATTCATGAGTGAGGATGAAATGAATGCAATTCTGAAAAAGGCAGGGGCAGAAAAAGGCGATGTTGTTCTGATCGTTGCAGATACAGATAATAATACCGTTCTTACAACGCTCGGGGCGGTACGTCTTGAGGCTGCAAGGAAGTTGGATTTAATCGCAGACGGGTATAATTTTCTTTGGGTAGTCAAATTCCCGTTCTTTGAATTTGATAAGGAAAGCGGAGAATGGATAGCAATGCACCACCCGTTTACCTCACCGACAGATGATTGTATTGACAAGCTTGACGGTAACAAGGGAGAGGTTTATGCGAAGGCATATGATATGGTACTCAACGGAACAGAGCTTTCAAGCGGTTCAATACGTATAACAAATCCCGAACTTCAGAACAAGATGTTTGAAATGCTTGGGATGAGTGATGAGGAAGCATATCATAAGTTCGGTTTTCTTATGGACGCATTTAAATACGGTGCGCCCCCACACGGCGGAATGGGAATAGGTCTTGATAGACTTGTTATGCAGATGCTCAAGGCTCCGACACTGCGTGATGTTGTGGCATTCCCAAAGGTACAGAATGCAAGTGAGCCTATGACAAACGCTCCTGCCGATGTTGACAGGCAGCAGCTTGACGATCTCGGAATAGCAGTTGTAAAAGCTGAAGGAGAGGCATGACAGCACAGATGCACCCGGTATTTTTAAATCGGGTGCGTCTGTTTTTGGACGCTTTAGCAAGAATAAACCCCCGGCTCAGCCGGGGGTAGATAAAAAAAGCTTTAGCATGAGTTAATATGTCGAAATAATAACCTCCTTATGATATACTGGTAAAGGTTTGGACACCGCATTACCAAAAACATAAGGAGGTTATTGCCATGAAAAATGAAATTAAACATCTCTCACACTCAACATACAGATGCCAATACCATATTGTATTTGCACCAAAATATAGGAGAAAGGAGATATATGGAAAACTCAGAAAAGACATAGGAGAAATA
>CANQLX010000042.1 GCA_947624835.1 uncultured Clostridia bacterium
GTATAAAGTCTTGATATATTCAGAAGTATAACTCCTATTATTATAATTGAAACAACATAAATCATATTGTTGAATTGTTTTTCCAGCAGAGGCTTCGGTTCAGGCTCTTTCACGCCGATATTAATATCCGAAAATTCTTTTTTGATTGTATCCGATATTTTTACAATCTGTTTGTTGGTAACATCATCAGTCAAGTGTATTATAATACTATCTACAATAAAATCATCGTCAACAGAACTCAACAGTATATCTGCCAATGATATACCAAATTCTTTTTCCGAATCATATTTGATTACTTCCGAAACCGTGTATTCAGTGTTACCGATTTTCACCTTATCTCCGTTTTTACATTCATAAAACGGCACTTTGTATTTATCTGATACTGTAAGCCCAATGCACTTATCATTTCCAGTCAATTCCGGATAAATCGTACCGATATATTCATCAGTTCCGAAAACTGCCGAATATTCCACCGTGTATGTGTCATCAGCATATCCGGTCACCAACCCGTCATTCAAAGCGTTCCCGGCAACTTTTATAACATTATCAAGCTTCTTTTTTATATCCTTATATTTCGGACAGGAAGAATAATCAGGACCGTATTCGAGAAAAACAGCATATTTACTGCCATCACTCATGTTATCAAAACCAATGCTATCAACAAGCGAATTATACTCTTCCGTATTTTCCCAACCGGAATATAAAAAATCCCCGGTTTTTTCATCATATATTTGAACTATACCAATATCATCCTCAATGCTGTCAACATACAATTTTCCACCTGTACCAAAATGTATTACAAATGCCTTTTCCCAATCTGATCTGTCATCCGTTGGTCGTGGTGTCAGCGAATCTATCATACCGGAAACCGAAAAAACCGCAACTATACATATCACCTGTGATATAATAATAAAAACAAACAGTAACGGTTTTGTCCTTATAAAATTCAGAATATTTTTAAATATAAGAATCACCCACATCATCAGTAACCCAACCTCTCCAAATAATTATTAAGATAACTCATTATTGCCTCATACAGATATCGGCATTTCGGACTATCTCTGTATGCATAATAAGCTATATCGGACAGCTTTGCAACATATCAACGGTTGAGTCTGCCGAATCAACTGTCGGTAGAGTACTTTTTGGCTTATTTACTGATTTTTCTCTTATCATATTTTATACAGTTCCAATGGAAAAATAAAAAAAATCCGCCCTGCCTTTGCTTTTATCAACCAAAGGCAGGGCGGATTTTTATAAACATACCGTAAGAAATAATCCCGTCGTATTTACAGTTTATGTAAATTACACAAACAGCCTTGCTTCCTTTTATGGGAAATCGCCTGTCTGAATATTACCGAACGGCTATTCTATAAAACCGCATACAGGTCAATCATAGGTATTCTCACATTCCTGCTTTATAATCTCCTGCAGCTTAAGAAAATCCTCAAATGCAGCCGGCTTGCTTGACGGATTTCTGAGAAGTGCCGCCGGATGAAGAACGGGCATCATGATAACACCGCCCTTCTTGAACAGCTTTCCATGCTCAGCTGTAATTTTTATATCAGGCTTTATAATTTTGGCAGCCGCAATTCTTCCCAAACAAACAACAATTTTAGGTCTGATAATTGCAAACTGCTTTCTTAACCAAGGTATACAAAGTTCCTGCTCCTCCGGCTGAGGATCTCTGTTATGCGGCGGACGACATTTAACTATATTGGCAATGTATATATTCTTCCTTCTGTCAAGATCAACAGCAGTAAGCATTTTGTCAAGAAGTATTCCGGCCTTTCCAACGAACGGCTCTCCCTTGATATCCTCCTGTTCACCGGGGCCCTCACCGATAAACATAACCTCTGCATCGCTTGTTCCGACACCAAAAACAACATTATGTCTGCCGCTGCACAATCCGCATTTTTCACACCCCGAACATTCCATTTTTAATTCCGATAATTTCGATGTCTTTTTTTCGTCCATAGTTGCCCCCGATAATTATACTCTACAAGGTATTATTTTTATTATTCTACCATAATAAGACAGCTTTTACAATCACCTACATAAAAACAACTATGGTATAGGTCAGCCAAAAAATATGGAAACAATTAACAAAGAAATAAAAGGATAAAATAATATCCATCATAAGCTTTGCCGCAAGGGTATTCTTTGGCGGACTGTTTATAAATCTGATTCTGATATATAAAATCAGGAGCAGGGGCAGAATACATTTTGCAAGAAAACCTCCCACACCCTCTATATTTAATGAAAGCAAAGGATTTGCCTCTATGAAGAGTCCGCTTGAAACCAGCACAAGTGTAAACAGATAATCAAACAGATTAAGAAAATATAAAAGTGCAAATCTGTTATCCAAATAACATTCAGACGACATAAACGACAGTATTTTTTTCATAGTTCTTCTCCCTTGAATTTTTTGTATTATCAGAAAATAATAAAACCAAAACACTTGACAAAAACAGGCTTTATGTAGTAGTATTATCATGTATCTGTAATTTCGGAGGGTAAAAAAATGTCAAAAAAAGCATTTATAACAAAATCTATGGCTGAGGATATAATAAAGAATTTCCCCACACCGTTCCATATATATGATGAAAAAGCAATCCGACAAAATGCAAGGGATCTGAACAGGGCATTTTCGTGGAATAAGGGTTTTCGTGAGTATTTTGCCGTAAAGGCTACACCTAACCCCACTATACTCAAGATACTTAAGGAAGAGGGCTGCGGAACAGATTGCTCATCCTATACTGAGCTTTATATGAGTAAGAAATGCGGCTTCAAGGCTCCCTATATAATGTTTTCCTCAAATGATACACCTGCCGAAGAATTTAAATATGCCAATGATATCGGAGCAATAATAAACCTTGACGATATCACGCATATTGAAACTCTTGAGAGGGCTTGCGGAATACCCGAAACAGTCTGCTGCCGATATAATCCCGGCGGAACATTCTCAATATCCACCACGATAATGGACAATCCCGGAGAGGCAAAATACGGCATGACAAAGGAACAGATAATTGAGGCATATAAGATACTGAAGTCAAAGGGTGCAAAAAAATTCGGTATTCATTCTTTCCTTGCCTCAAATACGACAACCAATGAATATTACCCGACTCTGGCTAAAATACTTTTTGAGCTGATCGTTGAAATCAAGGAAAAAACGGGAATAGAAATAAGCTTTATAAATCTTTCGGGCGGAGTAGGTGTGCCATATACTCCCGATAAGGAGCCGAACGATATCTTCGCTATCGGTGAGGGTGTGCATAGAGCATTTGATGAGATACTCGTACCTGCCGGTCTTGGAGAAGCAAGCATATATACCGAGCTTGGTCGTTTCATGCTTGCCCCATACGGACATCTTGTCACAACAGTAATTCACCAAAAGCATATACATAAGGATTATATCGGCGTTGATGCCTGTGCGGTAAACCTTATGCGTCCGGCAATGTACGGTGCCTATCACCACATTACGGTTCTCGGCAAGGAAAATGCCAAATGCGACCATACATATGATGTAACGGGCTCTCTCTGCGAAAATAACGATAAATTTGCCGTGGACCGCAATCTTCCCGAAATTGAAATTGGGGATATACTTGTCATTCACGATACGGGTGCACACGGCTTTTCAATGGGTTACAACTACAACGGCAGACTTAAATCCGCCGAGCTTCTTCTGAGGGAAGACGGCTCTGTTGTTGAGATAAGAAGGGCGGAAACACCAGATGATTATTTTGCAACGCTTGAAAATTATTGGGATATCATCAAGTAATAATATTATTGACAGAAAAATTAAGTTTACGCCGTCGGAGATTATTTCCGGCGGCGTAAATTTATAGCAAATCACTATAAGCTATTTGGTTATTTTGCACTTATTTTTTTCGACTGCTCATTTAAAAAAATACTTTTTTAACAAATTAATTGTTGACTTGCAATAAGTGTAATGTTAAAATATACCTAGAAAGGATGTCCGGAGAATATGTACAGTTTCAGATGTATCTGTATGGTGCATATTCATTTACTTTTCAGCTTCTGCAGTGATAATATTACCAATGGTATGTAATGGGAATATTAACCCGGATTGGTATTTTTTACTGTGTTATTTATTTGGGAGACATAACTATGATTAAAATTGAAAATGTTACAAAAACCTATAATAAAACTGTTCGAGCACTCGATAATATAAGCTTTTCCGTTGACGGTGGTGAAATTGTCGGATTTATCGGTCCAAACGGTTCGGGAAAAACAACAACCATGAAAATACTAACCGGAATTATAAAACCTGATTCCGGCAAGGTTATAATTAATGGCTTCAACATAAAAGACGACCCGATAAAGGCAAAGCAATCTATTGGTTATATTGCCGATAATCCCGATATATTTCTCAGACTCAAGGGTTCGGAATTTCTTGAGCTTATAGGCGATATATATAAGGTGCCGACAGATGTCCGCCGCAAGCGTACGGAGGGGCTTGCCGAAAAATTTGGTCTGACAGAGGCTCTCGGATCTCCGATGATTAGCTATTCCCATGGTATGCGTCAAAAAATAATGGTTATAGCCGCCCTTGTCCATAAGCCCCCGGTATGGATTCTTGATGAGCCTATGATCGGACTTGATCCGAAATCCGCCTTTGAGCTTAAACAACTGATGCGTGAACATACAAAAGAGGGAAATGCCGTATTTTTCTCGACCCATGTTCTTGAGGTTGCAGAAAAGCTATGCGACAGGGTAGTTATTATCAAAAACGGACATATACTCTATAACGGAACACTGGATGAGCTTGAAAAACAAAACAAAAATGAATCCCTCGAAAATATATTCCTGGAGCTGACTGAAAAATGAAACTTTATCTTAGACTGGTATCGGCTCTTATCAAGGGTGTTGAGCCGAATGACAAGGAGAAAAAACGCAACAAAATATTTTATGTTGTAATGTCAGTAATAGCAGCATTTGGAATAATGCTTCCCATGGCATTTTTTGTTGGGGTTATCATATATACCGTAACAAGTGCACTTACGCAGACAGGCACACAGGAAAACGGTGTTGAAATGTTCCTGCATCTTATAGCGGCATTTTCGTTTATATTCGGACTTAATGTTTTCTTTTCCGTATTCTATTTTTCAGGCGATATTGAAAATCTTCTCCCCCTGCCTTTGCGGCCGTACCAGATTATAGCCTCAAAATTCACCGCAGCCATGATAAGCGAAAGTGTAATGGAATGTATTGTTATAATAGCCGCCCTTACAGGATATATTCTTGGAGGAAATATGCCGCTGTATTCATGGTTAATCTCAATAATCGGTACACTTACTATGCCGATATTGCCGCTCATATACTGTGGTATAATATGCATGGTGGTTATGTACTTTACACGATTTATCAGAAACAAAGACACTGTAAATAAAATAACAGGCGTATTTACTTTTTTAGTTATTGCCGGAATAGTATATCTTATAGCACAAAGCGGATTCGACAGTCAAAAACTTATAAATGCACTTTCTACACCCGATAACGCAATACTCAGAGTTATGAATATCATATTCCCCACAGTACCTCTTCTCGTAAACTCGATGGAAACACAAGGTATATTCAATATTCTGATATACTTTGGAGTAAATATAGTTGCTGCTGCTGTGTTTATGCTTGTCGCACAGGCAATATATTTTCCCGGTGTTGCAGGTATCGGACAGGGAATGTCACACAGAAGTTCTTCCAATACAATACAAAAAATGAGACAACACAGTCCCTGCACAAGCTATCTTAAAAAAGAGCTGCGGATTTTGTTCCGCACCCCGGCTTATTTTACCAACTGTGTTATGATTAATTTTCTTATACCGGTATTTGTATGTCTTGCATATGTGGTTCACAAGCAGACAAATTTTCTTGAATCCTTTGTTTACGGAATACACAGCGGCAACGAAGAAACCGTTCTCATATTCATGCTGGGAATATCTGCCGTATCCGTTCTTGTAACCGCCCTGAACTGTATAGCATCGTCAGGCATAACAAGAGAGGGAAAGCATTTTTCATTTATAAAGTACATTCCCTTGGATTATACGGCACAGCTCAATGTCAAGGCAGCTGTCAGTATAATAATAAGCGGTTCGGGTATGATAATCAGCGTCATAGCTGCCTGCATTCTGCTTAATACCGGCTTCAAATTCACAGTATTCTGCTGCCTTTTAAGTCTGATTTCAGTAACCTTTGCAACATACCTTGGAATATATATGGACAGTGTCAACCCTAAGCTTATATGGGAAGATGAGCTAAATGCACTTAGAGGAAATTATAATATCTTTTTTAACATGGCTATTGCCATAGTAACAGAGGCCGTTATCTGCGCCGGCTCTTATTTGCTCTTTAAATTTACTCCCGCAGGCTCTATACTTATTATAATTATCCTTTTTGTTGCACTGATGCTGCTAACAACCATAAGCTACCTTCTCTGTTGCCGCAAAGCAACAAAAAATATAGGAACACTTTAATAAAGCAATAATCCGTAAAAATCAGGTCATATGCCTGTTTTTAAAAATAATCAGGGACGGGAAATTCTCCGTCTGTAATTCAGGAGGTAAACACCATGCCATTTATCAATACTAAAACAAATACTGCTATTACTCCCGAAAGAGAACTAAGCTTAAAGACACAACTCGGTCAAGCTATTTCGATAATAAGAGGAAAAAGCGAAGACTGGCTTATGCTTAATTTCGAGGATAATTCCCACCTTTATTTCAAAGGTGACGGAGATACCCCCTGTGCACTTGCAGAGGTGAAAATCTACGGTTCAGCAAGCTCTCAGGAATATAATGCATTGACGGAAAAAATAACGGAAATAATATCCTCGGAGCTTAAAATATCCCCCTCCCGGATTTATGTTAAATATGAAGAGGTGGAATATTGGGGATACAGCGGTCACAACTTCTAATTCCCATATATGCCTTCTGTCGCAAATACTTTCCTTAATTTTTTTTAAGGTTTCAATAATACAATATTCATACAATATTATCATATGCAATATTGATTTAAAAAATTGTATATGATATCATTGACTAAAAGCTCTACCTTCAAAAAGCCGAGGGCTTACGCAGCAGACAGGCTTAGTATGGGATTCCGTCCCGTCTCAGCCAAAGATGTTCGCCGCCGCTATGGAGGTCCGTAACATCTCTCTGTGGTTATTATTGTATTGAAAGGCCGTGAAAAATATGGGAAGAAAAGCCGGAAAGGAACTTGAACATTCATTTGAGGAGCATTTCAAAAGAGCACTAAGTCCGTTGCTGACGCTGGTATTATTAAACGAAAAGCCTATGTATGTATATAAGCTTTCTCAGGAATTGGAAAAACGAAGCAACAGCACCTACAAGATGAGTTTCCTTTACCCTGTTCTGTACCGTTTACAGGAGCAGGGATACGTTGAGGAGTATTCTCAGGAGATAACTGAGGGGCACCGTACAAGGAATTATTATATGATCACAGACGAAGGCAAAAAATACCTTAGATTTATGGTGGATAAATACCACTCTCTTGTAGGAGCGGTAGATGAAATAATAAAAATAGTAAGGGAATAAGCAAAAAATCAGACGGCGGCTTCGATTGGCTTTTGTTGTGCCAAATCGGAGCCACTGTTCATTTAGTGCATAATATTTATTATCAATTTCTCTGCTGAGGACACATCTGTTAATATTAACGCAAAAAGAGCCTTGGAGCAGCCGATACTGTCCCAAGGCTCTTCGATAATTTATCCTTAAGCGTTTGCATTGTCCTCTATGACCTTCTGAGCCACATTCTGAGGGGCCTCCTCATAATGCTCAAACCTAAATGTGAAATATCCTCTCGCCTGTGTAGACTGGCGTATAAATGTTGAGAAATCACTCATTTCAGCCTGAGGAACCTCTGCCTCTATTTCCTGCATATTATTCTCTGCCTGATTCATACCGAGAACTCTTCCTCTGCGTTTTGTAATCTCACCCATAATATCGCCCATATTATCGCCGGGAACAACAGCCTTAAGCATTCCAACCGGCTCAAGGAGAACCGGATCAGCTTTAGGCATACCATCCTTATATGCAAGTGATGCAGCAGTTTTGAATGACATCTCCGAAGAGTCAACCGGATGATAGGAACCGTCAACGAGTGTAGCCTTAAGTCCTACAACAGGGTATCCTGCAAGCGGACCTTTGAGTATACTTTCCCTAAGTCCCTTTTCAACTGCGGGGAAAAATCCCTTAGGCACTGCTCCGCCGACAACCTTTTCCTCAAATATCATATCGTCACTGTCACAGGGAGAGAACTCTATCCACACATCACCAAACTGACCGTGACCGCCCGTCTGTTTTTTATATCTTCCCTGAACCTTGACTGTCTTTCGTATGGTTTCTCTGTACGCAACCTTAGGCTTTTTGAGGATGACATCGACCCCGTATTTAGACTTAAGCTTTGATACGATAACATCAAGGTGCTGCTCACCCATTCCGCTTATAACCATTTCATGGGTTTCAACATTGGTTTCAAATTTTATTGTAGGATCCTCCTCACTCAGACGTGCTATTCCCTGAGCGACCTTATTTTCGTCACCCTTGCCCTTCGGCGAAACAGCCATTGAAAGTGTGGGCTCAGGATAATTGACCTTGTCAAGTATAACCTTTCTCAGCGGTGAACACAGAGTATCTCCGGTATTAGCCGAGCTGAGCTTCGCAGCGGCTCCGATATCACCTGCTGTTATATACGGGGCATCTTCTAACTTTTTGCCCTTTGCAAGCATAACCTTGGAAATCTTTTCGGATGCACCCGTCCTCATATTTACAAGTTGGGTATCTGCACCAATTTTACCCGATATCACCTTAAAATACGAAAGCTTTCCAACAAATGGGTCGGCAACCGTCTTGAAAACTATTGCCGCAGCCGCAGCATCCTCATTTACACTAAGTTCCACAGGCTCTCCGTCGAGATCAACCGCAAGTTCTGAGGATTTATCAGCAGCACTCGGTGCAAGCCATACAAGACCGTTAAGGAGCTGTTCTATACCATAGGTAAGCAGTGCATCCCCACAGAATACAGGACTTATACTTCCGTTTCTGACACCCTGACTTACACCTACTATAATTTCCTCCGGTGTAAATTCCTCGCCTGAGAAATATTTTTCAAACATTTCGTCACTTGTTTCCGCTACTGCCTCACATATAGCCGTTCGCAGACCCTCAAGTCTGTCGCCCATATCGGGGATGGGAACATTAGTTATCTTTCCGTCAATATATTTATATGCCTTATATTCAAGCAGATTTACATAACAATCAGCCTGTCCGTCCACAATATACGGGACAACAACAGGGCACACAGAAGGTCCGAAGGACGCCTTAAGACTTTCAAATACACGGTAAAAACGTGCACTTTCGTCGCACAGACCGTTTACGAAGAATACCTTTGTAAGACCTCTTCCATCAGCCGCCTTAACAGCCTTTTCAGTTCCGACCGCAACTCCGTCCTTACCCGACACGGTTATCAGCATGGTATCGGCAGCCCTTGCAGCCTCACAAAGACCTGCCTCAAAATCAAAAAGACCGGGAGCGTCAATAAGATTGATTTTCTTATTTTTCCATTCAACAGGTGCTATACAAGCCTGCACAGAGGTTTTTCTTTTAATTTCCTCCGGGTCGTAGTCGCATACGGTATTTCCGTCACTTACCTTACCGAGTCTGTCGGAACCGCCGCACATATAGATCATAGCCTCTGCAAGAGAGGTTTTACCCGAGCCGCTGTGTCCGGCGATACCGATATTCAGAATATTCTTAGGGTTATACTGTTTCACTGAGTTATCCTCCTTTGTTAATTATAATAAAATATTTCATTCGTGAGTATTATTTTTAACCACTATAACCAATTATATAACATTACCCGGATAATTACAATACCAAAAGAGAAATTATCTAAAAAATCTCACATACCATTGCACACTTTAAAAAAATATGCTAAAATGGTAGATGCCAAACAAAATTTGATATTATCCGTATAGTGTAAGTATGTATTTTTATCTCTGGTAAAAATACAGGCTCTCTTTCCACATACTTTTACAGTACGGATAAGAATTTTGTTTGGCGACAATTGGAGCTTTGTGTTTTTCGGGCGCACAGCTTCGGTTGTGCGTCTTTTTATTTTCCCCATACGAATCTATATTGAGAGGAGGTGCTTATATGGCAGACCTAAGATACCTTCTGATGGACAAGAGTGAAACACGGCTTGCCGTGCTTGGCGCCTCTTATTTTCAGAGTTTTTTATCAACAGGTATAGTAAGGAAGAGCTTTGCTTTTTTATCTAATAGACGTATTTATTTCAAAGGAAAATGTCTTACCAAAGTCAATGGACGTCTTCTTACAAGCAATGAAGAGAGAGTTGTAGATATTGAAGATATTACGGGAAGCGGCTTTGAACGTGATAATCCCGTAGGTGTACTTATTTTCTCTATAATATGCTTATGTATAGCTGTGTTTTCGTATCCTATTGTAACTCCTTTTATACCCAAAAACTATTCCTATTATTCAGGTTATGCTCATCAGTCATTGAGTGCCGGATACTATGACACAAAAGCAAATGCAGCAACGGTCATCTGCTTCATATTTATTCCGCTTTTTATAATTTCACTTGTGTACTACTTTTGTAAGAAAAAAACAATATTCAAGCTGGAATATTCAGGTGGAAACATTGCCTTTAATTTACACTTCGTTCCATTTAACGAAGCACAGGAATTTAATAGAACACTTAGGTTAGCTAAAGATAATATTAAATTCGAAACAATTCACAAGGCATTTGTTACCAATAATTCCGGACAGACATCTGATACACAGTAGTTTGCTGATTTTCAGCTGACAAGGTCGTAAAAACAGCCGTAAAACAAAAGAGAGCCAAAAGTAAAAATATTGAGGCTGTCGCAAATTAGTAAAAAAGATGGTGACAGCCTCTAAAAATATAATTTTGGGCTTTTTCTAATTTGGGCTTTTTCTAAAAAACAACATATAATCATGAAAAAGGCACAATTCCAAATACCTGTTGCCCCGGTTTTGGCGATGACAAAGCAAGAGGGATAATGGTACTTCCGTCCCGTCATAGTCTTAAGCAATGAGGGCGGCTTCGGGATCCCTCGGAGATAACGTAAATTTGCTGTATAACGACTCTTTCAGGTTATATGTTTTTGATCATCAATCAGACAACTTATTCCCCAGGGTGTAAACATTGCGAAATTCTCCATAGGGAGAATGAAGTTGATTCAACATTGGATTAACAACTATCCTCTCGTATTTTCAATAGCCTCTCCTCCAGTCATCTCCTTATATAAGTTAAATATAAATTATTTAGTCATTTAATTTCTCTGACATTTTATATTGCTATTTATTTTATATTGCTATTTATATAGATAGAATTTTTGTGCAGAATTGCCTTTGCAAAAAAAATGAATGTTTGATATAATTATCAATAGTGTGTAGCCGGAACAGCGTAAGTCCAACTTGGGACTTACGCTGTTTCTGTGTTTTTGAGGAGGTTATCTTATGAAACAAAATCAATCTTATCTATCAACGGAAAAGGTGAGTAAACTCATGGGTAAATATGCTATACCCTGTATTATTTCACTACTTGTGGGTGCACTTTATAATATCGTTGACCAAATTTTTATCGCCAATGCAGGTTATCTCGGTTCCTACGGCAACGCCGCCAATACTGTTGTATTTCCGCTCACAGTGATTGCACTAGCCATTGCTGTAATGATAGGGGACGGCTGCTGCACTTTTGTTAGTTTGAATTTGGGACAGGGAAACAAAAAGGCTGCCGGGAACAGTATCGGACTTTCAGTGCTTATGACCGTCATCAGCAGCATATTTCTCTGTTCCGTATACATCATTTTTTCTACGCCGATAATCACGGTGTTTGGCGGAACCGTCAACGATACAACATTTGTACTTTCAAAAGAATATTTCTTTTATATTTCTATAGGTATTCCATTTTATATGTTCGGTCAGGCAATGAACCCCATAATCCGTGCGGACGGAAGTCCGAAATATGCGATGATTGCTACCCTTTTAGGCGCTATACTGAACATCATTATCGATCCGATTTTTATTTTCTCTTTTCACTGGGGTATGATGGGTGCAGCTATGGCAACGGTAATTGGTCAAATTGTTACGGCTTTACTTTCGTTGGGATATCTTCTAAATACAAAATCAATAAAATTATCCAAACAAGATTTTTGTTGGAGTAAAGAAATTATTGGACACACACTGACTCTTGGAATTTGCAGTTTTCTTTCTCAGATTTCGCTGGTGGCAGCTATGGCGGCAATCAACAATATGATACGGGAATACGGTGTGCTGGATCCCGTTTTTGGGCAGGAAATCTACGCACAGATCCCGATGGCGGTTGTAGGAATTGTCATGAAAGTATTTCAAATTGTGATTTCTGTAGTCATTGGCATGGCGGCAGGGTGCATTCCGGTTGTAGGGTACAATATGGGAGCTAACCGACACGAGCGAGTCAAAAAGCTGTTTTCGTTACTGTTACTTTGCGAAGCGGCTGTGGGTGTGATTGTCCTGGTTGTTGTAGAATTTTTGCCCCATCAACTGATAGGAATTTTCGGTTCGGCAAATGAAAGTATCTATTACACGGAATTTGCAATCAAGGCATTTCGGATCTATCTTTGCATGATTGTTTTTGCGTGTTTGAACAAAGCAACCTTTATTTTTCTTCAAGCGATGGGAAAAGCAGTTGCATCGACTATGCTTTCTATGCTTCGTGAGATCGTGTTCGGTGTCGGATTTGCACTCATTTTGCCAATGTTTTTTGGTCTTGACGGTGTTTTGTTTTCCATGCCGCTTTCCGACATTCTGACGGCTATTGTTTCCGCTGTTATTATTACTATTACCTATAAGCAATTATCCAACGCACATGAAGGCTGCGTATTCTGTTAAGTATAAGGAATCCTTTTTGGAAAAATATAATTTGAGATTTTGCAATTTGTGAACTACTGTAACACAGATTTTTCCTATTTGCTATCTTTTTTATAACTGTAACATATCTATTGTAAACCTACAATATTTTTTAAATAACTTTATAAATAGCTATTGCATTTTTGATAATAATGTGTTATTATAGTGAAGTAGTCCAAAAGGATTGTATGCGCCGGTAGCTCAGCCGGATAGAGTGACTGGCTACGAACCAGTAGGTCGGGGGTTCGAGTCCCTCCCGGCGCGTTAAACTCAAGCATTAGGGAATGGGTTTATCCCTCGCCCCTCGCAATATATAGGAATATGCGGGTTGCAACCACTGCTGCGAAGCAGACTCTCGCAACATATAGACATATACGAGTTGCAACTTATTTTTTTACTTCTAAAACCATAGACTTCAAGCCTCGCAACATATAGACATATACGAGTTGCAACCGCTATATATTGTGCATACGGCTTTGATGTATGCAATTTACACACCTCACCGAGTGTCTCTGAAACCCTTCAGGAAGGGAATTACTCATACTGTTCTCGATTTTCGGACGTCGAGTCGCCCCTATTTACCCTATTTAGATCGCCCTTCGCAGGGTGCATAGATTTATCCTATACTTCCTGCAAAAGGCAATCGTGGGGATTGCCTTTAAAGCATACAAAACTATTTTATCCTAAGAAAAGGTTCACAGCATAACGAGCCGGCACAATGCAGCGTCTTATCGGTCTTGCACTCTGCCCGCTTCACAGCAGTCATCGTTTGGTTATGCAGCTAATTTGATCCTCGTATTAAACAGGTATAAAACCTTACCTACAACCGAAAGGTATCAGCAGATTCTGCTGGCTCGCTCTTCCCGAAATGAAACGAGGGTTATGGCAAAACTGTTATTCGGTATGCTTTGTATCTTCGTTTTGTTGCTTTTTTATTTAATTTTTAGTTAAGAGCAAGTTTGTGAATCGTGTTTGCTCTTACGGTAGTGCGTATAGAGTTGATATATGCGCACCGCCGTAAAAACAAAATGCAGGGGGGTGAAAAAATGGAATTCTTCTACGATTACGTAAAGTTAGCGCTGACCGTTTTCTCTGGTAGTCTTTTGGTTCTTGGCGCTTATGTTTCCACTCGTTTTCTCTGCGGAAGAAAATAAAAAACGTGCCAAGTTTTTTATGCCTTCCCCTACAACTCAAAAAGGCATTAAGACTTGACACGCTATCCCAAATAGGCTATAATAACCTAAGAATGGCACTTATAAGTCGTGAGGTATTCTCGTTACCTTTTCGGCGTATGCCCATTGATTGTTTGCCGACAATCGATGGGCTGTAGGTGTCTTTTTTATTACCTACTGTAGTTATTATACATCATTTAAAACCAATTGTCAATGTTTTACAGTAATTTTGTTCGTAAAATTTTATGAACATTACAATATAACAACGGGTGGGACTTGAAGTCCCATATTACGAAGTCATATCATAAGAAAAATCCCCTTATACCACTCAAAAGAGATTGGCATAGGGGAATTTATTATAGGCTTTCGCTCCGCTTGTCATCTTGACAGTCATCGTTTAGCTTACACAACTCTCGCAATATGTAGGAATATGTGAATTGCAACGTGGACTATCTGCTGATACTTTCTGTTGCTCGGTCTCGCAATATGTAGAAATATGCGAATTGCAACTTACGGCTGTGTATATTTGATATACACTACCGTCTCGCAATATGTAGGAATATGCGAGGTGCAACAAAATCTCCCTCGATATTTGCTACATCATTCAAGTCTCGCAATATGTAGGAATATGCGAGGTGCAACCGCTACATATTGTGCATACGGCTTGAATGTATGCAATTTAAACCTCACCGAGTGTATCTGATACCCTCCGAGGAGGGAATTACTCATACTGATCTCGATTTTCGGACGTCGAGTCGCCCCATTTAAAAATAACCCTACGAATATTTTACAGTAACAAGTTGCTGATGTCAACATTTTACAGTAATTTTGTTCGGAAAATTTTATGAACACTACCTTTAGGCTAATATTCTTTTCAGTTGTTCGCTATCGCTTCGGTTTAGAATTAATTTTTTTATGTTGTGTAGTTGCAGGGGATAATGTTGCATTGATTTTATCCAAATCTAATTGTTTAAATAGGATTGTAAATTTACCATCAGATGTTTTTTGACATTGAAAAGGAATAGTTGTTTTGCTTAGTGCAGTAACCTGTTCAATAGTCAAATCTGACTTCTTGACCAGTTCATTAGTTTTATACGCAATACCAATTTCTTTTAGCAGGCTTTCGGAACGTTTAATATAGTCTGATAAGTCTCCAGCCCTCCGGTTCTGCTTTAACATTCGTATTTGCAGAATCATATCACGAAGATTATCTTTTTCATAGGCAGACCACTCACCAAGCAAAATGCTTTTCTCTACATCTGACGGCTTTTTATCTGATATATCCGAAGAATATATACAGCCTTTGTCCCTTGTATATATACTGATACAATCAAAAACACCGCTTTGATGTATCGTATCAAGATTTGCCGCAATACGATCAACTACCATATCGTGATGCTCCTTGCTTGTAGCTCTGGGAGTTCCCCCGAAAGCGATAGCATTTTCATATCTAAGTATGGTACTTTCATAGGATATTTCCGGTTTTACAGCCATTACGCACAGTTCGGTACGATATCCCTTATATTTTAAAGATCGAGCAGTTGATATAGGTACTTCTGCCGTACGGAGTGTCCCTTCGACAATCAGATTATATTTTTCAGTACTAAGTTCGTCAATCAGCCTTTCTATCACAGCGTTAATAAAGAGTTGAGTATATTTTGCAGAATCATCACCATATCGAGCTTGAATAACTGCAAAATGCGGATGATATTTTCTGTAATTATCCCCATTAATTACAAAAATATTCGAATCATCCCTTGTAATAATGTTTTGTATAGTTGTTTTCCCTGCACCCGGCTGACCGCCTAAAACATGAGCTATCGGTGATGATACCGGGAAAACATTTAAAACTTCTTTAGATTTGACGAATCTATATGCTTCTTCAAATTCTTCCATAGAAAGATCACTGATACTCATACAGATAATGTCCCCTTTGGTGAAAGAACTTGAATATTATCAATAATGTTTTCATAGATTACAAGACTCTGAGCGGCATTATTTATTTCCTCTTCACTTTGGCACTTAATAATTTTTTTTGCTAAAATAGCTAAACTATTTTCTATATCTATTATAGCTTCCGGAGTACCGATTTCATCATAATTTGTATATTTGGCATATTTTGCCAGTATTCCGTGTGCTTTCTCAGATAAAACCTCCGCTTTAGCTATTACAAAATAATCAACCATAAAAGACCATCCTTTCAAATCATTCGTCGATCCGAGAAATCGTTAACGTGTAACCCAAAGGTGTAAGCAGCTTATTAAGCGTAATGACATTCGGAACAGCCCTTCCGCTTTCCAGTCGTGCTATTGCCGGTTGTTTTATGCCGGAAATTTCTGCAAGCTTACGCTGAGAAATACCCTGCTCATCCCTAATCCTGATAAGCGTTTTTATCACATCCTCTTTCTTATTCATTGTTCTGCTCACCTCTGATATATAATAACATAAATGTTATCTATCGTCAAGAGATGGAACGTAAATTAACAGGGCAACCGCATGAAATAATTATGAAAATTTGTTAAAAATAACGCTTGACAAAAACTCATCATCAAAAGAACATTTAAAGCGTTTAGCTTTCAGACTTAACTTAACCGAAGTAAAAGATTTATAGAGATTTGTTGCAATATGACGAAGTACAGCGAAATTTTCACCACTATTATCTACTCGCATACGACAATGATCCTCGTCGAAGCACATATCCAAACACCAATGCAAAGAATTTTCAATACCCCAATGCTTCCGAACAGCCTTAGCAAACAATTTAACATCTGTAAGAGATGTTATGAAATATCTGACTTCAACTGTTTCTACATCATTAATAATCCTTGTGCTGCGAACCATTCCGATAGCATTAAGATTACACCAAT
>CANQLX010000043.1 GCA_947624835.1 uncultured Clostridia bacterium
CTTTTTATTAGTTTATCACAAAAAAGACAAAAAGCCAATGATTTTTTTATAAAAAAATGTATTTTATGCATATCGTTTAATTTAGTATGCATATTTTTGGCATTATGCACTATAATTTTTTGATTTCCCTTACACTTTGTAAATAATGTAAATTTTTTTATAAGATTTGGGACAAAACTCCTTATAATTTGCATAAAAATTATTTTTTTAATGAAATTCCGCCGTTCCGTTTTATTATCGGAGCGGCGGAAGCTTTTCACTCAACCGTAATTTTACGATTGCTTTTTCACCTTGATCTGCACTTCATATATAATGCGTTTTTATCTTTCTGTCTTTTTGCGGCGTTTGAATACTGTCAGTGCTGCACCCGATACCATAGCCGCAAATGCCGCAAGTGCAAACATTATTCCGTTGTCGCCTGTTTGCGGCACATCGGTATTTGTATTGTTATTGGTGTTGGTATTATTATCCGTGGGGGTATTGTCGGGTGTATTGCCTGTACCGCCGCTTGTCTGGTTATCCGTGGGATTTGTCGGCTTATTGTCGGGTTTGCTGTCTGTCACATCTTCGGGTTTAGATGTAGGATACATCGGAATAGGATTTTTCAATTCAACAGTATATAGCGAAAGATGATCGGTTGTGAATACATAATATCCGTTTTCGTATGTTGCATTCATATCGGTTTTTGTAACGTCATTATGCATCAATTTTTCCATCATTGATTGTAATTTCTCAGTTGCATCCATATCGGTTTTTGTTCCATTCTCCTGCACCCACATTACCTTACAGTCGTCCCTATCGCTTGGTATGGATATTTTTATTGTTCCGTCAGGCTGTACGGCAACATTTTCTGAATCCACAAGGGTTATATCATACATATCAACAACCGGACTTTCGCTGACAGGATAAGTAAGTGGTTTTACCACAAGCGTTGCACCCTCTGGTATTGCTCCGCTTACGGTAATATTTGTGTACTCATCTGTAAGTGTCGTATTATCACTCGGTTCCTCGCTTGGTTCTTCACTCGGTTCCTCGCTTGGTTCTTCGCTCGGTTCTTCGCTTGGCTCCTCGCTCGGTTCTTCGCTTGGCTCCTCACTCGGTTCCTCGCTCGGTTCTTCACTCGGCTCCTCATCTATTACCACAAAAGTGAAACCGTTTTCATTCGCATAGGTTTCCGCAGTTGAATCTTTTATACCATGTATTACCAAATCATCATACTTTATATCGTCACCAATTATAGCCTCATGTACATATCCAAACGCACGATCACTTATCTCCGTGTTTGAATTAAGAACTGTTACATTTGTCAGTCCTGCGCAACCGGAAAATGCATCCGCCCCTATCTCTGTAACACTATCAGGTATTGTTACACTTGTCAGCCCTTCGCAGCCAAAAAACGCAACCCAGTCTATCTTGGTTACGCTATCGGGTATCGTTACGTTTGTCAGTCCTGTGCAATCGTAAAATGCACCGGCACCTATTGATGTAACACTATCCGGTATCGTTATGTATGTCAGTCCTGTGCAACACTGAAACGTCTGCTGACCAATCGATGTAACACTGTCGGTTATTGTTACGTTTGTCAGACTTGTGCAAAAACCAAATGTATACATTCCTGTTGATGCAGCGGATATCGTTACGTTTGTCAGCCCTCTGCAATCAAAAAATGCTTTCCAACCTATCTCTGTAACACTGTCGGGTATCGTTACACTTGTCAGTCCTGTGCAACCATAAAACGCATACATACCTATATCCGTAATACTGTCGGGTATCGTTACATCTGTCAATCCTGTACAATCACGAAACGCATTATCACCTATTGATGTAACAGACTTCCCGTCAATTTCAGAAGGTATAACAACCTCTCCGCCGTTTCCGGTATAATCTGTAATTGTCACACCGCCGTCCTCATTTTCTTCCCACTCAAGACCTTCATCAGTTGTTCCCTCGCTTGGCTCCTCACTTGGTTCCTCGCTTGGATCTTCGCTCGGTTCTTCACTCGGTTCTTCGCTTGGCTCCTCACTCGGTTCTTCACTTGGTTCCTCGCTTGGTTCCTCGCTTGGCTCTTCACTTGGCTCTTCACTCGGTTCTTCGCTTGGCTCTTCACTCGGTTCCTCGCTTGGTTCTTCACCCGGTTCCTCGCTTGGCTCTTCACTCGGCTCTTCATCTATTGCCACAAAAGTGAAACCATTTTCATTCGCATAGGTTTCCGCAGTTGAGCCTTCCATACCATGTATTATCAAATCATCAAACTTTATATCAATTGGAATAATTGGCTCCAAATCATCACCCACGTACTCATAGTCATATCCATATCCAAACGCACTATCACCTATCTCCGCATCTGAATTGAGAATTGTCACGTTTGTCAGTCCTGTACAATCCCTAAACGCATCCGAACCTATTGATGTAACACTGTCGGGTATCGTTATACTTGTCAGTCCTGTGCAACCCCAAAACGTAAGCTCACCTATCTCTGTAACACCGTCTGGTATCGTTATGCTTGTCAGTCCTGTGCAACCCTTAAATGCCTCATAGTCTATTGATGTAACACTGTCGGGTATCGTTACGCTTGTCAGTCCTGTGCAATCTTCAAACGCACCATCGACTATCTCCGTAACACTGTTGGGTATTGTATAAGAACCTTTAAATCCCTCGGGGCAACATATCAGTTCTTTTTGCTCCTTGTCCAAAAGCACTCCGTTGTCACTGCTGTAACATTCATTATCTGCACTTACATTGATACCTGTCAGTCCTGTGCAACCGTAAAACTCCCGAGAGTCTATATGTGTAACACTGCCGGGTATCGTTATATTTGTCAGTCCTGTGCAATCTCCAAACACAACATTGACTATCTCCGTAACACTGTTGGGTATTGTATAAGAACCTTTAAATCCTACAGGGCAACATATCAGTTCTTTTTGCTCCTTGTCCAAAAGTACTCCGTTATCACTGCTGTAATATTCATTATCCGCACTTACATTGATACTTGTCAGCCCTGTGCAACCGGAAAACGTATCTTCGATCTCCGTAACGCTGTCGGGGATCGTTACGCTTGTCAGTCCTGTACAACCATAAAACGCACCTTCACCTATATACATAACACCGTCGGGTATCTCATAAGAACCTTTAAATCCTGCAGGGCAACATATCAGTTCTTTTTGCTCCTTGTCCAAAAGTACTCCGTTATCACTGCTGTAATATTCATTATCCGCACTTACATTGATACCTGTCAGTCCTGTGCAACCGTAAAACGCATACCTACCTATCTCCGTAACACTGTCGGGTATCGTTACACTTGTCAGTCCTGTGCAATTCTCAAACGCATACCTACCTATCTCCGTACCTATCTCCGTAACACTGTCGGGTATCGTTACACTTGTCAGTCCTGTGCAACCATAAAACGCACCTTCACCTATATATATATACGTAACACTGTCGGGTATCATTACACTTGTCAGTCCTGTGCAACCATAAAACGCATAATCGCCTATTGATGTAACACTGTCGGGTATCGTTACACTTGTCAGTCTCGTGCAATCCTCAAACGCATTATCGCCTATATATGTAACACCAGCGGGTATCGTTACGCTTGTCAGTCTTGTGCAATACTGAAACGCATAACCACCTATCCCCGTAACAGTCTTTCCGTCAATCTTCGACGGAATAACGATACTACCGCCCTCACCGGTATATTTTGTAATAGTTACGCCGCCGTCCTCATTTTCCTCCCACACAAAACCGTCATCGGTTGTTCCCTCACTTGCCGCTTCTGCCGTAATACTGCTGTCTATCATTTGCGGCAAAGCAACAGCCGTTGTTCCTGCAAGCATTGCAACAACAAGTAAAACAGTTCCTGTTCTTTTCAAAAACTTTTTCATTTTCATACCTCCGATTATGTATTTTATTGAAGAAATATCATAAAATATCTCCATACAACTATTATATGTACTGTTAATTCATTTGTCAAGTGCTTAATATCGCATTTTATGAAGTATCATTTCATATTATAATGTATTATAATGAGTAATAAATGAGGTAACACATCATGAAAAAGGAAATAAATGTAATACTTGGACAACGAATAAGGGAAAAAAGAAAAGAACATGGCTTAACCCGTGAGGCACTTGCCGAACTGCTGTCTGTCAGCACCCGTTTTCTCGCCAATGTCGAAAGCGGAGAAGCCGGTGTATCTATATCTACACTCAAAAATATTGCTGTTCTTCTTGATACCTCAACCGACTACCTGCTCGGCATACATGACGAAATAGGCGAGGAATTTTATAAACAATCGGCAATAAGCAAAATATACAGTATGGATAAAAAATATCTCGTCAGCGTTGACAGAATACTCGACAGCATAGAGGATATAATAAATGCGTAAAAATAAATAAAAAGGGGATCACCACATTAAGCTTTAATGAGCTTAATTGATCCCCTTTTTTATATACTTGAAAATATTATATTTAAATATCACAGCCACAGACAGCTATGCTGACCTTTTACCGCCTGTAAAGACCGGCCGTCGCTCCGGAATAATTATCAATGAATTGCCGTTGTCGGTTCTGTGCCGTAAGAAGCTATTTTTCGATAGTTGCAACAGCACGATACCATTTGCATACGGCTTCAAACCACTCTCTTTGCCATTTCTCGGCAAAATCCTCCTCTTCAGCCTTTTTTATAGCATAAAGCTCGGCCTCCTCTTCATCAAGAATCTTAGCCTGTTTGTAGCTTTCTGACGAATAAAACTCCTTATAAGCTTTTTTGAGCTCCCTGTCCGCCTGCTTTTTATTTTTTCTCAGTTTCCTTATGTTTGTGATTTTGAACAGAAGCTTTACATTTTGCGTTTCCCATAAAAGAAGAACGATCACAACACCGGCTGCCAGCAAAACAACGCAGGCAATGATATATGCTGCCACTGACCATTCAAAAATAAAATTAACTAAGGAATAACCAATTGTAATTAAGAGTGTTCCAAAGTAGGTTATGATCATTGAAGGAAATGTAATTACTTTCCAAAAATCGGTAAACCCCGAATAACATTTCATAGCATTATCATTTAGGTTTATATAATCAAAATCAGAAAGAAACGGTGCCAGCCACAAAAAGATGCAAAAGCCCGACAATAAAATTATGATAACAAATGTAAGAAGGGCTCCCGGCTTATGCTCACTTATTTTCAATGCCTCATCATATTTCGGATCTATTTCTTCTTTATAAGCCTTTACCTTCTGAATACTTTCACATTCTTCCTCCAACTTTTTCTGATGATCATTGTCCGGAGCAGGTTTGTCATATTCATATGCATTTATAAATTCCGGTTCTTTAGAATAAGTTTGTATGTAATCAGTAGCTTGACTGAAATAGTTAAAGGAATATTTTGTAACGTCATCTTCTTCGACAAAATATCTTCCCGTTTCGGGATATGGCCATTTTCCGACATAACCGTCATGCTTTCTTATATATTCATGCATAATCAGGCACATTCTCTTCCTCAGATTAACAAATTCTTCTTTGGTGCGTTCAAACAAATTTTTATGGCTATCTCTATTTTTTGCTGAATTTATTCTCGACACAGAAGTATGCATCTCTTCTCCCATTCTGGAAAAATAGACGCAGGCAAGAGAATCTTCGGGTCCATAGACTCCTCTGCAATAATCATCATAGAAAAGCATTTCTTCATTATTATTGTTGTCAAACTTCAGCTCCATGCATAACCCCATCCCTCCGCTTTGTCGGAAACACAAGCATCCGGCAAAGCGGCTTATTTTAATCATTCTTATAATATTCAGTATCTTTCCGAATAATTATGTGCCTTGTCAAGCAGCATATCCTTGACTTTCATAAGCCGTGTGCGGCTGCTCCTGTCATTCTCCTCAAGCTTCATGGAAATGTATTTTATAGTTTCCTCATACCTCGGTATCATAACGTGCTCCAGAGAATTAACACGCCTCCTTGTCCGCTCAATTTCCGCAGCCATAAGCTCACAGCACTTTTCAAGCTCCGCAAGCCTTATCATATCGGGCAAAAGCTCCTTTATGGACATGACCGCATCGTCAAGTTCAAATGACGTAAAAGCAAAGCCATACGGGAAAATATCCGATTCATTCGGACTTTCACTGACAGCAGTAAACAACGGGACATCAACACTCATTATATTCTTTGATTTTACCTCAATGCCTGTCTGCTGTTTCGATGACATAAGCGACGAATCAAGTGCCTTTTTGCTCATAACTGCACTCGCATTTATAAAATGCGCACTGCACCTTGCAAGCCCCCTCTCTACCTTATCACGCAGCCGTTTGTTTTCCTGCACCTTTTCGATAAACTGCCGCATAAGCTCGTCACGCTTGTCTTTTAGCATTTTGTGACCACGTCTTGCGGTCAGCAACTGCTTTTTTAGCTTAGTCATCTGCATTCTTGTCGGGTTTACATTCATTATTGCCATGCTATGTCCTCCCGATCTTACTGCTTTCCGTAGTATTCGTCAAGCATATCTTCTTTTATTCTCTTCAACTCCGTCCTCGGCAGAATATGCAGCAGCTTCCAACCTATATCAAGAGTTTCCTCGATCGAACGGTTTGTATTATATCCCTGCGATACATACTCCCTCTCGAATGCCTCGGCAAATTCCGCATACTTTTTATCTATATCTGTAAGTGCAGCCTCACCAAGCACTATCATAAGTTCTCTTGCGTCCTTTCCCCTTGCATAAGCTGAGAAAAGCTGATTCATCGTTGCGGCATGATCTCCCCTTGTTCGTCCCTCGCCTATGCCCTTATCCTTAAGACGTGAAAGCGACGGCAAAACATCAATAGGCGGCGTTATGCCCTTTCGATACAACTCACGGCTCAGTATTATCTGACCCTCTGTGATATATCCCGTAAGGTCGGGTATCGGGTGAGTTTTATCGTCTTCGGGCATTGTCAGAATAGGTATAAGCGTGATAGAACCACTCTTACCCTTTTGTCTGCCCGCACGTTCATAAAGCGTCGCAAGGTTAGTGTACATATATCCGGGGTAACCACGTCTGCCCGGCACTTCCTTTCTCGCAGCAGATACTTCACGGAGTGCATCGGCATAGTTTGTAATGTCCGTCATAATAACAAGTACGTGCATACCCATATCAAAAGCAAGATATTCAGCCGCCGTAAGAGCCATTCTCGGAGTTGCTATTCTTTCGATTGCGGGATCGTTTGCAAGGTTTACAAACATTACCGTTCTATCAATAGCACCCGTTTCCTTAAATGATTGAACAAAATAATCCGACTCCTCATATGTTATACCCATAGCGGCAAATACAACCGCAAACTGTTCGTCTTTTCCACGTACAGCCGCCTGTCTTGCAATCTGTGCGGCAAGCTGTGCATGGGGGAGTCCCGATGCCGAGAATATAGGCAGCTTTTGTCCTCGTACAAGCGTATTAAGACCGTCTATTGCCGAAATACCCGTCTGTATAAACTCCTGCGGATAATCCCTCGCCGCCGGATTCATAGGCGTACCGTTTATATCAAGCCTTTTTTCGGGAATAATGGCAGGACCGTCATCAATAGGATTTCCCAGACCGTCAAACACTCTCGAAAGCATATCCCCCGATACGGGCAGCTCCATTGATTTTCCTATAAACCTTACCTTAGACTCTGCAAGATTAATTCCTGCCGCAGAATCAAAAAGCTGAACCAGAGCGTTAGTTCCGTCTATTTCAAGTACCTGACAGCGGCGTATATCTCCGTTCGGGAGTTCAATCTCTCCAAGCTCATTATAGGTTACTCCCTCTACGTCTGTTACCATCATAAGAGGACCGGCAACCTCTCTTATAGTACGATATTCCTTAGGCATCAGTCCTCACTCCTTTCAAGAACGTCCTTAATTTCTTGTTCGAGAATTGCACTAATCGAGTCAAATTCCTGCTCGACATTCTGCTCCTCCTCATATTTAAGTCTGCCTATTCTCTCTCTTACGAGCATACTTACAAGCAGATCAATATTTGCACCTTTTTCAAGTGCCTCAAGCGATTTATCATAGCATAGAAGTATCGCCCTCATCATCAGAACCTGTTTTTTAAGTGAAGTATAGGTGTCAACAGGATCAAATGCATTCTGATGCAGATAGTCCTCACGGATCGCCCTCGCCGTTTCCAGCTTAAGTCTGTCAGGCGCAGAAAGTGCGTCCATACCGACAAGATTTACAATTTCCTGCAACTCTGCTTCGTCCTGCAACAACGCCATAAGCCTGCCTCTTAGCTGCATAAAATCTTCAGAGGCATTCTGCTTGTACCACGGTTCAAGCTGATCAGTGTAAAGCGAATAACTCGTAAGCCAGTTTATAGCCGGAAAATGACGTTTATATGCAAGACCTGCATCAAGTCCCCAGAATACCTTTACAATTCTCAAAGTTGCCTGAGATACAGGCTCGGAAATATCTCCGCCCGGAGGTGAAACCGCACCGATAACCGATAACGCACCCTCTGTATCTCCGCTTCCGTTTACTATAACACGACCTGCCCTTTCATAGAACTGTGCAAGTCTGCTTCCGAGATATGCAGGATATCCCTCCTCACCGGGCATTTCCTCAAGTCGTCCTGACATTTCACGCAAAGCCTCCGCCCAACGTGAGGTCGAATCCGCCATAAGTGCAACGGTATATCCCATATCCCTGAAATACTCAGCTATTGTAATACCTGTATAAATAGATGCCTCACGAGCCGCAACAGGCATATCCGATGTATTGGCTATAAGCACGGTTCTTTCCATAAGGGAATTACCCGTTCTCGGATCTTTAAGCTCAGGAAATTCATTCAGAACATCTGTCATTTCATTGCCACGCTCGCCGCAGCCTATATATACTATAATATCAGCCGCAGCCCATTTAGCAAGCTGATGCTGTACAACTGTTTTTCCCGAACCGAACGGCCCCGGTACAGCGGCAACACCGCCCTTTGCTATCGGGAAAAGTGTATCAATGGTACGCTGACCTGTTGTTAGGAGAATATCGGGCGAAAGCTTTTTCTTATACGGTCTGCCTACACGAACAGGCCATTTTGCAGCCATTTTTACATTTTCCGTCTTACCGTTATTTTCAAGTACAGCTACCGTATCGTCTATTGTAAAATCGCCCTCTTTTATATCCTTGACGGTCCCCGATACCTTATTAGGTACAAGTATCTTATGCAATACAGCATTGGTTTCCCTGACAGTACCGATAACATCTCCCGAAACAACCTTATCCCCTTTTTTTACTTTCGGAACAAAATGCCATTTTTTCTTATGGTCAAGCGAGGGTACTTCAACACCCCTTGTAAGGTTATTTCCTGCAACCTTCATAATCTCATTAAGCGGTCGCTGTATTCCGTCATATATTGCACCTATAAGTCCGGGGCCAAGCTCTACTGAAAGCGGCGCACCTGTGGATTCAACCGCCTCACCCGGTCCGAGTCCCGATGTTTCCTCATAAACCTGTATGCTTGCCCTATCGCCGTGCATTTCTATTATCTCTCCGATAAGCCTGTGACTGCTTACCCTGACAACGTCAAACATATTTGCATTTCGCATTCCCTCTGCTATAACGAGAGGCCCTGCAACTTTTGTAATAACTCCGCTTGTCAAATCTCACACCTCTTTATTTGAACAGTATATCCGAGCCGACTGCCTGCTCGACAAATGACGAAAGTCTTGCACTTCCTACCCCTGTATTACCTCTTGCACCGGGAATAGGTATAACTGCCGGAACAGCCGATTCCGAATACCTTTCTATTTCCTTATGAGCCTGCTCGAAAAGCTCCTCTGTTATATATATGACCGCATATTTGTCCTTTTCGGTAATTTTTTTAAATACGGCTGATGCCTCTGTCGGCTCATCACATACTATAGCATCAATTCCAACTGCCGAAAAGCCCTTTATACTTTCTTTATCACCCATAACCGCAATATTTTTAACCATACATATCACGCAGCCTTTCTCTTATCTTGTCGGGAGCGGTCTGCGTTATAATTCCGCTCAAAATTATATTTATCGCCTGTCTTTCATATTCACAGCCGATATAATATCCAAAAATCGGCTCCGGTCCTTCGCTTGTCAACCTGCACATATCTCTTGCAAGCCTCATTAGCTTATTGTCCACAAATCTTTCAAATTCTCCGGCACTCTTTGCAAAACATTCCATTGCCTTATCGCAGTCATAGGAATGAAGCTTTTCAAGATATCTTGTAAGCACTTCATTTCCTGCCAATGTCTTTGAAATAACCTTTTGCTTGTCAAAGCCCTCACATTCACATAATGCATTATCAAGATATTCAGTTGTCGGCTTGAACCTTGCGTCCCTGAGTGCTGTTTTTACATTGGCATAAAAGGCAGATGTATTGAAATATTCATAGAGAAATTCAGACTTTGATCTTTTTCCCTCAGATATCATCATTTCAAGAGCCGCCCTGTCAATAACAGCATCACTGAGTCTTGAATCCGCTGTTTTTGCAAGAAGATCATACGCTTTGGCAACAGGCTCCGAAAAAAATTCAGGCAGATTGCCGAATTTTTTATTTTCTATCGCCGATTTAAGTTCATCCGGTTTTATCCTGCACGGAAAAACAAGAAGCTCTTGGAACTCCTTCTGATACATTATGCCTTTGAGTACCGTTTTTATATTATGGATATCATTTTTAAGCAAAAAAGGTTTGAATATGGAAAAATCGGGGGCAATACCTTCAATATACTTCCACATCTGCTCTGTATTGCTTTCGACAATTTCAGATACGGTTTCTCCATCACCGTAGCCCTTATCCTTAAGGAATCTTACAAGCTCATTTTCGCTTTTTAGATTTAACATTTGCTCAAGCTCTGCGGAGGTAAAAAGTCTTTTTTCCCTTGCACGAACCGAGCCTATCGAAAATTCATACGACAGCTTCATACAAATTCCCCCTAATCCTTAAAAAGCTCTTTGCTTATCATATCCTCAATTTCCTCACGCCTGTCCTCAAGAACAGCAGAAAAAGTCATATTTTCCTCTATATCTCCGTTTTTAAGGATAAAACCTCCGTCAATCCCATCATCGGGAGTCCGGGATATTTCTATACCATTCTTTCCCTTACCGAGGGTCTTTGCAAAGTCCTTCGGAAGCCTTCTTAGGTCACTGGAATTGAAATATACCGTACCCTTAATTTCTCCGAGAGAGGAGGCAAGCCCCGACACAAGCTCAAAATATTCCTTATCCTTAAGACTAAGCATACATTCATGTATATGCCGGAATGCCTTTTCGATAAGCTCACGCTTTGTTTTCAGCAAAGCATTTCTTCTTTCAAGCTCGGCACGGCTTTTATATGCCTTCAGAAGCTTTTCCGACTGAAGCTCAACCTTATGCCTGCCGCCATGTCGGATTTCCTCAGCCTGCTTTTCGGCATCCTCTATTGCTTCATTATATACCTTATCCGCATCCTCGGTTATTGCGGCAATCCTCTCTTCGCTTTCTTTTTTTATGCTTGATAGTATTTTCTCACCGCTGCTCATTCATTTCCCACCTTTACAGTAAGTTTTCAACTTATGCTTACATATCTATCCCGGGAATGGAAATTACCATAAGGAGCGAAACGATAAATGCAAGAAGTGCATAAATCTCAACAAGTGTTACAGATACCATTGCTTTTGAGAAATTACTTCCGTCCTTTGCACACATTGAAATACCCGAAACAGCAGCCTTGCCCTGTGCTATACCGGAAATAAGACCGCCGATACCTATTGCAAGAGAAGCTGCTACGTATGAAAGACCCTGCAGTAATGTAGGCTCTGTTCCGCCGAGGATACCGCACCTTATCATTATAATAAATCCTACGATAAAGCCGTAAAGACCCTGAGTACCGGGGAGAAGTGTAAGCACGAGCATTTTACCGAACATTGAGGAATCCTCCGAAAGTACTCCCATTGATGCCTGTGCCGCACCACCTACACCCTTTGCAGAACCTATTCCTGCAAGGACTGTTGCAATCGTTGCTGCCAAAATAGCAAAAAGTACACCGTTCATAATATTTACCTCCGAAATGATTAATTTTATTCTTTACTGTTTTTGATTTTGAAATTTTTACTGTTCAGTGAAAACGGCTTGAATTGTACACCACCGCCCTCATAGAATTTACTGAACATTTCCACATACTGCAAACGCATTGTATGCACATACGAACCGAGTGCATTAAGACCAATCGTAATGGCATGACCCACGAGGAATATCACTACCATATAGACAATTCCGAACACACTTGTTCCTAAAAGTGTCGAGAGCATATTGAACACCTGAGCCATAACCCCTGTTGTAAGTCCGAGTGCAAGAAGTCTCGAATAGCTCAGAAGATCACTTATATACCCTGTTATATCATACAGGGAGGCAACTCCTCCGACCATCTTTCCGAAAAATCCCTTTTTCTCTCTGCCCTGTGTGAGCACAAGACCCAAAGCCGAGGCTATTGCTATTCCCGCACCGATATAAATATATATATATCCTAATACCATGCCTGCCGCAAGCACTGCAAAGCCTATGAGCATCAGCATCCAAAAGCCCGTATCAAAGAATGCTTCCTTATATTTTTTATGTTTTATACAGACATAGAACTTACAGCCCATTCCCACGAGTATATGGACAAGTCCCAATGCTATTGACAAAATCATTATCATCAGTGCATCCTTTTGTGTATCAAGAATAGGATAAGGCAGAAGCTGCTGCATTGTGATTTCATTGCCTGTCACAAGATTATATATTACCGCAGGAGCATCTCCGAAAATACTTCCGAATACAAGTCCCCATAAAACGGTAAAATATCCGCAGTTGCGGAATAATCTCAAATTATTCCTCATATTCCTGTCAGGCTTGAACACTTTTATAGCTATGGTTGTCGCTATAATGAGCAAAAGTCCGTAGCCTGCATCGGAAAACATCATGCCGAAAAAGAAATAGAAGAAAAACGCAAGCAAAGGGGTAGGATCTATATCCTCATGTGAAGGCGGGGAATACATTGTTACAATACTCTCAGCAGGCTCGGCAAAACCGTTGTTTTTAAGCTTTACGGGGGCGTTTTCATCCGCTTCACCAAATTCAACTATACAGTTCTCCGAAGCCCTTGCACATATTTCCTCAAGCTTTTGGCAATCCTCCTCGGGAACATAGCCGTAGAGGATAAAAATATGCTTTGTCTGATCGAGCGTTGATATAACCCTGTATTTTTCCGCTCTCATGGAGAAATAATCCTGAGTATTCAGAATATCCTCCCTGTACTTTACATATTCCTTGATTTCCTCCCGTGTAGCCGCCGCCTTGCTTTCAAGCTCTTCATCCTTTTTCCTCAGCCTTCGTGATTTTTCAGCCGGTGTCCGTGAGGTCGGATTTAGCGGTCGGGAAAAGCCCATTGTACGAAGCACTTCCTCCGCTCTTTCCTTTTGGCTTTTCGGTGTATATATCACCGCACAGGTAAGGTTTGCCGAGGAATAAAACAGCTCATATTCAAATATAAGCTCAGAATCCTCGGAAGCGAGCGTTTCCGCAAGTGTCTTGTCATCAAACAACTTAGGGAATGTTCCGATAAACACGGCAGTAGAAGCTGTATCCGGAGTATTCATCGGAATATCAAGAGATTTCCACGCTTCAAGCTGTGAAAGCTGTGTTTTAACCCTTACCCTTTCCGCTACTATATCGGAAATCTGCTTATCAAGCTCACATATCTTCGTACATACTCCTATAATTTTAGCCGAACCTGAAGCTATCTTACCTATATATTCGGGCTCAATTTCTTTTCTGCCCCTAAATGAGGCGAGCAAACCCTTTTTATCAGGCGATACCTTATCAAGAATTTTGAGTGCCTGAGCGGTAAGAGCAGCATTCTTTTCAAACTGCTGAAGCTGTGCCGAAGTATCGGTACGCTCAAAGCCCTCCTCTGCCTCGTCATTATACCGGATATGAACAAGTGAGCTGTCCTGCAAATGCTCCAAAAGACGCTTTCTGTCCTTTTTCAAAGCAATAATGCTTACAGTTTTCATTTTCAGCTTAGCCAAATTTTCATCACCACACTTTTCCGTTTGTAACCGTTAATGTCTTACAAGAGATTTCATAACCAATTCAGTGACCCTGTCAAGATTTTTTTCTGCTGTCCCCGAAAGACCCACACATTCTTCATCAATATGCTTTTTTTCTTTTTCCAGTCTTTGTTCGGTGCTTGTATTTATCACCTGCTTGTCATCCTCAAGCATTTTTTCAACCTGCTTTTGTGCATCGGAAATGAGCCTTGCAGAATCCGTCTTTGCCCTTTGCTTCTTTTCTTCAGCCTGCTTTATCGCTTGAAGCTCTTTATTTTTACATTCCTCTTCCGCTTTTAAAACAGACTGTATAAACTCACTTGCCATATCATCCCTCCTTCCGAAAAATGTAAAAACAAATAAGTCCATATTCTTCCTCGGGATTCTATTTCTGCTCAATACATTTCTAATTTATGCATATTGCAATAAAAAATCCGAGTTAATTATAACATATAACGGTATAAAATGCAAGATAAATAAAACCTTCCTGCAAAAAATTCAATTCTTTAAAGAGTTGAATTTCACTTTACACAATGCACGCATATAAAAACGTTATGTACCCTCTAATATACGCAAAGCATTCTTTGAAGCAATTTTTTCCTTTTCCTCTGCCGTAAGGTTCAGCTTCATAAAATCCTCAACTACCTCCTGCGGCTTCCACAGGGGAAAATCCGTACCAAATACAACACGATCGGCACCGTAGGATTTTATATATTTTTCTATGCTTTCCGCAGGTATAACATTAAAGCAGCTTGACATATCAACAAAGCACTCCGCATTACCAAGATACTCCAATGCCTCATCAAATACAGACCAGCCGCCGAGATGTGCGGCTATAACCTGTAAACGAGGAAAATTATCAAGCACGTTCCTCAGTCTCCGTGGATGTGAATAATCATATCTCGGATCGCCGCAATGAACAAGAACAGGAAACCTATCCTGTAAATAGTCAAAAATCGGGAATAGACCCGGGTCGTCTATTGCGAAGCCCTGTATATCGGGGTGCAGCTTTATTCCCTTAAGACCTGATTTACGGATAAATTCTATCTCACCAACAGGATTTTCCGTCTGAATATGCATAGCACCAAATCCATAAAATTCCTTATTCTCTCTTACCTTTTCAATAATAAATTCATTTATCGAATGTGTCTGATCCGCCTTTACAACAACAGGCAGCAGAACAAATTTTGATATGCCTGCCCTTTCTCCCTCCTCAAGCAAAGTTGCTGCTGTCCCTGTAAGCTCCGTTTCGAGCTGATAGAAACCACAGGTACTATCAGTCGCCTTTTGTGCGATTTTTTCCGGGTATACATGAGTATGAAAATCAATAATATCCATTTTATTCCTTCTTCCTCATTTTATGGCAGACCGTTTATCTCAATTCATAATTACCGACCGCCATAATAGATATTATACACTATACTTTCATAAACTTCAAACATAATTACACATTTATTTACAGCCATTTATAGTGTTTTGCCTATTTTTTAATGAGGCTTTGCGGCAATTGAGTAATTGTTTGCATTTTGTTCATCAATCTGTCCAAAAACACAGCAGCCGGATAAACTGATACAACTGCATGAATAGTTCGGAGCAGAACATATTTTCAAAAATAATTCCGGGAAATTAACATTCCTCATCATAGGGCAATATCGGGAAGTCCCCCGAATCCGTCACCTTGTAATATTTATTATTTTTCATATCCACCTTTATAACGGGAATAACTCCGCTGTCAAGAACGCTTCCGTCTATGTAATAATGACTCTCACCGTCAAAATAAATATCATGAAATCTTTCATCCCCTGCCAAAGTGAATGTACCCACATGACCTGCAACTATCTTTATATCCCCGTAAAATTTACCTGTCTGAGCCGGGAATTTCTGCGTATATATATAATCATCTGTCCATTCCCACATTTCTCCAAGATCCTCGTCAATTCCGGCATGAACAAATATTGTACTGCCCTCCGTATAATACCTTGGTAAATCCTCCATCCATATAAGGTATTTTTCATCATTTTCATTTGCTTCATAATCATATCTGTTCGCTTGTATCGGCCACATTCCATTGAGTGCCATTTCCTCGTGATTTCCCATAAGTGCAATAACCTTATCGCTACCGTACCTGTCCTGTAACAGCAGGATTTTATCAAGAACTCCATAGCTGTCCGATCCGTGTATATAATCACCCAGCAATACAAGCTTATTATCACCTGACAAATTAACACGTGACAATGCATCCTCAAAAGCATCAAGACAGCCATGTATATCGCTCATAGCATAAACCCAACTCATTGCCAACAGATCCCCCAGTTATTTTGTATTAATTATACAATACGAGGAAAAAGAAAACAATACCTCTATGATTAAATACATAATTTCGATAAGTAAAATGTAGGTGGAGTTTTCTCCATTCTCATCTCCCATAAAAAATTCCGACAATGTACAAACAATAATTATATACAATTTAAACTCATCAAAAAACTTAATTTGATTTTTCGTTTTTAGAAACTATATTACCAATTATCCCCTACTATTTTCCCATTTTTACAGTAATTATTATAATAACAGCTATTGACAAATATTCCGAAATGATATATACTAAATCATACAAAGTACATAGGTATATTTGATGTGCTTTCTTTGGCAAGTTACTTGTAATCGGTACTATAATTTGGCTTCCGCTTGCCAAAAACGAAGCTATCAGCAATTTTACGGTATAAAAAATTAAAGGAGAAAAGTAGGATGGAAAACAACAGATTTGAGCTTAACAAAAATTTAGCACAGATGCTTAAAGGCGGAGTTATAATGGACGTTACTA
>CANQLX010000044.1 GCA_947624835.1 uncultured Clostridia bacterium
CCCAATAGGGCGGTTGTTTTTTGTATAAGTAAAACCACTCGCTAGGCGAGTGGTTCAGAAAAGCTTAAGCGATAAAGCAGAAATAAAAACTCCTTTTGCTGTATAATAAAAGTGCGGTCTGCCAACTGCACAAAAATAACAGCAAAAGGAGGACATTCAGAATGGGACTGAATGACATACATAGTTTATCACATACTAAATGGAATTGCAAATACCATATTGTGTTTGCACCAAAATATAGAAGGATGGTCTTTTATAAAGAGAAACGCATAGCAATAGGAAAGATACTGAGGCAGCTGTGTGAATGGGAAGGAGTACATATATTGGAAGCAGAAGTGTGTCCGGATCATGTACACATGTTGGTAGAGATTCCCCCTAAAATAGCAGTGTCAAGCTTTATGGTTATCTGAAAGGGAAGAACAGTACAATGCTATATGAACAATTCGGAGAATTGAAATACAAGTACCGCAATAGAGAATTCTGGTGCAAAGGATACTATGTTGATACAGTAGGGAAGAACACAAGCCGAATTGCGGAGTATATAAAAAATCAATTAAAAGAAGATCAATTAGGAGAACAACTGACATTAAGTGATGTTGGCCCTTTTAAGGGCGGCAAGTAACAATCTCCACGCAACTGGCAGATCGTATTACACGTTTGACGTGTAGCGAAGAACAGAGGGCTATGCCCGCATATGAAAAACCACCCGCTAGGCGGGTGGATGTTTATTGTAGATGCTTATTGTGTTAGAGCCTGACATATAAAATTAAAGGAGATATACGTATGGCAAGTGATGTTTTGTATGAAGCAATGAAATTAGCGGCAAAGAAGAGAAAAATAAAGGCTTCGCCCCAGCATGATCTGTACAAAAGAGTTGATCCGTATTTTTTCAATGTCTTTTATGATGCACAAAATGAGGATGATCTTAAAACCGAAAATGTTAATATTTGTTTGGATATTGGTTTGAAATACTGTCGTTTTGACGAATTGCGTAACGGTATCATAAACCCGGGGGATGATTATCGGTTTACAGATAAGATCAGGGCAAACAGTGTAATAAAGTGTCCGTCAGATTTCCCAAGAATGACAATACCTTTCAGCATTGACTGCTCCGAAAAGGGACTTGAAAGACTTTGTGAGGATATTCTTGATTATATTGAGGATTTTTATACTAACCTTTTTCAAGAGGTCAAGGAAAAATATGGCAGTCTTGAGGAATATTATATTGCCCACAGTGAAGAATTTCCATTGCTTGCCGGATTGGTATATATCGAAAGAAAACAATATTACAAAGCAGAAACCTGTTTCCGACATCCCGATATGCCGGGTCAGAATATGCTCAGATCCTGCAAAGCGGTCACCGATGAACAAAAAAGGCGGCTTGAGGCTTCCGGAAACAGAGGTTTATACAGGAGTGATGCAAGCACGCTCCTTGATTATACGATCGCAATGCGGAAAGGTCTTGAATGGCGACAGGATCTCGCAAAATTCGGACTTCTCCCCGAAGAAAGACAGTAAGGCTGAAAAGCCTAAAAATAATTTAATTGCTTTATCAAATTTCCGATATTTCCTTTTGTTCTTTTTACCGAAACTGTACAGTACCGGATTATACGATTTTTCTAAAATTTCATTATCGGCTTGTTTAGTGTATTCAATTAGATTTGTCTTTTCTTCTTTTAAGATAATAAAATATACCGCAAACGGCAATAACTGCAACAGATATACCCCTAAGTATCCACGCATATGTACCGTGCAAAAGGTCAGCTTCGACAAATTCATTCGCAAGCCACCAGCCGCCGAGAAAAAGAAAATATATGCTGATAGGAATTATAATTTTTCCCTCTTTCCTGAAACGTACAAAAAGCACTACTGCCACAAGAAACCATGCAGCAGCATAGATATAGCCCATAAAATTAACTCCCCTTTTTTAAAGAATAAGTAATTATTTTTCTTTTGTATTTTTCTTTTTCTTTTTGTCCGAAGCTAATAGAATACCAAGAATGAAATATACTACTATGGCGATTAGTCCGCAGTAATGTATTATATCCATAAATACATTGTCCGGTATCATCTGTGCAAAGGCATAATCGGCTAAAATCCATACTCCCTCAAAAAGAAAGAACAGTGCAACCGGACGGTAAAAGGTAAAGTGCCGCATTTTAGGGCTGTACATGATAGTTGTTGCTGCAAGGCAGGCAATAGCTGAAATAATAGCAAGAATCATATAAATCACACTCCTGTTTCTACATAATAAGAATTATACAGTCTATTCCTAAAAAAATCAAGACCGTTATGCTATTTGTCGGATTTTAAAACATAATATACCTGTTGGATTATTATTAGATAATATACAATAAGTATATATGTTCTTTGTATGCTGTGTATTTTACTGAAAAAATGTCTTAATTATTACTGATAAAAAATATCATGTTTTGATTAAGCGGTTGAAAGTTTGCCATTATTATGATAAAATTTTAATTGTACGGATTTATTATAAATACGAAAAATATCGGAAGGGGAAAAAAGTATGTGCGGTTTATGCGGATTTACAGGTGAAATTATTGACAGAGATAAGGTTCTTGAGAATATGACTGATGTTATTACTCACAGAGGTCCTGATAGTGTGGGATATTATAAGGACAACAGAATATCTATGGGATTCCGACGTCTTAGTATAATTGATCTTGAGGGTGGAGATCAGCCGATATATAACGAGGACAAAAGTCTTGTTCTTATGTTCAACGGAGAAATATACAACCATAAAGAGCTCCGTGAGGAACTTAAGAAGAACGGACATAAGTTTTATACAAATGCAGATTCCGAGGTTCTGATACACGGCTTCGAGCAGTGGGGCGAAAAGCTTTTGAACAAGCTTCGGGGTATGTTTGGCTTTGCGATATACAATACAAAGGACGGCTCACTGTTTATAGCAAGAGATTTTTTTGGTATTAAGCCTATGCATTACACTGTTATAGACGGCGAGCTTATATATGGCTCGGAGATAAAGAGTATTCTTGAGCATCCGAAATATGAAAAGAAATTTAATTATAAGGCACTTGACAATTATCTGTCATTCCAATATGTTGTCCCCCCGGAAACCTTTTTTGAGGGCATATACTGTCTTCTCCCGGGGCATTATATGTGGTTCAGGGACGGAAAGGTCACAACCACCAGATATTTTGAGGCTACCTTTGAGCCGGATTACAGCCTTACGGAGAAAGAAGCTGTGGATAAAATAGAGGAGGTATTTGAAAATTCCGTCAATGCACATAAGATCAGTGATGTTGAGGTCGGCTGTTTTCTGTCAAGTGGAGTTGATTCAAGCTATGTGTCTACTTATTTTGCAGATCAGAAAACCTTTACGGTAGGCTTTGATTTCGGTGAAAGATACAATGAAATAAGTTGGGCGGAGGGACTCTCTAAGGAGATAGGCGTTGAACACCATACTCACCTTATAGGTTCAGAGGAGTTCTGGTCTGCTGTTCCGAAGGTGCAGTATCATATGGACCAGCCTCTTGCCGACCCGTCATGTATTGCTCTTTATTTTGTATCTAAGCTTGCAAGTGAATATGTAAAGGTTGTTCTTTCCGGTGAGGGGGCAGACGAGCTTTTCGGTGGCTATACCATATACAATGAGCCCCACGTTTTTAAGTTTTATCAGAAGATTATACCGGAGAAGATGCGTTATGCCCTTGCAAAAAAAGCTAAAAAATGGCCGGATATAAAGGGCAGGGGCTATATACTCAGGGGAGCGAGAAAGACTGAGGATAAATTTATTGGAAATGCGTTTATGTATGATGACGAGGAAAAACGGAATATTTTGAAGGATAATTCTATCGTTACACGTCCTCAGGATCTTTGCCGTAAATATTATGACAGAGTGAAAGGTTATGACGCAGAAACAAAGATGCAGTACCTTGACATAAATCTTTGGATGGTGGGGGATATTCTTTTAAAGGCCGACCGTATGAGTATGGCTAATTCTCTTGAGCTGAGAGTACCGTTCCTTGACAGAGAGGTGTTCAAGGTTGCACGCACAATACCCACAAAGCTTCGTATTGCTCACGGGACAACGAAGTATGCAATGCGTATGGCTGCTATGCGTCACTTGCCCAAAGCTACAGCAAAGAAGCCGAAGCTTGGCTTTCCCGTGCCGACAAGAGTATGGCTCAGGGATAAGAAGTATTATGAAAGAGTAAAGGAAATGTTTACCTCACCGACAGCGGAGAAATTTTTTAATACTGATATTATCGTATCTTACCTTGATGATCATTTTAACAACAAGGAAGACTACAGCCGCAGAGTGTGGACTATATATGTGTTTCTTGTATGGTATAATATTTACTTTGGAGATGAAGAAAAAATTAACCGTCCGGAGGGAGTTACAGTGCCTTCAAATAAGCTTGGATAAAGCATTGCAGAAGATAAGATCGGTTGTATATATAGGTGTACAGCCGGTTTTTTCTTATTTTATGTATTTTTTCCTCAATATACCTAATAATATCTTTGTTAAAATTGCCTATGACAATTATTTTTGTAAAGTATTATAATTATACTATACGGTCCTTTGAGAAAGGAGATGACAGTGTGTTTGGGGCAGGAGATACGGTTATATACGGCTCACAGGGTGTCTGTAAAATAACGAGAAAAGAACAAAAGCGAATAGGTGGAAAATATGTTGATTATCTTGTACTGCAACCTGTGTATGATGAAAATTCGACTATATTTGTTCCGGCAAATAATGAAGTGCTTACAGGAAAAATGAAGCCTGTGCTTTCACAAGAGGAAATATATGATATGATAAATTCGATTTCCGATGATGACATTATAATGGCGGACAACGACAGTGAACGTCGTGAGCAGTATCAAAAAATTATAGCTGAGGGCGACAGGCGTATGCTTTTCAGGCTTATAAAGACATTGTATTTAGAGAAGCTTTCGCAGGAAAAGAAAGGAAAGAAGCTGCATCAGTCGGACGGGTTGATACTAAAACAGGCTGAAAAGCTTTTGCATAATGAGTTTGCCCTTGTACTTGATATGAAGCCCGATGAAGTTTTACCGTTCATAATAAACAGAATAGAGAAAAAAATAAGCTGAAAAATCAGCCGCACAGTGGAAGTTATGCACCGGTGCGGCTGATTTTTTTGTATAATTATTATTCTCCCGTTTCCTCCTCTATATTTTCGGGGAGGGATTCAGCTCCTATTGTTTCGTGGTGATATGTCGGTACGATCTCCGCAATGATTCTTTCCACTTCGTTTTTGTCATTTCTGTTTGCGGCGTCGTAAAGCTTTTTCAAATGATTCAATAACATATCTATGCTGAACTCAATAGGCTTGCCGATATATATTTTTTTGTTATCGGTCCTTGTTATGCCTTCTTCGTTAAGTAAAAGCTCTTCATAAAGCTTTTCACCGGGACGCAGACCCGTATACTCTATCTTTATATCCTCGTGCGGTCTGAAGCCTGAAAGACGTATAAGGTTTTC
This sequence comes from uncultured Clostridia bacterium, assembly GCA_947624835.1. Taxonomy (GTDB): domain Bacteria; phylum Bacillota; class Clostridia; order Oscillospirales; family Acutalibacteraceae; genus UBA1213. The sequence continues at coordinate 5,489 of CANQLX010000044.1, forward strand.
GGCAAGTACCTTGATTTTGACGGGTTCACCCATATCAAGTATAAATATCTCTCCGCCCTTGGCAAGACTTCCTGCTGTGAGAACAAGTGATACTGCTTCGGGTATAGTCATAAAATAACGTATGATGTCAGGATGTGTTACGGTAACCGGACCGCCTGTGCGTATCTGTTCCTTGAACAGCGGTATAACAGAGCCGTTAGAGCCGAGAACGTTTCCGAAACGAACAGCCACAAAATTGGTTTTGCTGCGTTTTCCCATCATCTGTATTATCATTTCACAGATTCTTTTCGAGGCACCCATAACACTTGTGGGGTTTACCGCCTTATCTGTTGAAATCTGCACAAAATTCTTTACATGATATTTATCTGCGGTTTTTGCAAGCTTGAGTGTGCCGAAAATATTGTTTTTGACGGCTTCCTCCGGATTGGTTTCCATAAGCGGTACGTGCTTATGTGCAGCGGCATGGAAAACAACATCAATATTTTTTGTAGCAAAAATATACTCAAGCTTTTCCTCGTCACGCACGGAAGCGATCTGTACCTCAAAGGATAAATCCGTTCCGTGCTTTCTTATAAGCTCCTGTTGAATTTCATAAGCATTATTTTCGTATATATCAAGTATAATTAGGTGTTTAGGCTTAAGTCTTGCTATCTGACGGCAAAGCTCTGAGCCTATCGAGCCGCCCCCGCCTGTTACAAGGACGGTTTGCCCGATAAGATATTTTCCGTATTTTTTTGTATCAAACACAACAGGCTCACGTCCGAGAAGATCTTCCACCTCAACCTGTCTTATGGATGAGGTTATCGGTACGCCGGCAGTCATAAGATTGTATATATTCGGAATAATTTTTACCTCAAGGTGTGTTTTGGTGCAGGCATCAAGTATTCTCTTCTTATCTGTTATGCTTATCTGTGATATTGTGAACAGTATGACCTCTATATCATATTCTTCGCATATTTCCGGTATCTCATATGTTGTACCCACAACCTCTACCCCGGATATTCTGCGGTGCAGCTTTTCCTTGTTGTCGTCAACTATACAGACAGGGATATATTCGTTTCCCGGAGTTTTTGAAAGCTCACTTAACACAGACAAAGCACCCTCGCCGCCGCCTATGATCAAAAGCCGCTTTTTTGCCTTGTGTGCAAGATTTCTCCTTTCGAGTATCTTGTTAAGTCGGTAAATGATTCTGAACATCATAACAAACAGGGTTGACATAAGGGCAAAGGATATATATACTCTTGTGCCAAAGTTGAATTGCGGTATAAATGCACCGAAAATCATTGTTATGATCATAAATGCAAGATTTGCCGTGAACGAAGCTATTCCGGCATAGAAAAAATCCTCAATATCGGCATATCGCCACAGTTTATCATAGAGTCGGAACAGAAGGAACACAACTATAAAACAGATATTGACTACAAGTGCTCCGCCAAGGAAAATATCCGTATGCTCTGTCAGCAGGAAGCTGTCCATGCTTATTCCGCAGTTTATAATATACGAAAGATAATACGACAAATTCCAAAGCACAAAGTCACATAAAAAAAGAATAATTCTTCTGTGTGTGCTTAAAGCATTATATATTTTATGCATAAAATATCCAGTCTCCGTTTTTTAGTGTCTTGGTTTCAACACCGTAATTTATATACTAACCCAAATTATAGTACTTTTTTCAAAAAAATACAATAGCTTACATCCTTTTATGCGGAAGTTTAAGAAAATTAAAACTCTTGTGGTAAAATATTATATATTTTTTTGATATTTTAATTCTTGATTAGAATAATATAAAAAACTATATGTTCTATAATAGTATCTTAGGTCGAAATGTATATTTATGTAGAAAAATGTATATAAAGCGATTAATTTCTGCATTTTTACAATATACCTGAGCTTTGGAAAGGAAGAACTGAGCATGGTCAGAATCGGTCTTGATATAGGATCCACAACCGTTAAGTGTGTAGTACTTGATAAGGATAATAATATATTATTTAACACATATGAAAGACATTATTCACAGATTACAGGGAAAATATCCGAGCTTCTGAAAACAGTAAGGACAAAAATACCGAAGGGCGAAACTGCACTTGTTTCAATGTCAGGCTCGGCAGGCATGGGGGTTGCCGAAGCTTGTGGAATAGATTTTATACAGGAGGTATATGCCACAAGGGCGGCTGCGAATACCTTTTTGCCCGATACCGACGTTGTGATTGAGCTCGGCGGAGAAGATGCGAAAATTCTTTTTCTCTCGGGAGGAATGGAGGTTCGCATGAACGGCTCGTGTGCAGGCGGAACAGGAGCGTTTATTGACCAGATGGCAACACTCCTCAATGTACCTATCGAGGAGCTTGACGGTCTTGCCGAAAAGCATGAAAAAACCTATACCATTGCCTCACGCTGCGGAGTTTTTGCAAAGACAGATATACAGCCTCTGCTCAATCAGGGGGCAAGAAAAGAAGATGTTGCCGCAAGTATATTTATGGCGGTTGTCAATCAGACAATATCGGGACTTGCTCAAGGCAGAGAAATAAAGGGAAATGTGGTGTATCTCGGAGGACCTCTTACATTTATTCCGCAGCTGAGAAAGGATTTTGATAAGGTACTCGGTACAAAGGGAATTTGTCCTGAAAATTCACTTTATTATGTTTCCATAGGTGCAGCACTTTGTGCGGAAAAAACCGTGGATTTTGATGCGGTATGCCAAAGGATAGAAAAATACAGGGGTACTGGAAATTTTGCCTTTAATAAGCCGCTTTTCAAAGATGAGCAGGAGCTTGAAATATTTAGAAAAAGACATTCCCTTGCCAAGGTTGAAAAGGGTGCTCTTGAAGGCTACAAGGGAAATGCCTTTGTGGGAATAGACGCAGGCTCAACGACCGTCAAAGGTGTTGTTACGGATGACAAGGGTACGCTTCTCTATTCCGAATATATGTCCAACAGCGGAAACCCCGTGCCGATTGTCAGGCAATTTCTTGAAAATATATACAAAAAATGCCCCGGTATAAAAATAAAAGGCTCTGCCGTTACCGGATACGGCGAGGAGATTATAAAAAATGCATTCGGTGTGGATTTCGGAGTAGTTGAAACCGTTGCACATATGACAGCGGCAAAGAAATTTATGCCAGATGTTGAATTTATCATAGATATAGGCGGACAGGATATAAAATGCTTCAAGATAAGAAACGGAGTTATAGATAATATATTCCTCAATGAGGCGTGTTCGTCGGGCTGCGGCTCGTTTTTGCAGACCTTTGCAAATGCCCTTGGCTATTCGGCAGAGGAGTTTTCAAAAATGGGACTCCTTGCGAAGCATCCTGTTGACCTTGGCTCACGCTGTACGGTGTTTATGAATTCCTCCGTTAAGCAGGCACAGAAGGACGGTGCCACCATCGAGGACATATCAGCCGGATTGTGTCTGAGTGTTGTAAAAAATGCACTGTACAAGGTTATAAGAGTATCAAACCCGAGGGAGCTTGGAAAGAAAATAGTTGTACAGGGCGGAACATTTCTTAATGATGCCGTTTTGAGGGCATTTGAGCAGGAAATGGGCGTTGATGTCATAAGACCCGAAATATCCGGTCTTATGGGTGCATATGGTGCGGCCCTTTATGCAAAGTCAAAATGCACGGAGGATTATACTTCAGGTCTTTCAGGCATGGAGGAGCTTAATAATTTCAGACATGAAATAAAAACCGTAAACTGCGGAGGCTGCAGCAATAACTGCCGCCTTACCGTAAATACCTTTAATGATGGAAAAAAATTCATTGCAGGAAACAGGTGCGAAAAGCCTGTTACAAAAAAATCACCCGATAACAGCTTCAATATATATCAGTATAAGCTTGAACTTTTAAAGGGTTATGAGCCTAAAGTGGGAGCAAAAAGAGGTAAGATAGGAATACCCATCGGACTCAATATGTATGAGCTTCTGCCGTTTTGGCATACGTTCCTTACAAAATTGGATTTTGAGGTGGTTGTGTCGCCTTTTTCAAACAGAAAGCTGTATCTGCACGGACAGCAGACCATTCCCTCAGATACTGTATGCTTCCCGGCTAAGCTTATGCATGGTCATATACAGTGGCTGCTTGATAACGGAATAAAGCAGATATTTTATCCATGTATGTCGTATAACTTTGACGAGCATCTCGGAGATAACCATTATAATTGTCCTGTCGTTGCCTATTATCCGGAGGTTATTCATGCGAATGTTAAGGAAATACAAGATGTAAAGTTTTTTCATGAGTTTGTGGGCATACACAGACCAAAGGATTTCCCGAAAAAAATTCATGCCGAACTTATAAAATATTTCGGAGATATATCCTTGAAAGAAATAAAAGATGCCGCAAAGGCAGCCTATGAGGAACGTGATGAGTACCTCAGAAGGGTAAGAGAATACGGAGAGGACATCATCAAGAGGGCAAGGGAAAATGGCAAGAGTATAATAGTCCTTGCAGGTCGTCCATATCATGTTGACCCTGAGATAAATCACGGCATAGATAAGCTTATAACAAGCTTTGATGTTGCACTTGTTTCGGAGGACGTTGTAAGCGATAGGGAAGTTAAGAAGGTAAAGACGAGTGTGCTTAATCAGTGGACGTATCATTCAAGAATGTATGCTGCGGCTGAATATGTAAGTCATTATGACGATATGGAGCTTGTTCAGCTTGTTTCCTTTGGCTGCGGTGTTGATGCAATTACTACTGATGAGGTACGTGCTATACTTGAAAGGCACGGAAGAATATATACGCAGATAAAGATTGATGAGATTACTAACCTTGGTGCTGTTAAGATAAGACTGAGAAGCCTTCTTGCGGCAACGGAAAAGAATAAATAAGATTATAAGCCTGGAATCGGTAATAGGAGTGATAAGATGGCTAAGCTTGTATATGACGAAACCGGCAGACTGCTGTTTACAAAGGAAATGAGAAAGGAGAATTATACAATTCTCATACCCATGATGGCAAAGATACATTTTGAAATTATGAAAAATGTATTTGTGCATTACGGCTATAATGCGGTGCTGCTTGATACCGAGGGACCTGAAATAGCACAGGTGGGACTGAAATATGTCCATAACGATACCTGTTATCCGGCACTTCTTGTAATAGGACAGCTTATTCATGCTCTGCAAAGCGGAAAATACGATGTAAATAAGACAGCACTGCTTATAACACAGACGGGCGGAGGCTGCCGTGCGTCGAATTATATACATCTTCTGAGAAAAGCCCTTGTAAAGGCGGGACTTGAAAATGTGCCCGTAATATCCTTGAATATGTCAGGACTTGAGAAAAACAGCGGATTCAAGCTTACGCTGCCTATGATCAGAAGAATTGCGGCAGGACTTGTATACGGCGATATGCTTATGGCTCTGCACAATCAGGTAATGCCCTATGAAATAAACAAGGGGGAGAGTCAGGGCTGTGTTGATAAGTGGGTCAAAAAGCTTACGGAGATACTTGCCGCAGGACATGGCTTCACCAAAAAGGAAATGTCGGAAAATCTCGACAGCATAGCACATGATTTTTCAAAAATAAAGCAGAATAAGGTGCCGAAGGTCAAGGTTGGTATTGTCGGAGAAATATATGTAAAGTATTCCGCACTCGGAAATAATGACCTTGAACAATTTCTACACAGTCAGGACTGCGAGGTAAACCTCCCCGGAATAATGGGATTTGCTATGTTCAAGGTTGATAACCGTTTGGAGGATATCAAACTTTACGGAGGAAGTAAGGCTAAATACCTCGTTGTAAAGAGATTATTCGATTATCTTGAGGGGCTTGAAAGCGCTATTATAGAAAGTCAGAAAAAATACGGTTTCCGTCCTGTAGGAACGTATGCGCATACCAAATCACTTGTCAAGGGTATGGTAGGCTATGGAAGCAAAATGGGGGAGGGCTGGCTGCTTACGGGTGAAATGCTTGAGCTTATAGAAAGCGGCTTTGAAAACATAGTCTGCACCCAGCCGTTTGGATGCCTGCCTAACCACATCAATGGTAAGGGTATGATAAGACCTATAAAAATGCTTGACGAAAGGGCGAATATAGTTGCAATAGACTATGATCCGGGTGCTCCTAAAGTTAATCAGGAGAATCGAATTAAACTTATGCTTGCTATTGCGAAAGAACGCCTTGCGAAGAATGAACCAAACTCGAAAGCAGTGTAAATAATGAAAAATTTTATAAGAATTTCAGTTATTACAGTATTTCTTTTTGCCGCCACGGTACTTCCCTGTATCACAGCGGCATTAAGCTTATCACCATGGCTTTATCCGGCGGCTGCGGCATTATTTTTGTTTTGTAATATTGTGCCTATGCCGAGAAAGAGCTTGAGCAAGAAGCTTAAAAATGCTGCTTTCGGAGCGGATCTTCTCTGCTCCTTTCTTGCATTGCTGATTTTCGATTCGTTTTTTGTCCTGCTTTCTATTACGGTGTATTCGGATATTTTCAGCGGAACATTTTGGCTTGAGGTGCTGATTGAGGTGCTTACGCTGTTTATCATATTTTGGAACGGAATTATAAGAGTATATCTTTCCGCAGCCATGATAGGCGGAAAATGGCGAATTATCGGAATAATCTGCGGTATGATACCCATAGTCAATATTATAGTTCTTGTCAAAATAATAGGTCTGACAGGAAAAGAGGTTGCTATGGAGGAAAGAAGGAACAAACGGAATAAGGAACGCAGCGGGCAGAATGTCTGCAAGACAAAATATCCTATATTACTGGTTCACGGAGTGTTTTTCAGGGATCTCCAAAAGTTCAACTACTGGGGAAGAATACCTGCGGAGCTTGAAAAAAACGGTGCAGTGATTTATTACGGAGAGCAGCAGTCCGCACTCGGAATTGAGGAAAGCGGTGCGGAGATAGCAAAGAAAATTGAGGAGATTATAAGCAAAACAGGATGTGGAAAAGTGAATATAATTGCCCACTCAAAGGGCGGACTTGACTGCCGTTATGCGATTTCATGCCTTGGAACGGATAAGTACACAGCTTCTCTTACAACCGTAAATACACCGCACAGAGGCTGTGTTTTTGCTGAGTGGCTGCTTGACAATATGCCCGAAAGCTTTCAGAGCAGTGTGGCAGATAAATATAACATTGCATTAAAGCTTATAGGCGACAGTACACCGGATTTTCTTAAGGCTGTCAGGGATCTTAAGGCTTCGGAATGTGAAAAGTTCAATAAAAATGTCCCCAATATGCCGAATGTATATTATCAGAGCGTTGGGAGCAAAATAAATAAAGTAATGACAAGTGTTTTTCCGCTGAATTTTTCTCATTTGCTTGCAAAGCATTTTGACGGGCCGAATGACGGTCTTGTGACAGTAGACTCGGCAAAATGGGGAGAAAGATTTACCTATCTTGAGTCGAAATCCCCTGACGGAGTATCCCATGCGGATGTTATTGATCTTTTCAGGCATGATAAGCCCGATCTTGATATAAGGGAGTTTTATGTTCAGCTTGTGAGTGACCTCAGAGAAAAAGGATTTTAAATTTTTTGGCAGTTATTATGTTACTGAAATAATGGATATTTATATAGGAAACATTACCGGAATACATAACAGGACAGATTCTGTACCGCAGAATTAATGTACAGTAAAGTTATGGACACAAATTGGACTGTGCGTGGCACAGGAGGGATATTTATGAAAAGGTGGGACGAGCTGCCCGAAAGATTAAAAAATGAGGCTGTGCTGCCCTATTATGATATCTTATCAAAAAAGGGAGCAAGCCGCATTGTAAAAAGAATATTTGATATAATTGCCGCACTTATACTGACGGTTATAGCTTCACCGTTTATGCTTATAATAGCGATATGGATAAAGCTTGATTCAAAGGGCAAGGTATTTTTCCGTCAAAGGCGTGTCACGACATACGGACGGGTTTTTGGTATATACAAATTCCGCACCATGGTATCGGATGCGGAAAAGCTCGGCACGCAGGTTACGGTAAACAATGACAGCAGAGTAACGAGAGCGGGGCATTTCCTGAGAAAATGCCGACTTGATGAGCTTCCGCAGCTTTTCAATGTACTAAAAGGGGATATGAGCTTTGTCGGAACACGGCCGGAGGTTGAACGATATGTTGATAGATACAGTGATGAAATGATGGCAACACTTCTTATGCCTGCCGGTATAACATCACTTGCGAGCATAAAATTCAAAGATGAGGAAAAGCTTCTGAGCGGAGCGGAGGACGCAGACGAGGTATATATAAATGATGTGCTTCCGCAAAAGATGAAGTATAATCTTGAGTATCTGAGAAAGTTCAATTTCTTTTATGACATAAAGCTTATGTTTATGACATTTTTTGCAGTCCTCAAATAATTCTTGCTTGCAATTGCTGAGTAAAAATATAAATAAATCCGGGCAGACTGTTTTTTGAACAGCAGCTGCTCGGATTTTTTAGTTATTAAATTTCATTGATATTTCTGCTTATTTTTATAAGCATTGGAAATTCAATTCATTATGATATAACTGAATTATGTGTGTTTAACTTGTTACTTTTTTATAATCTCAAGTATCTTTCTTTCAATACCGTCTTTATTAAGTCCGAACTCTGCCAAAAGTTCTATGGCAGGACCGCTGTGTCCGAATATGTCCTCGACACCGATGCGGTACACCGGAACAGGATAACTCTCCGCTGTGACTGCTGCAACAGCCTCACCAAGTCCGCCTATTATATTGTGCTCCTCAACAGTAATTATTTTTCCTGTTTCCTTTGCGGCTTTTATGATGATGTCCTTATCAATGGGCTTTATCGTGTGCATATTGATAAGACGTGCGTTTATTCCCTTTTCTTTTAGTGCACGCACAGCCTTGAGTGCCTCGTAAACAACCAATCCTGTTGCAATAACGGTTACATCATTGCCTTCCTCAAGCGTTATGCCCTTGCCTATCTCAAAGCTGTAATTGTCCGGATCGTTAAAGCTGTCTATTGCGAGTCTTCCAAGACGGATGTAAACGGGACCGTTATATGCATATGCTGCCTTGACAGCCTCTATCATTTCATAATGATCCGCAGGATTGAGTATAACCATTCCCGGAACAGTCCTCATAAGGGCTATATCTTCACAACACTGATGCGTAGCTCCGTCCTCTCCGACTGATATACCTGCATGAGAACCTGCAATCTTAACATTAAGGTGCGGATACCCTACCGAATTTCTTACCTGTTCGTATGCCCTTCCTGTCGCAAACATTGCAAACGAAGCAGCAAACGGAACCTTTCCGGCAGCCGCAAGTCCGGCGGCAACACCTATCATATTTCCCTCGGCAATTCCGCAGTCAAAGAAACGCTCCGGATATGCCTTTTTGAAAATTTCTGTCTTTGTAGCGGCCGCAAGATCTGCATCAAGTACTACAATATCATCATGCTCCTTTGCAAGCTCACACAAAGCCTGACCGAAACTTTCTCTTGTCGCAATTTTTATACCTTCTGCCATGATTATGCCTCCAATGCTTTAAGCTGAGCGTTAAGCTCGTCCATAGCTGTTTTATACTGTTCTGCGTTCGGAGCCTTGCCATGCCAGCCTACCTGATTTTCCATATATGAAACACCCTTGCCCTTGATGGTTTTCGCTATAATCGCAACAGGCTTACCCTTGACTTCCTTTGCCTTATTAAGTACATCCTCGATTTGCTCAAAGTCGTGTCCGTCCGTTTCAAAAACCTCGAATCCGAATGCTTTGAATTTTTCATTGAGTTTATCAAGACCGGCAACATCCTCAACACTTCCGTCAATCTGCAGACCGTTATAATCGACAATGGCAACCAAATTGTCAAGCTTATAATGAGAAGCGAACATAGCCGCTTCCCAGACCTGACCTTCCTCACATTCTCCGTCACCGAGCATAGCATATACACGGTAACCGTCGCCGCTGAGCTTTGCTGAAAGTGCCATACCGCAGGCTGCGGATATTCCCTGACCGAGAGAACCGGAACTCATATCGATGCCCGGAGTATTTTTCATATCGGGATGTCCCTGAAGCATTGAACCTACGTGACGGAGGGACTTAATTTCCTCTGTCGGGAAAAATCCCTTAAGTGCAAGAGTTGCATAAAGTGCAGGACAGCAATGTCCCTTGGAAAGAACAAAGCGGTCACGTTTTGGATCCTTCGGATTTTTGGGGTCTACATTCATCTCCTTAAAATAGAGATAGGTCATGATATCAGCTGCGGACAGTGATCCGCCCGGATGACCCGATTTTGCATTGAAAACACCTTCAACAGTCCACAATCTTACTCTGCAGGCTGTCTTTTTCAGTTCTGAAATATCTGATTTGTTCATTCCGTTTCATTTCCTCCGATTCAATCAACACACAGTGCTGAATAATATACCAAACAATTATAGCATATATAAAACTTGTTTTATTTATTTTTTAGAAATAAAAATCCTTATTAATTGCTATCCTTAAATATATCATCTATTTTTAAGGGCTTATCCAAGGTGTTCTCCAGATCGGACTGTGCCCTCGACATACTTTTTTCCGGGTTTTTGTTTTTTCGTGCAGCCTTTACTGCTTCAAATGCTTCCTTTGAGGGCAGCTGTGAAGCTTCATCTGCTTCATCTGCATGTTTTGTACGTATCGGGGCACGTTCGGGTGATTTTATTTCGGACTTTTTTACCTTTATATTATAAAAGACAATAAATGCAACCCCGGCAAGACCCAAAAGCAACAGAGGTAAACCTATGACAAGAAATATCCATGCGTCATTCTCTTTGCTTTCACTGTCTTTTATAGAGTCAAATTCACCGGTACTGTTCTTATTGTTCTTATTGGCATTTGTGCTGACATCTGATGCGAGCTGATTTTCAAGGTTTTCCCAATCATCGGAGGTAAGTTCTGTAGTGTCAACGGATGTATCACTGGGTTCTGACGGAGTGTCGGTTGACGGTTCATCTGTGGAATCATCGTAGTATGAGTTTTCAGTATAGCTTGGCTCCTCATATCCGGGGTCCTCATAGTTTGGATCTTCGTATCCTGGGTCCTCATAGTTTGGATCTTCGTATCCTGGGTCCTCATAGTTTGGATCTTCGTATCCTGGGTCCTCATAGCTTGGATCTTCGTATCCTGGGTCCTCATAGCTTGGATCTTCGTATCCGGGGTCCTCATAGTTTGAATCTTCGTATCCTGGGTCCTCATAGTTTGGATCTTCGTATCCTGAGTCCTCATAGTTTGGATCTTCGTATCCGGGGTCCTCATAGTTTGGATCTTCGTATCCTGGATCCTCATAATACGTACTGTCCGTATAGTCTGGTTCCGCATTTGCGGTAACAGTAAATGCGGAAAGCATTGCAAT
>CANQLX010000045.1 GCA_947624835.1 uncultured Clostridia bacterium
CTTTTCCGAGGAGCACGGATTTACTTTCAGTGCGGTGTATTTTGAAGAGCAGGATGAACTCTCAGCGGCACTTCAAGACGGAACAGTGGACGCTGCTGTTTCCGGCAGCTTACGTTTATTGGATGATGAATGGCTTTTGGAGTCTTTTGATTCGAGCCCGTTTTATATTTGTACCGGAAAAGATCGCACAGACCTGATGAAGGAAATAAATGCGGCAATCAACGAGATGGATCTTCATTATCCCAACTGGAGGGAAACCTTGCACGATACATATTACTCCACGGATCAGGATGACTCTATTGTCCTGAATGCGGGTGAACGCACTTTTCTGGATGAACTAAGTAACTCAGGCAGACCGCTAAAATTGTTGTTTAACCCCGATCGTGTTCCTTATTGTTACTTTCAAAATGGTCAGGCAAGGGGAATTTTACCCGCTATTTTTGAAATTATGGCCGAACGTTTTTCGCTGGATTATGAATTCATACCGGTAGAGAGCCGGGACGAGTACTTCGTCCTTCGAGAATCGGGAACTGCGGATATAGTGCTTGATTTTACCAGTGACTATTATCTGGCTGAGGGAGAGGAATGTAAGATAACCGCACCCTATTTTCAGACCAATTTTGCTCGGCTAACCTTGACCGGTTTTGACGGTAATGTGGAAAAGCTGGCGATGATCGCTCGGTCAGAGGCCCTTGGTGACTACATTACCGACCGATATTCTGATGATGAGTTGATTCGGTATACATCATCGAGGGATTGTGTCGAAGCAGTTCTGAATGGCGAGGCAGACGCAACGATTCTCTATTCCTATAATTCCGAGTGGTATGTTTCTGAGGATGTTCGTAACCGTTTGTCCTCCGTAACTTTTGGAAATACATCGTTTTCCTACGCTGTCAGCAACAGCGTCGAGGGCGGTCGTTACTTGCTTTCTATCTTGGATAAGGGTGTTGAAAGTCTCACCTCTGAGGAGCTTGATACTATCGTTGCAAGAGAGGTAGATATAGCACAGAGTAACAAGAACACCTCACTTGTGTCTATCTTGTACCAACACCCGGTATACTTTGTTTTTGGTCTTGCTGTTGTCTTTTTGCTCCTTTTTACTGCGGTCATGCTGGTTGTACGAACGCATAACCAGCACAAGCTCCAAAAAAAAGTGACCCAGGCTACGAAAGATCTGAAAATCAAGACGCAGGAGCTTTCTGCCGCACTGCAAGATGCGGATGCTGCCAATCGTGCCAAGACAACCTTCCTAAACAGTATGTCCCATGACATTCGGACTCCCATGAACGCTATCATAGGCTACACGACACTGGCTACGGCTAATCCGGATAACAAGGAGCAGACCAAGGATTATCTGTCCAAGATTGCACAAGCATCCAACCACTTGCTTTCCCTGATAAATGATGTGCTGGATATGAGCCGTATTGAATCCGGTAAAGTCACCATTAATGAGAGACCTGAAAATCTGGCTGAAATCCTGCAAGGACTTCGTAACATCATTCAGTCTGATATACACACCAAGCATCAGAAATTGTTTATAGACACTGTGGATATTACAAATGAGGGAATTTACTGCGACAAGCTGCGACTGAACCAGATGCTGCTGAACCTGACCTCAAATGCCATTAAATTTACACCCGAGTGCGGTTCGGTGTCCATTCGGGTCACACAAAAGCCTTCCCGGTCGACGGATCGAGGCATTTATGAGTTTCGTGTCAGCGATACCGGTATTGGCATGAGTCCGGAATTTGCCAAGACGGTATTTGACCCTTTCACCCGTGAACAGACTTCCACAGTAAATGGAATACAGGGTACCGGTTTGGGTATGGCCATCACAAAAAACATAGTGGATATGATGGGGGGAAAAATTGAGGTAGAAAGTGAACACAACAAAGGCACTACATTTACAGTCAATTTGGAGTTGCGTTTCACCGATGACCAACAGAAAATGGAACCTATCACGGAATTGAACGGGCTTCGCGGGCTGGTTGTGGATGGTGATAACGTTTGTTGTCAAAGTGTATCTAAGTTGCTTAGGCAGATTGGTATGCGAGCGGAATGGGTTTTGTCAGGCAAGGAGGCCATCATCCGTACCAATGAAGCTATTGAATTGGCAGATTCCTTTGGGGTATATATTGTGGACTGGTCGATGCCTGAAATGAGCGGCATCGAGACTATACGCCAGATTCGCAGAATCATCGGGGACACTCCTCCAATTATTCTCATGTCCGCCTACGATTGGTCAGATATTGAGCAGCAGGCACGTCAGGCCGGTGCAACCGGATTTATCAGTAAGCCTCTTTTCGCATCTAATCTCCATCAGACGTTGGAACGCAGCTTGGAGCGTACTGCTGAAGTCGCCGATGCACGGGATAATTCTGATGTTGAGGAATGTTTTGTGGGTAAACGTATCCTGCTGGTCGAGGACATTGAACTTAACAGGGAGATTGCCGTTGAGATTTTGACCGGGGTCGGCCTTGAGGTGGAATGTGCCGGGAACGGTCAGCAAGCCTGTGACATGATACGTGCGTCAAAGCCGGGTCATTATGACCTGATCTTGATGGATATCCAGATGCCTGTTATGGACGGCTATACGGCCACCGGCGTTATCCGACATATGAAAAATCCGGAATTGGCAAATATTCCTATACTTGCAATGACAGCCGATGCCTTTGATGAGGATCGAAAGAAGGCACTGGATGCCGGCATGAACGGGCATCTATCCAAACCTATTGATGTTGATAAGATGATGAAGGTTTTGCGTGATCTGTTCAACAAAAAGGACTGAACGGCTATAGTTGAGAAAACAAAGCATTTTGGTGGGTGGAAGTGAAGATGATGAGGTCATGTATGGAGATTCCGTATATATTGACTACTGCAAATTCTCTGTTTGCTCTAGGGTTGAACATACATTCCATATTATCAAAAACTGTTCCGGTTTCAATAAAGTTAGCTATTGCGGAATTATCAAAAACCTTAATAGGATGAATGTGCTGTGTGTCTGTGCGAATCTGTTAATGTATGCTCAAGCAAAAAAGCACCCTGTACAAACCGTGGGATAAGTGTACCATTTGTGAATAAAAAATATAAACAACACTTAATATATACAATATTTTAGCGTATTTGGGGTGTGTTTGTGATATAATTTATCGTGGTTATCATTCTGCTATTTAATTCTGCTAATTATTCAGCGTTTCCACAATTATTAAAATAAAACTAATCATCTGTATAAAAATCGAGGGGAAGTATGAAAGTCAAAATTTATACCGGTATTCTAAAAAGAATTATCTTCGGCAGGAGTATAAAGAAAATGAATTTTCATTTTCAAAAGGACGAAAGCGGAAAATATTATCGTAAGCATTATGACGATGACGACAAAGAGGGGATAAGGGAAATAAAGAAATATTGCCGCCGCAGACTTCTCAGATGCACTCTGAACGATGACAGTATGGAGAGAAGTACCACATATCGGGCGAATTTCTTTAAATCGGACAAAGGAATTTTCGGTGGAGGCAAGTATTATTTTTGTGCATACTGTGGTCGTATTCTTACCAAGAGTAAGGCAACCGTTGACCATATCATACCTATTGCATTGGCAAACCGTTCACCAAGGCATAAAAGAATGTTGACGATCCGTGGAATAAAAACTGTCAATGATGTGCGTAATCTTACCGCAAGCTGTCTTAAATGTAATTCAAGAAAGGGCTCAAGCGGCGGTTTATGGATAGTGAGGGGATATTTCGGAAAATCATGGATAAGAGTGATGCTTAAGGAAATTATATTATTACTGATTGGAGGTATTGCGCTGTATTATCTGTGTAATTTTCTTTACAATACGGGTTTATACGAATTTTTGCTCGAAAAATAACCGCAGGGGGATTATTCCAACTATCCTCCTGCGGTTATTACTTTGGCTGATATATAAAGCCGTATGTTTATTTAAGCAGTCCATGCTTTTCATACCTTGCTATCTTAACAGGACGGTTATCCTCGTCAACAAATACAACCTTCGGGGAATGATTTTCAAGCTCCGCCGGAGTTATATCGGCATACGACATGATTATTACACGGTCGCCCTTCTGTCCCGAACGTGCGGCAGCACCATTAAGACATATAATACCGCTTCCGGCTTCACCCTCGATGACATAGGTTTCAATTCTGCTTCCGCTGTTCACATTAACAATATGAACGTGCTCATATTCGTAAAGTCCGGCTGCCCTCATAAGGTCGGCATCAATGGTGACGCTCCCGACATAATTAAGCTCAGCCTGTGTAACCACAGCACGGTGCAGCTTGCTTTTTAGTACAGATATCGTCATGCCGCACCGCCTTTCTCGATATCTTCGGTAAAGAAGTTATCTATAAGTCTTGTTTTTCCTATATATACCGCCATAGCACAAAGTGCAGGACGGTCAATCACCGGTATCTGTTGCATTGTTGAGGCATCCACTATCTTGACATAGTCAATCCTTGCAAGAGGTTCAGTCTGAATTTTTTCCTTCATTGCATTAAGTATAACCATGCAGTCGGTTTCACCGTTTTGTACAAGCTTGATTCCAAGTGCAGCAGCCTGAGAAAGAATAAGTGCAGCCTTGTGTTCGTCTGCATTGAGGTATGTATTTCTTGAGCTTTTTGCCAGCCCGTCAGACTCACGCACGATAGGACAGCCTACTATTTCTAAATTCATATTAAGGTCGTCAACCATATGTCTTATAACCGCAAGCTGCTGTGCATCTTTTTTTCCAAAATATGCTCGGTCGGGCTGTACAATATTGAAAAGCTTTGTAACAACCGTACATACACCACGGAAATGAACCGGGCGGCTCAGTCCGCACAGTTCCTCCGTGAGTACAGTCATATCAACAAATGAGGAAAAGTTATTATGATACATTTCTTCCGGTTCAGGATTAAATATCAGGTCAGCACCGTGTTCTTCGGCAATTTTTGCATCATGCTCAAGATCACGGGGATAGCTGTCAAAATCCTCCGTCGGTCCGAACTGCATAGGGTTTATAAAAACGGAAACAACTGTTCTGTCATTATCCTTTCTTGATGCATCCATAAGACTTGCATGACCCTCGTGGAGATATCCCATTGTTGGAACTAATCCAACACTAAGACCTTCGCTTCTCCATTTTTTTACCTGTTCCCTGACTTCGGCAACGGTTTTTACTATATTCATTATTTTTTCCCTCTTTCCTTTTTAATACGTTTAATTATATCATCATCAACGGAATATGTATGTTCACCTGACGGGAAGTTTCCCGATTTTGTTTCCTGTATATATGAATTAAGACCTTCACGCATAAGAGTGCCGACATCTGCAAATTTTTTTGCAAACTTTGGAGTATGTCCTGTTGTAAGACCGAGCATATCCTGGTATACAAGCACCTGACCGTCACAGACATTACCGGCACCTATTCCTATCGTAGGAATTGTCAGCTCATTCGTTATTATTTCCGCAAGCTTTGCCGGAATACATTCAAGCACAACGGCACAGGCACCTGCCTCCTGTATGAGAAGTGCATCGTCTATAATTTTTACTGCACGTTCGTAGTTTTTCCCTTGAACCTTAAAGCCGCCGAAAACATTTACGGATTGGGGCGTAAGACCAAGATGACCGACAACCGGTATAGAAGCATCAACTATAGCTCTTATCTGTTCACATACCTCAGCACCGCCCTCAAGCTTGACAGCCTGTGCACCACCCTCTTTTATTAGCCGACCTGCATTTACAACAGCATCATGTACACTTGTTTGATATGACATAAACGGCATATCCGCAACGACGAAGGCATTTTCCGCCCCCCTTGAAACGGCTTTTGTATGGTGGAGCATATCCTCCATGGTTACAGGCAGGGTATTGTCATATCCGAGCATGACCATGCCGAGAGAATCTCCTACAAGTATAGCATTTACGCCGCACTCATCTTCTATTCGTGCAGTCGTATAATCGTAAGCAGTAAGCATCGTGATTTTTTCACCTGATTGCTTCTGCGAAAGCAGGGTAGAAACCGTATTTTTCATAATAAAGACTCCCTTTTTAATGTTACTGTTCCTCACGGATACAATACATCCTATAGTATCGCACAATTTCGCAGAAAATTCAAGTATATGAGTATAATTTTACTTATTTGGACACTTGTCACTTACTTATCAAACTCACTATATTAAATATAACAAACAAATGTATAAATTTTTTGACGTTTTTTTTATATCAAATATGGTTATAAATATTCATAAAATACATATAATATAAAAAATATACAATACGGTGGTGGAAGATGTGTCAGAATATAACAGTAATGATATGTCTGCAGTCGCAAAGACGGCGGCAGATATTTCTGATTCCGTGAAGAAAAGTTGGTTGGCTGACAAGATAAAGAAATATAAAACGTACATTATATCAATAGCCATAGCTTTGGGTGTAGGAATACTTGGAGGTATAATAACTTCTCTGGGTATGCCGCAGTTCTCACAGCTTAAACAGCCGCCATTGTCGCCTCCGCCGTTTCTGTTTCCTATAGTATGGACAGTATTATATACACTTATGGGAATAGGGGCGGCAAGAATCTATATTAAAAACGACAAAAGGCTGTCAAAAGAGCTGCTTATATATGCAGTGCAATTATTATTTAATTTTTTCTGGACAGTATTCTTTTTCGGATTTGAGGCATATCTGTTTTCGTTTATATGGATCGCAGCCCTGTGGGGATTGGTTCTTGCCATGATAATAAGCTTTTATAAGGAGGATAAGATATCGGGTCTTATACAGATACCGTACCTTCTTTGGCTGACCTTTGCTGCTTACCTGAATCTCGGAATATATCTTCTGAACAGATAATCCAAAAACAGACAGACTGTCACACGGGTGAGAAAACACCATCGTATGACAGTCTGTCAATTTATAAGGTATGAATTATGAAAAAGCTATGCTAATCAAACAACACCCTGAGCAATCATTGTATCTGCAACCTTAACGAAGCCTGCAATATTTGCACCTGCAACATAATTACCCTCAAGGTTATATTTCTTTGCAGCATCTGCTATATTATGATAAATATTAACCATAATCTGCTGAAGCTTAGCATCAACCTCTTCAAATGTCCATGAAAGCCTCTGGCTGTTCTGTGACATCTCAAGTGCTGATGTAGCAACGCCGCCGGCATTTGCAGCCTTACCGGGAACAAAGTAAACGCCTGCATCCTGGAATTTCTTTGTAGCTTCAAGAGTTGTAGGCATATTTGCACCTTCTGCAACAGCGATAACGCCGTTCTTGATAAGGTTGTCGGCAGCTTCAATATCAAGCTCATTCTGTGTAGCACATGGGAGAGCTATATCGCAGGGGATAGTCCACATGAACTTGCCCTCATGATATTCAGAGTTAGGACGGTAATTCTTATACTCTGTAAGTCTTGCTCTCTTAACTTCCTTGATTTCCTTAACGGCTGCAACATCAATTCCTTCCGGATCATAGATCCAGCCCGTTGAATCGGAAAGTGTAACAACGTTTGCACCAAGCTGCTGAGCCTTCTGCGTAGCATAAATTGCAACATTTCCTGCACCGCTTATGCATACTGTCTTGCCCTTTATATCTATGTCATGATCCTTCAGAAGTTCTTCCGTAATATAGAGAAGGCCATATCCTGTAGCCTCTGTACGAGCGAGAGAACCGCCGAATGTAAGACCCTTTCCTGTGAGAACACCCTCATAGCAATCTCTTATTCTCTTATACTGACCGAAGAGATAACCTATCTCTCTGCCGCCTACACCGATATCACCTGCGGGTACGTCCGTATCAGCACCGATATGTCTGTAAAGCTCTGTCATAAAGCTCTGGCAGAAGGCCATAACCTCTCTGTCGCTCTTGCCCTTAGGATCAAAATCAGCGCCGCCCTTGCCGCCGCCTATGGGGAGACCTGTGAGGGAATTTTTGAATATTTGCTCAAAACCGAGGAATTTGATTATACCGAGGTTTACAGAGGGGTGAAGTCTGAGACCGCCCTTGTATGGACCTATAGCACTGTTGAACTGGATACGGAAACCACGGTTTACCTGTACCTTTCCGTTATCATCAACCCACGGTACTCTGAACATGAGCTGTCTTTCAGGCTCGGTTATTCTTTCAAGAATACTTTCCTTCTGATACTGTGGATTAGCCTCGATAACAGGTTCAAGAGATTCGAGAACTTCTTTTACAGCCTGTACAAATTCGGGCTGTGCCGGGTTTTTTTCGATTACCTTTTCAAGTACATCGCTTACATATGACATCTTTGTCACTCCTTAGATTTAATGAAATTTTTTTATAATGCACTTGCACAAATCCTTTTAAGAACCTTAATGTGTTATGCACCCTTGCGTTGTGTCCGACGCAATAATAATTCTAACATACTTTAATCGGATAATCAAGTAAAATTTTCCTTAATTCTGAAAGATTATATAAAAAACTTGCATATTCTTCATATATTCCTTCAAATGCTTTTTTGCGGACGAAATGTGAATACATTGTGGAATAAAAATCTTATCTATCTCAATTAAATATTCAATAATATTTGTGCAAAAAGTGTATAAATGAATATAAAAAGATTAATATATTGTTGTTTATGTCAAAAAATAATTCAATCGGGATAATTACTTGCTTAAACAGTCCGGGGTGTTGTATAATATAGTTGTTTTTTGGTTCCGATTCAAGGTGTGGGTTAGCTGCACCGTGTCGGATGTATCATATCGAAGGGGGAAATTAATTATGGAAAAGTCAGAGCTTCTTTATGAGGGAAAGGCAAAAAAGGTATATACCACGGCAGACCCTGAGCTTTATGTTGTTGAGTATAAGGATGATGCCACGGCATTCAACGGACTTAAAAAGGGTTCGATAACAGGCAAGGGTGTTGTCAATAACAGAATGTCCAATTTTATGTTCAAGCTTCTTGAGGAAAAGGGAATACATACTCATTATGTTGAGGAGCTTAATGACAGGGAAACAGTTGTAAAAAAAGTCAAGATAGTACCTCTTGAGGTAATTATAAGAAACAAGGCGGCAGGCTCTATGGCAAAGCGTCTCGGTCTTGAGGAGGGTACTGAACTTAAGACAACCGTTCTTGAATTTTCCTATAAGGACGATGAACTTGGCGACCCGCTTATTAATTCATACCATGCTGTTGCAATAGGGGCAGCGAGCTGGGAGGATATTGACACTATAAGCAAAATGGCTCTTGATATAAATAAGTACATGGTTGAATTTTTTGAAAGTGTAGGAGTTGAGCTTATTGACTTCAAGCTTGAATTTGGTAAGACATCGGACGGTGAGATAGTACTTGCAGATGAGATTTCTCCCGATACCTGCCGTTTTTGGGATATAAAAACCCATGAAAAGCTCGATAAGGATCGTTTCCGCCGTGACCTTGGAGGAGTGGAGGAAGCATATGCGGAAATGATGCGTAGAATAGGTCTTGGAAAATAAGCTTTAAGAGTGTGGGGTGAACTCTTTGGAAATTGATTCACAGGAGTATTTTTCCGAGGAGCTGCATGAGGAATGCGGTGTATTCGGAATATATGGAGATGACAGCCTTTCTCCGGCTTATGCCTGTTACAACGGACTTCTGGCTTTGCAGCACAGAGGTCAGGAAAGTTGCGGCATAGCTGTAAATGACAGAGGTGTTGTATCCGGATATAAAAATATGGGACTGGTGAGCGAGGTATTCAATAATGAGGTACTTGATTCGCTCAGCGGTCAGATGGCTATAGCTCATGTAAGGTATTCTACGGCAGGCGGCAGTGTGCGTGAAAACTCACAGCCGCTTGTTATGCGTTATGTGAAAGGAACTCTTGCCATTGCGCATAACGGAAATCTTACAAATGCCTTTGACTTGCGAAGAGAGCTTGAAATGCGTGGTGCGATTTTTCAGACAACAATAGATTCCGAGGTCATTGCATATCTGATAGCAAGGGAAAGAGTTAAGTCCGGCTCTGTTGAAGCAGCTGTTGAGCGTACAATGGGTCAAATTAACGGCGCATATTCACTTTTGGTTATGAGTCCGCAGAAGCTTATTGCAGCCCGTGATCCGCACGGCTTTAGACCTCTTTGTATGGGAAAAATGGGGGACAGTATTGTCTTTGCTTCCGAAAGCTGTGCGCTTGCAGCCTGCGGTGCCGAGTTTGTGCGTGATATAGAGCCGGGGGAGATAGTTGTTGTTGATGAAAAAGGAATGCATTCAATAAAAACCTGCATGAATAGGTCTGAGAAAAAATCTCTTTGTGTTTTTGAATATATCTATTTTGCAAGAACCGATTCACAGATTGACGGAATAAGCGTGTACAGAGCGCGGAAGGAAGCCGGAAGAATACTTGCAAGGGAATTTCCGGTTGAAGCCGATATAGTTATTGGTGTGCCTGAGTCCGGAATAGATGCCACAATAGGATACAGTGAGGAATCGGGTATCCCGTATGAAAAGGGTATAGTTAAAAACGGATACATAGGAAGAACCTTCATAAAGCCGACACAGAAGGAAAGGGCAAAAAGTGTGCGTTTGAAGCTCAATCCGCTCAGATCAGTGCTTGAGGGAAAAAGGGTAGTTGTCATAGATGACTCGATTGTCCGTGGAACTACCTGTGACAGGATTGTAAAAATGTTGAGAAATGCAGGAGCGAGGGAAGTTCATTTGCGTATAAGCTCACCGCCTTTTATATGGCCGTGCTTTTACGGAACCGATATTCCGAGCAGAGGAGAGCTTATAGCCGTTAAACATACCGTCGATGAAATATGTCAGCTTACAGGTGCGGATTCTCTTGGATTTCTTCCGCCGGATAAGCTCAGTGAAATGCTCATGGGACAGAATACAGGATTTTGTGATGCCTGTTTTTCGGGAAATTATCCGACAAAAATACCCGAAAAAATGCTTGAGGGAAAAGAACGGGGCGGTGTCGACTTTGATAAAAAGATCATACGCCGAAAATCCGAACAATCTGTCTGTCAGGGTACGGAAGCATAATGCAGATAAATTTACAGAAAGGTGTACAATTTATGAGAGATACATATGAATCACCGCTTTCTTCGAGATATGCGGATAAGGAAATGAAATATATATTTTCTCCCGATAAGAAATTTAGGACATGGAGAAGGCTTTGGATAGCACTTGCAGAGGCAGAACGTGAGCTTGGTCTTGATATCACACAGGAACAGATAGATGAGCTCAAGGCTCATGCGGATGATATTAATTACGAAGTGGCAGAGGAAAGAGAAAAACTGGTTCGTCATGATGTAATGTCACACGTTTATGCATACGGTGTACAGTGTCCGAATGCAAAGGGAATAATTCACCTCGGGGCAACATCGTGCTATGTGGGAGATAATACTGATGTTATAATAATGACAGAAGCATTGAAAATAGTTGAGAAAAAGCTTGTTAGTACAATCCGTATGCTTTCTGAGTTTGCAGATAAATATAAGTCTCTGCCAACGCTTGCATACACTCATTTTCAGCCTGCCCAGCCCACTACTGTCGGTAAAAGGGCTACACTGTGGATTCAGGATCTTCTGATGGATCTTGAGGACGTTCAGTATGTTCTCGAAGGAATGAAGCTTTTGGGCTGTAAGGGTACGACAGGAACACAGGCGAGCTTCTTGGAGCTTTTTGACGGAGATCATGAGAAATGCAAAAAGCTTGACAGGCTTATAGCCGAAAAAATGGGTTACAGTGAATGCTTTGCAGTATCGGGACAGACCTATTCAAGAAAGCTTGACAGCCGTGTGCTTAATGTTCTTGCAGGAATTGCCCAAAGTGCAGCGAAGTTTTCAAATGATATAAGACTTCTCCAGCATATGAAAGAAATAGAGGAGCCGTTTGAGAAAAATCAGATAGGCTCGTCTGCAATGGCATATAAACGCAATCCTATGCGTTCGGAGCGTATGGCATCTCTTGCAAGATATGTAATGGCTGATGTACTCAACCCGTATATAACAGCAGCAACACAGTGGTTTGAGAGAACACTTGATGACTCGGCTAATAAGAGATTGAGCATACCGGAGGCATTCCTTGCTGTTGATGCTATACTCAACCTTTATATGAATGTAAGTAATGGTCTTGTTGTTTACGATAGGGTAATAACTTCACACCTCAAGAATGAGCTCCCATTTATGGCTACCGAAAATATTATGATGGATGCAGTAAAGAGGGGCGGCGACAGGCAGGAACTGCATGAAAAAATTAGGGAACATTCGATGGCTGCATCACGTGTTATAAAGGCAGACGGGGGAAAGAATGATCTTCTTGAAAGAATAGCTGCTGATCCTGCATTTGGTGTTACACTTGAGGAGCTTGAGGCGATTCTACTTCCCGAAAAATATGTTGGAAGAGCGCCGCAGCAAACAGAGGATTTTCTCAGGGAAACAGTAGAACCGTCACTTGCAAGATATCAGGATCTGAAAACAGAGTCAGCAGAAATAAATGTGTAAATAATTAAAGGGGTGTTAAAAGTGGTACAGTCAAACATATATAATACAACATCTGCACACAGTGTGGCAAAGCAGCTTGGTTGCTTTTCGGTAATAGAATACGGGAGGGATCTTTCCGTAAATGCATCTTCCGCACAAACAGCATATTTTATGAGTAAAATGGGTGTGCATAAAAAGCAGGTTGTTGCTGATCTCAATAATTCCGGTATTATAATACAAGCTGGCGCAATGCAAATTATTTCCGGTAATGTAGAAGTTTCAACAAATGTAAAGGGTGCAGGCGATTTATTTAAAAGAATTGTAGGAGGTGCGGTTACCGGGGAAAGTGCCATAAAACCGAGATATTTCGGAACAGGTCAGGTTATTTTTGAACCGACATATAAATATATTCTTCTTGAGAATCTTGCAAATTGGAACGGTGCCATGACGATTGAGGACGGACTGTTTCTTGCCTGCAACGATACTGTTGAAATGAGGGTTACCGCAAGGTCAAACTTCTCTTCGGCGGTTGCAGGAGGAGAGGGACTGTTCAACAATACTATGATAGGACAGGGAATAGTTGTTCTCGAAAGTCCTGTGCCGTCAACAGAGCTTATGGTATTTGATCTCAATAATGACGTACTCAAGATAGACGGGAATATGGCAATAGCGTGGTCACAAAGCCTTAACTTTACGGTAGAGCGTACAACAAAAACTCTTGTAGGATCCGCTGCCTCAGGGGAGGGTCTTGTGAATGTTTACAGGGGTACCGGACAAGTTCTTGTTGCACCTGTGTGATTGCATGAACAGGTCTGCCGGGCCGGATCCTGTCCATATAAAAAATAATGTTTAGAACGAAAGGTAGGCAAAAAAATGGTAAGAGCAATAGTCGGTGCCAACTGGGGCGATGAGGGTAAGGGAAAAATAACGGATATGCTTGCCCAGAATTCGGATATGGTTATCCGTTTTCAGGGAGGCAGTAATGCCGGTCATACGATAATAAATAATTATGGAAAATTTGCACTCCATCAGCTCCCTTCCGGAGTATTCAATGAAAAGACAACCAACATAATCGGCAACGGAGTTGCCCTCAGTGTTGAAAATCTTATAAAGGAAATTAACTCTCTTATTGACAGCGGAGTCCCTAAGATGCATATACTTGTATCGGATAGGGCACAGATTGTTATGCCGTATCATGTTCTTTTTGACTGCTACGAGGAGGAAAGATTATCCTCAAGAAGCTTCGGTTCGACAAAATCGGGTATAGCTCCGTTTTATTCCGATAAGTTTTCCAAGATAGGATTTCAGGTAAATGAATTGTTTGATGACGAGGAAGGATTGAGGGATAAGCTTGTAAGAATACTTGAGGTTAAAAATGCGATAGTAACAAATGTTTATCATAAAAATCCTATAAATGCGGATGAAATGTTTGCAAAGCTTATGGAATACAAAAAGGCACTTGAACCATATGTTGCAAATACCTTTGATATTGTACATGATGCTGTGGTAACCGGAAAGAATATTCTTCTTGAGGGTCAGCTTGGCTCACTTAAGGATACCGATTTCGGAATCTATCCCATGGTTACATCATCAAATACAATAGCCGGTTACGGTGCGGTAGGTGCAGGCGGTATTCCTCCGTATGAAATTAAGGATATTATAACAGTAGTAAAGGCATATTCAAGTTCTGTCGGAGCAGGTGAATTTGTCAGCGAGATATTCGGAGAGGAAGCAGAGGAGCTCCGCAAAAGAGGCGGCGACGGCGGCGAATACGGAGCTACCACCGGTAGACCGAGAAGAATGGGTTGGCTTGACCTCGTTGCGACACGCTACGGCTGTAAGGTTCAAGGCGCAACACAGGTTGCATTTACTGTACTTGATGCACTTGGATATCTTGACGAAATTCCTGTATGTGTTGCTTATGAAGTTGACGGCGAGAGGATAGATTATTTCCCGTCCACAACAAAGCTAAAGAGGGCAAAACCGATACTTGAGGTATTGCCCGGCTGGAAATGCGATATAAGGGGAATAAGAAGATATGAGGAACTGCCCGAAAACTGCCGCAGATATATTGAATTTGCGGAAAAAGCGGTCGGTGTCCCTTTTACAATGATTTCTAACGGTCCCAAGCGTGAGGATATAATATACAGATAAGCCGGAGGGATTTGTATGTGCGGTATTGTTGGTTATATTGGCTATGAGCAGGCAGGTCCGTTTCTTCTTGACGGCCTTGAAAAGCTCGAATACAGAGGCTACGACAGTGCGGGAGTATGTTTGAATGACGGAAATGAGCTTGTCGTAAAAAAGGCAAAGGGAAAATTGAAGGTACTAAAGGAGCTTACAAACAACAGTGAGGGGCTCAAGGGTACGGTAGGAATAGGTCATACAAGATGGGCAACACACGGTGAGCCGTCTGATGTAAATGCACATCCTCATCTCAGCGAATCGGGCAGATTCGCCGTTGTTCATAACGGAATTATAGAAAATTATCAGCAACTTAAGGATTATTTGACATCAAAGGGTATAGTGTTCCGTTCAATGACTGATACGGAGGTTATTGTTCAGCTTATTGAATATTATTATAAGGGCAACCTTATTGATACCGTAATTAAAGTGCTTGAAAAGCTTGAGGGTTCCTATGCTCTCGGTGTAATCAGTAGGGAAAATCCTGATGAGATTATTGCTGTTCGTAAGGAGAGTCCGCTCATAATCGGTCTTGGCAAAAGGGAAAACTTTATCGCATCCGATGTTACCGCGATCCTCTCAAAAACAAGGGATATATATCGTCTTGAAAATAATGAAATAGCTGTTCTCAGGCGTGAGGGTGTTAAAATTATAAATACCGATAAGGAAGAAATTCATAAGGATATTGAAACCGTTAATTGGGATATAAATGCTGCCGAAAAAGGCGGATATGAGCATTTTATGTTCAAGGAGATTATGGAGCAGCCAAAGGCGATAAGAGATACCATAAGTCCGAGAATTAAAAACGGAAGGGTTGTTCTTGACGAGATCAAAATTACGGCTGAACAGCTTAAAAATTTTACCAAAATAAATATAATAGCCTGTGGTTCCGCATATCATGTCGGAGTGGTTGCCAAATACATTTTCGAGAAGATGCTCAGAATACCGGTTGAAGTCGATCTTGCATCGGAATTTCGTTACCGTGACCCCATTATTAATGACAGGGTCCTGACGATTGTTATAAGTCAGTCGGGTGAAACAGCTGATACCAAAGAGGCAATGAAGGAAGCTCAGCGAAGGGGTTCTCATGTTATCTCGGTTGTAAATGTTGTTGGAAGTGCCATTGCGGTTGAGTCCGATGAGGTTATTTACACATGGGCGGGTCCGGAAATATCCGTTGCTACTACAAAGGCATACAGTACACAGCTTGCGGTTATTTATCTTATGGCACTGTATTTTGGGGATATGCTCGGTACTGTGGTAGAAGATGAATATAAAGCCCTTATAGGTGAGCTTGAACAACTGCCGGAAAAAATAGAAAATATTTTGCAGCACAAGGAAAAAATACAGTACCTTGCTTCAAAATATTTCAATAGTAAGGATATATTCTTTATCGGAAGAAATATTGATTATGCACTTTCGCTTGAAGGTTCTCTAAAGCTTAAGGAAATATCATATATTCACAGTGAGGCATATGCTGCGGGTGAGCTTAAGCACGGAACAATTTCACTTATCGAAAAGGGTACACCTGTGATTGCCCTAGCAACACACGAGGAACTCATTGGAAAAATTGTCAGCAATATAGAAGAGGTAAAGACAAGGGGAGCACAGGTTATGTGTATAGCCTGCGATAATCACCCCGAAATGGACAATATAGGTCAGACTGTGTATATACCGAAGGTATGTGATATGCTTTTGCCTTCGCTTGCGGTTGTACCGCTGCAGCTTTTTGCATACTATGTTGCTTCACTTAAGGGCTGTGATATTGATAAACCCAGAAACCTTGCTAAATCGGTAACTGTGGAATAAATTTGTATGAATATGGGAAAAGGAAATATTAACGAGAAAGGCTGATTGAAATGGAAACAAAGCATGAAAAGGTTCTTATTCTTGATTTTGGCGGTCAGTACAGCCAGCTTATAGCGAGAAGAGTCAGGGAATGTAATGTCTATTGTGAGCTTTTACCCTATACAACACCTATTGAAAAGATTGAGGCCGGAGGATATAAGGGAATTATATTCTCCGG
>CANQLX010000046.1 GCA_947624835.1 uncultured Clostridia bacterium
TGATGCGTATTTTTCGGAAATCCGATGAATACGCAATTTTTTTACTGTAATCATTTTCATCTTTTGGTACATATTTTTATGAAAAAAATACTGTACAATTGACGTATTATGTTGTATAATTGTTCATGCAGTCAGAAAATGATAATTACCGAATCGGAGATGAGCAGAGGATTATAATATGAAGTGAGTAATATAATCAAAATCAGACCGTGAATTTTAAATTTGAAAAACAGGAATATTTGCATAAATAAATTAAATGTATCTAACTAAAAAATAAAAAATGAAAATTTTTTGTATAAATAGATAATAAAATCCTTGTAATTATTCTTTTTTTGCTGTATAATGGTAGTGGTTTCAGTAGAAATTAATAAATATTGGGAGGTATATCCTATGGCAGAAAATTCCCTGACGTTCAAGGGGACAAAGGCTCAGGAAGAAAAACTTCTTGAAGTAATTGAAAAGAATAAAGAAGTTCCGGGAGCACTTTTGCCTGTACTTCATGAGGCACAGGAGATATACGGTTATCTTCCGATCGAGGTTCAGCAAATGGTTGCTGACGGACTCGGAGTATCACTCAGCGAAGTGTATGGCGTTGCAACATTCTATTCCCGTTTCAGCCTTACCCCGAAGGGCAAACACAGAATCAGCGTCTGTCTTGGCACGGCTTGCTATGTAAAGGGTGCGGATAAGATATTGGCTGAGGTTGAAAGCAAGCTTGGCATAAAGAGCGGTGAATGTACACCCGACGGTCTTTTCTCCATTGACTCATGCCGCTGCGTGGGTGCTTGCGGTCTTGCACCTGTAATGATGATCGATGAAGAGGTTTACGGTAAGCTTACCCCTAAAGAGGTCGGAAAAATTATTGACAAATATATTGCTGAGGAAGGGGGCAAGCAGTAATGACGATTGAAGAACTTAATCAAATAAAAAAAGAGAACGAGGATCTTGTAATGGTCAGAAAGCTCGTTAAGGAAAAAGGCGAGGAACTGGCTAAACATACACAGTATCGTAAGCAGGTGCTTGTCTGCGGTGGTACGGGCTGTACCTCGTCCGGCAGTAAAAAGGTGCTTGAGGCTCTTGAAAAATCACTTAAGGAGAACGGACTTGAGGACGAAATCCTCGTTGTAAGAACAGGCTGCTTCGGTCTTTGCTCACTCGGTCCGATTATGATTGTTTATCCCGAAGGTGCTTTCTATGCACAGGCAACACCTGAGCACGTTGAAAGAATTGTTAAGGAGCATCTCAAAGAGGGCAATGTCGTTAAGGAATTTCTTTATCAGGAAACAGTTCATACAGACGGCTCTATAATCTCTCTCTCTGAAACAAACTTCTATAAGAAGCAGATGAGAATTGCCCTGAGGAACTGCGGTGTTATTGATCCTGAAAACATAAAGGAATATATCGCTGTTGACGGTTATCAGGCACT
The DNA here is from genome assembly GCA_947624835.1 of uncultured Clostridia bacterium. Lineage (GTDB taxonomy): Bacteria > Bacillota > Clostridia > Oscillospirales > Acutalibacteraceae > UBA1213. Next base: position 1,427 of record CANQLX010000046.1, read on the forward strand.
TTATAAGGCACTCACCTCAATGTCGCCTGATGATGTTATTAACGAGGTTCTCAACTCCGGTCTCAGAGGCAGAGGCGGCGGCGGATTCCCCACAGGTAAGAAATGGATGTTCGCTAAGGCGTCACAGGGCGATATTAAGTATGTATGCTGTAATGCGGACGAGGGTGATCCGGGCGCATTCATGGATCGTTCAATACTTGAGGGCGACCCGCAGTGTGTGATTGAGGCTATGACGATTGCCGGCTACGCAATCGGCGCACATCACGGCTTTGTGTATGTACGTGCCGAGTACCCGATAGCTGTACAAAGACTCAGCATAGCTATTCAGCAGGCAAGAGAATATGGTTTCCTCGGCAAGGATATATTCGGTACAGGTTTCGATTTTGATATTGAAATACGTCTTGGTGCCGGTGCATTCGTATGCGGTGAGGAAACGGCACTTATGACATCAATCGAAGGTAACAGAGGCGAACCCCATCCACGTCCTCCGTTCCCGGCAGTAAAAGGTCTTTTCGAGAAACCTACCGTACTCAACAATGTTGAAACCTATGCAAATATTGCACAGATCATATATAAGGGAAGCGATTGGTATTCATCAATCGGTACCGAAACGAGCAGAGGTACGAAAGTATTCGCACTCGGCGGTAAGATCACAAACGTAGGTCTTGTTGAAATTCCTATGGGAACAACTCTGCGTGAAATTATCGAGGAGATCGGCGGCGGAATACCGAATGGTAAGAAGTTCAAGGCTGCACAGACAGGCGGTCCTTCCGGCGGATGTATTCCGGCTGAGCATATAGATACACCTATTGACTATGACAGTCTTCTCGCTATCGGCTCAATGATGGGTTCGGGCGGTATGATTATACTTGACGAGGATACCTGTATGGTAGATATCGCTAAGTTCTATCTGGAATTTACCGTTGATGAGAGCTGCGGTAAGTGTACACCGTGCCGTGTAGGTACAAGAAAACTTCTCCAGTACCTCGATAAGATAACACAGGGTAACGGTGAAATGGAAGATATCGACAGAATTGAAGAACTTGCAACACATATGCAGAAGTCCTCACTCTGTGCGCTCGGTCAGACTGCACCTAACCCGATTCTTTCAACAATGCACTTCTTCAAGGATGAATATATTGCCCATATCAAGGATAAAACCTGTCCGGCAGGAGTATGTAAATCTCTTATTAAATATGAGATCGTTCCGGATAAATGTAAGGGCTGTACTCTTTGTGCAAGGAATTGTCCTGTCAAGGCTATTTCCGGTACAGTTAAGCAGCCTCATGTCATTGATTCAACAAAATGTATTAAATGCGGCGTCTGCATGAGTAATTGTAAATTCGGCGCTATCGTAACCAGATAAGGAGGGGATAATTCATGGAAACAGTACATCTGAAAATAAATAATATCCCTGTTGAAGTACCAAAGGGTTATACAATTCTGCAGGCTGCTAAGCAGGCAAATATTGAAATACCGACGTTGTGCTATCTCAAGGATATTAACTGTATAGGCGCTTGCCGTGTATGTATGGTAGAGGCAAAGAACCGCAGAGGATTGCTTGCTGCCTGCGTATATCCCGCTGAGGAGGGCTTGGAGGTATTTACAAATACCCCTGCTGTTATAAAATCGAGAAAGACGACGATCGAGCTTCTTCTTTCAACTCATAAAAAGAAATGTCTTTCATGCGTAAGAAATAATAATTGTGAGCTTCAGAAGCTCGCTCTCGAATATGGTGTTGACGAGGATCGCTTCACTCCTGAGGAAATGAATCACGAGATTGACGAACAATCACCATATATTGTCCGTGACAATAATAAGTGTGTTCAGTGTATGCGCTGCGTATCCGCCTGTAAGAATGTACAGACAGTATCTGTTATCGGAGCAATCAAGAGAGGTTATCAGGTTCATGTCGGAAGTCCGTTTGATAAGAGCCTTAACGATTCTCCGTGTGTCGGATGCGGTCAGTGTATCGTGAGCTGTCCTGTTGGAGCTCTCACAGAAAAGAGCCAGGAGGACAAAGTATGGGAGGCAATTCAGGATCCGGAGAAGGAAGTTATCTTCTTCACAGCACCTTCAATCAAGGCTACACTCGGCGAAAGCTTCGGTATGCCTATCGGAACAAATGTTGAGGGTAAAATGGCTGCTGCCGTGCGCAGACTCGGCGAGGGTGTCAAAATATTTAACATGGATTTCACTGCCGACCTTACAATTCTTGAGGAGGCTAACGAGCTTATCGACAGAATAAAGAACGGCGGAACGCTCCCGATGTTCACATCATGCTGTCCGGGTTGGGTAAAATTTGTTGAGCATTATTATCCCGATTTCATTCCGAACCTTTCAACCTGCAAATCACCGCAGGCAATGTTCGGCGCTGTACTTAAGGGTTATTATGCACAGAAGAACGGTATCGATCCTAATAAGCTGTTCGTTGTCAGCGTAATTCCGTGTACTGCAAAGAAATTTGAATGTACACGTCCGCAGCTCCGTTCGGGTGACGGCGATTACGATGATGTTGATGTTGCTCTTACAACAAGAGAGCTTGCAAGAATGATAAAGCGTGCCGGAATACAGCTTCCCGACCTTGAAGATGAAGATTATGATGCACCGTTCAACAAGGCAACAGGCGGCGGAGCAATTTTCGGTACGACAGGCGGTGTGCTTGAAGCTGCACTCAGAACTGCCGCAAGAACTCTCGATGGCGATTTTAAGAAGGTAGACTTTGAGGAAGTAAGAGGTCCGGAAGAGGTTCGTACTGTAACCTACGAAGTGGCAGGAATAAAGATTAATGTTGCTGTTACATCAGGACTTGGCAATGCACGCAGACTTCTTGAAAAGATAAAGAGTGGCGAAGCAGATTATCAAATGGTAGAGATTATGGCTTGTCCGGGAGGATGTATCAACGGCGGCGGTCAGCCTCTCCAGAGTGACAGTGTACGCAACTATGTTGATTACAAGGCACTCCGTTCAAAGGCACTCTACGATTATGATAAAAATTGTGAGTACAGATGCAGTGACGAGAGTCCTGTTATCAAGATGGTATATGATGAGTTCTTTGAGGCACCTGGCAAGGAGAAGGCTCATAAGTATCTCCATACGTCATATGTAGCAAGAGGAAATAAAATGCAGTAATTATCAGCAAAGATAGATTAGGAATCGGAAATTTCGCAAGAGGTTTCCGATTCTCTTTTTAATATAATTTTGTCAAAATATGTATATTGTCGCAAAATGAAATTATTTTTATTTTAAAGAAGTATAATTTATATAGAATTATGGTACAATAGTACTGTATTGGTGTGCATAACCAATGAAAAGGAATAAATTTTATTTTAAAAGGAAGAAATTTTATGAGTTTTAGTGAGCAATATAAGGTTGTTGAGGATAGGTTTCTGCAAAATAATACTGCCTCAATAAGCAAGAACTATACCGCACAGTTCCATATAACCGGGAAAGACGGCGGAGATATATTTTTTTCCTATATGAACGGACAGAAGTTTATTGAGCCTGTGAAGCATAACAGAGCTGATATTGATATCACGATGACATCCGATACATTTGAGGAGTTTATGTCCGGCAGGCTTGACGGTTTCAGAGCCTTCACTACGGGAAAAATTAAGGCAAGCGGCAATGTTATGCTTGCACTTGCACTGTATAACTCCTTCAGATAATTTCATAAACAGACAAAAAGTAATATATGTCTAATGACAATACAATATTCCTATTTTATAATATAAGTGGTGATGTTTATTTCTTCGGGAGATGGTGAAATGGCAGTTTTTAAAATGGACGAATACTATGGCGGTATTTGCAGCGATGCGTATAAATATTTCGGTGCACATCCCGTTTCCGAGAATGACAGTGGTATACTTTTTAGAGTTTATGCTCCTGCCGCTCAGGGGGTTGATGTCATTGGAGAATTTAACGGCTGGAACGGCGGATATCACCGTATGAACCGTATTGACGGCGGTATCTATGAGCTCTGTATTCCCGAAGCAAGAGTTGGTCAACTGTACAAGTTCAGAGTATATCAGCAGGGCGGAACGGTTGTTGATAAATCCGATCCGTATGCTTTCTACAGTGAGCTAAGACCTAATACTGCTTCTGTTATAACAAGGATAGAACCTGAAAAGGTATTCCATGATGAGGAATGGATGACAAGTCGTTCAAAATGCTATGATAAGCCGCTTAATATCTATGAAATGCACATGGGTTCGTGGAAAAAACCACAGGGTAAAAGTCCGGCTGATGGAAGAGCTCAGTGGTTTTCATATGATGAGGTTTCTGATGATCTTATCAGATATGTAAAGGAAAATAATTTTACACATATCGAGGTAATGCCCCTTGCTGAATTTCCGTTTGACGGTTCTTGGGGATATCAGGCATCACAGTATTACAGTGCTACATCGAGATATGGTACACCTGAACAACTTATGAGGTTTGTAAATAAATGTCATGTTGCCGGAATAGGTGTTATAATAGACTTTGCGTTTGTGCATTTCGTAAAAGATAATTACTCCCTTGCAAAATTCGACGGAACCTATCTATACGAATATCCGCCGTCAGACGTAAATCAAAGTGAGTGGGGTACTTATAATTTTAACGTTTCAAGGGGAGAGGTCCAGAGTTTCTTGATTTCCTGTGCTGCATTCTGGCTTGATGCATACCACTTTGACGGAATACGTATGGATGCTATCAATAACGGCATTTATTGGATGGGAAATAGGGACAGGGGTGTAAATGAACGCTCGGTTGAGTTTTTCAAGAAGATGAATTCAATACTTGACAAGAAATTCCATAATATTATGCTTATAGCAGAGGATTCCTCCGACTATCCGGGAGTAACCAAGCCTGTTGATAAGGGTGGTTTGGGATTTGACTATAAGTGGGATATGGGTTGGATGAACGATACCCTTGAATATCTCAAGATAGATCCGCTTTTTAGGAAGGGAAGCCATAATAAGATCAACTGGTCAATGGCATATTTCTACTATGAGAGGTTTATTCTTCCGCTTTCGCATGATGAGGTTGTACATGGCAAAGCAACCGTTGTTCAGAAGATGTGGGGCGGTGATTATGCAAATAAGTTTGCACAGGTAAGATCCCTTTATGCTTATATGTTTACCCACCCCGGCAAGAAGCTTAATTTTATGGGAAATGAGCTTGGAATGTTCAGGGAATGGGACGAAACAAAGGAGCTTGATTGGTTCCTTATAAATGATTATGAGATGCACCGTTGCTTCCACCGCTTTTTCAGAGAGCTTGGAGCTTTGACAACGCAGAATCCTGCTTTCTATGAAAAGGATTACGAGGAAGACGGTTTCCTTTGGATAGACGCTGACGACGGGGATAATAATGTATATTCATATTATCGTATGACAGACGGGCAGAAATATGTCATAGTTTGCAATATGTCGCCTGTATGTCGTGAAAGTTATCGCATAGGTCTTAAGGACGCTTGTACTTTGACGGAAGTTCTTAATACCGATTTTGAAATTTACGGAGGTAAGGGAATAACAAATGCATATCCCGTAAAGTCTGAGCCTGTTCCACATAAGCAATGGCTCAATTCAGCACAAATTCGTCTTGCTCCGTTCGGCACCTGTATTTTTGAGGTAAAGGAAGATCCGAAGCCGAAAAAGACGAAATCCGGAAAGATTACAACTTTATAATCGTATGATACTCCTTAATGTAGGTCGGCAGCACGAGTTTTCTCGCGCTGCCGGTCTATTTTTATCAATTTTAGGAATATCTATAAAATATTATTTATTGTGGGATATTCAAGGTCATAAAAGTGTTTTATCAATATTTTAACTTTACGACATTCCGCTGAAAATGCCTTTAATTCCCCGAACTCAATATAGGTATTGGCATTATTCAGAGACTCCTCGATCTGATCAAGCCTGCCGTGTGAGACAAATATAAGCATTGTTTCCATTTTACCCTGCCATTCGCTGACTGCTGCCTTTATCGCATTTTTCGCATTTACCGTATCACCGCCCACAGCATAGCTTTCAGCAAGCTCTACCTTATCCGATACCGACCTTGACGTTGTTGTGTTTATCGTAAACCCAAACATTATTACGGCAATCGTGACTGCAAGTATGATTATCGCGCTGTATATCCTATGCACAATTATTTCCTTCCTTTTTAATAATATTATATTTTTTTGTTTTGTCGGCGGTCATAATAAAAATATCGCTTACCCTCAGCTTTTCGAGATTGAGTATTTTATTAAGCCACTCCTCGCTGAGCCCGCAGAATTTGAGCGAGGATTGTGCTACCTCCCCGTCACTTACGACAACCGCCTGCATACCGTTATCCTTTGCCTGTACACCAAGCTGTCCCGCTGTTACGGTATCACTCGAGGATTTTTTCAGCACACTCATTTTACCGTTGGTTTCGATTATTGCAAAGGCAACATCCTTTATATCAAATACATCCTTCTGTCTTAATTCCTCAAAAAGCTCCTCAATACTCAGACGTAAATCTCTCATAGCTTTCTGATCCACCTTGCCGTCGTTGATTATTATCACAGGCTTTCCGCAAATTGCCCTCCTTACCCATGAATTTTTCAGCATAAGCAATGATATGACTATTTCACAGATAACAAGTATCAGGATCGGAATTATGCCGCTCAGCATTGACTGGTCCGTATCCTGCATGGGTATCGAAGCTATATCCGACATTAGCAGCGTTACAACAAGCTCACTCGTTTGCAGCTCACTTATCTGACGTTTTCCCATTATCCTTACGGTTATGATTATTATTACATACAAAAGTATTGTCCTTATTGCGGATATGATCATTTTTTTCTTTTCCTTTCATTGGTTCTTTAATTTATTCTGTACAATTCATAACGAAATATTCGCTGAAATGTATAAATCATACATTCACGTGGAAAATTAAAAGCAAATCGGAGGGATGAAATTTGTATGAGTTTATAAGAGCAATAAAGGAAATATACAGACCAAAATCACAGTCGGAAACAAAACAGGAGGATAAAAAAACCTATTTCTATCCTCAACTGCAAACTAATCTTGATTTTATAAGGGACAGCTTCAATAACAGTGCCGACCTTACAATTCATGAGATGAAACTCAGCGGTATAAACGGTGCAGTCATATCAATAGATAACCTCACAGATAAGGAGGTTCTCGGAGAGAGCGTAATAAAGCCACTTTTTTCCCATGATTTTTCGGCTAATGCAAAGCAGGATCTTGATGATATCAAAAATAAAATTCTATGTACCGATGATGTAAAAAATATAACAACTTTTGAGGAGCTATTCAAGGTTATAATGTCAGGCTTCGCAGTTATTGCCCTTGATGGCTGTAATGTAATGCTTTCAATAGGAATACAGGGTTTTAAATCAAGAAGTATATCCGAGCCTGAATCCGATGTTGTACAGCGAGGCTCAAAGGAGGGCTTTGTCGAGCCGATAAGGACAAATATGGCACTTCTGCGCAGAAGGATGAAAAATCCCAAGCTGTATTTTGAGGTAATGACACTCGGCAATTTATCAAAAACAGAGATATGCCTATGCTATCTTAAGGATATAGCCTCTCCCGATATAGTTGTTGAGCTTAAAAGAAGACTAAGAAAAATTAATATAGATACGGTTCTTGCCGCAGGATATATAGTACCGTATCTTGAGGACAAAAAGGGAGTATCACTTTTCAGTACAGTAGGAATAACCGAGCGTTCGGACACGGTATGCGGAAAGATTGCCGAGGGTAGAATTGCGATTTTAGTTGACGGAGTACCCTCCGCACTTATTGTACCGTATTTATTTGTCGAAAATTTTCAGACGCTTGACGATTATTCTAATAAACCGTATTTTGCCACATTTACAAGACGGCTGAAATATGCGGCATTTTTTATTGCAATGATGCTTCCGGGAATTTTCGCAGCACTCGGAACATTCAATCCGGAAATGTTTCCCACACTTATGCTTAATAAAATAGCAGGCTCGATCGGAGCAACTCCGCTTTCGCTTATGTCGGAAACAATACTTTTACAATTCGTATATGAAATAATGAGGGAATCCGGTCTGAGAATGCCGCAGCCGCTCGGCTATGCGGTCAGTATAGTAGGCGGTCTTGTAATCGGTGATACCGCAATAAATGCCGGTCTTATCGGTGCGCCCACTCTTATGGTCGTTGCCGTCGCCATAATATGCTCATATATCATTCCTAATCTGTATGCACCTGTTGCTATACTCAGACTTGCATTTACGGTTGCGGGAGGAATATGGGGAATTTGGGGAATAGCTGCCCTTTTCTGCTTTGTTTTCATTAATATTTGCAGTAAATCAACCTTCGGAATACCCTATACCGCTCCGCTTTCCCCGGTTGGAAAGGGTGCTCTGAGAGATGTATTCATAAGAGCGGATTGGAAAACACTTTCCGATAAATCGGCAAAGGTGCAGAATATGCCCGGCTCCCATGTCGGCGGAGGTGCCTGATATGAATAATGAGAGAATCATAACATCTGGTCAGCTTTTTGTATTGCTTTTTATATGCAAAATTTCAAATATCCTTCTTTTCCCCGAAGCATTTTCGGGGAGGGGAGCCGTATGGGAGCTGTTTTTCCCTTTTATTATTTTTACGGTATTTTCATTCCTTTTGTTGATACCGATAATTAAATATCGTGAATACACAATAAATAATAAAAATATCGGAAATGATAATCTTATGAAATACGGCGGTCTGCTTTATATATTATATTTTGTATATATGTCCGTCTATCATTTGTTCTGCCTTAACGGCTTTATAGGGGAGCTTTCGGGGACAGGAATAGAAAAATACAGTATTATTTTCTTTATTCTTGCGGTTTCCGTATATGCGTCATACAAGGGACTTGAAGCATCCGCAAGATTTTCCGCTGTTGCATTCGGTGGTTTTATAATATCAGCTCTGCTGATGATATTTCTTCTTGCACCGTCATTTGATACCGAAAACCTTATGCCGATAGGAAATACGTCTGCAAAATCATTGTATGGCAATATGCTTTTAATGCTTTCACAAACTGAGGAAACCGCAATATTATTTACCTTATGCCGCACAGCAAAGGGCAGATTTACTAAAAGTTACGTATTGTGGAATATGTTTACCTATATATTCCTCGGTGCTATGCTTATCCTGATTTGCGGAACACTTGGTGTATATCTGACGGATATGCCCTTCCCGTTTTATCACAGTATAGACGGATCGGGCGATTTGCAAAGATTCAATCCGTTTTTTATAGGAACAGCAGCTGCCTCTTTCTGCTGTTTGCTTTCCTCGGAGCTTTATATAATTTTCCGCCTTATAGGAAATTTTTCCGCTGACAAAAAGGTTATAAATTCCGTATATATACCGATACTTGCTGTTATTTACGGAATACTGATATTCATTTGCAATAACGGATATATAGGAAATATAATATTTGACAGAAGAATATTGGCAATTCTTGCTGTTGTATTTTCTTTCATAATACCCCTTGGTGCGGCAGTGGTATATAAGATAAAATCACCTAAAGCAGTAAAAAGAGTTTTAAGAACCGCATCTCTTATTTTATGTATTTCCATTATAATACCGACATTCAGCGGATGCGGAGCGGCTCAGCTTAATCAGAGGCTTATAGTGCAGGGAATAGGTATAGATAAAAGCGGCGATGACTATACAATGACTTATATAGTTCTTGATACAGAAGCTGAGGAGGAAAATTCTGTCAGACTTTTATATTCAGAGGGAGAAAACGTGCAGAAAGCCATAGAAAACCTTGAAAATCAGAAAGGACGTACAATACTTCTCAGTCAATGCCTTTTTATTATGGTAAATCCCATGGCAGCAGATGACCTCGAAAGCAGTCTTTCGTATTTCAGGCATAACAATGATATTATGAAAACGACAAATATAATTGCGGCGGACAATTCAAGGGAAACAATAGATAACGCCATAACAAAGCTCGGATATACCTCGGAAAGCATAAATTTATTATATGACAGTAAGGCTGTCAATCAGTCCTCAATTCACTTTTCACTTTTCGATTATGTATCGTGTCTTAATGATAAATACAGCGATATGCTTATACCGCATATTGAAACGGACAACGAACTTAGCCTTATAAAGACAAGCGGAAGTTATCTCGTCAGAAGTGATATGAAAAGTGCCGCAAGGCTTGACATGGATGCAACGAGTGGTATTCTAATGATAAGTGAAAAAGCTGACGAGTTGAGAGGTGATATATCATATGACAGTATAAGCTATGGTATTTCCTCCTGTACAACGCAGACCAATGCAGTTTTGGAGGATAATAATCTTGAGGTCAATTTTGATATAGATATTACGCTTGATTCGGAATATGAAGCTGAGGAATACGAAAAAATATATTCAGATATTAAGCGTAAGCTCAGTTCGGCGGTACAATCAAGTTTGCATAAATGCGGTAGTGATGTTATATCCCTTTACAAATATATAACTACAATATATCCAAAGAGAAATATAAGCCTTGATGAATGGCATGAGCTGCTGCAATCGAGCAAATGTGCTGTAAATATAAATATAAATGGTTATGATATGAATAAGTAAAAAAAATCGGAGCATAGAACCTGACGCACTATGCTCTGTTTTTTAATTGTTTATATTAACTAAAAGTTGAAATATACTTGAAAAAAGTAAAAATATAGGTATAATGAAATGAGATTATTTATTTGTTAAACTGCTTTATGTGTGCAGCAACAAAAAATAATAATAAATTAAGGAGGAATTTTAATGTCAAAAAAAGTTTTATGTATCAGCTTGTCTTTGGCTTTAATATGCACAACGGCTGCATTGGCTGTACCTGCAGCTGCAGAAGGCAACGGTGTTGAGAAAACAACTGATACAAATACGGTGACTATTTACACAACGAACGATATTCATGGTGTAGTAGGAGGAAGCAATACTGCGATAGGTTTGCCACAGACGGCGGCTATTGCGGCATCAACAGAAAATGCTTTATTGGTAGATGCGGGTGATGCAATACAGGGTGCTTCATTTGCAACAGTTTCACAAGGTCTGGATGTTGTACGTTTGATGAACTCTGCCGGATATGATGTTATGGCAGCAGGAAATCATGAATTTGACTATGGCTATGATATGTTAATGTCAAATGTTGAAGTGGCAAGTTTTCCTGTTTTAGGTGCAAATGTACTGTATAACGATTCACCAATGCTCGAACAGAATACAGTAATCACAGTAGGGGAGCATAAAATAGGATTCATCGGAATTACAACAACAGATACAGCAACGTCAACAAATCCTGCAAAACTTTCCGGAGTTACATTTGCCGATGAGATTCAAACCGCTAAAGAACAGATAGCAAATCTTAGCGACAGCACAGATGCTATTGTACTTGTTTGCCATTTGGGAAATAATTCTTCGGCAGTTGATTGTACAAGTGAAGACCTTTTAAGGGGACTTAGTGCAGAAGAACTTTCAAAGGTAACAGCAGTTGTAGACGGACACAGTCATACGGTTGAAAATGATATCTTTGAGGGAACATCTATACCTGTTATACAGACAGGAACAGGATTTACAGCTTTAGGAGCTATTGAAATCACATTTGATGATAACAACAATGTTACCGCAAGCGGAAAAGTAATGGATTATAATGAAGCAATGAATTTTTCATTGACTGACAACGGTCAGGAAATAAAGGATCCGACACAAAACTATCTTGATCAACTCACGGAAGAACAAAATACAGTATTAGGTCAGGAACTTTGTGTAAACGAAACACCACTTTGGGGAGGATATATATATTATGATTATGCCGAACCGAGAATAGTTGAAACAAACTATGGTGATTTTGTAACAGACGCATTTCTTGAAAATGCAAATATATTTGCTGATCGTCTGAATATGGATATTCCTGTTATTGCTGTTGAAAATGGTGGGGGTATATCTTCCGCTCTGCCTTTAGGAACAGTTACAAAGGGCGATGTACTTAATGCGTTCAATCACGGTAATATGGTTGAAGTATTGAAAATTACACCTGCACAGTTATATTCTGCAATTGAGGCAGGTCTTGTTACAACAGGTCAGGATGATACAGGTCTTTTATTAAGAGAACGTGTAAGCGGAAGCTTTTTACAGGTTGCCGGATTCACTTACAAGTATGATCCTGCCGGAGAAAGCGGATCTAAGATAACATCTGTAATGCTTGACAACGGAACACAGCTTGTTCGTGATGATACAACAACGAATATTCTTGTTGCAACCAATAACTATGTTGCTGCCTCTGTTTTCAGTGATGCTGAGAAGTTAGGTGAACTTGGCGGAGAAGATTTGATTGTAGAAAATTATATACTTGAGTCAACACAAAATGGTACAGTACCTCTTCATATATTAACCACTACAAACAGAATAATAATAGAAAATGATAAATCCCCCGCAGAATATGAGGTCGTTCTTCCTATAACAAATGCCAATAATGGAGAAGCTATATCAGAAAATAAGGTAGTAAGTCTAAAAGTTGACGATGGCGAATATATTGAATATGTAACTGATGCAGAGGGAAAAGTAAAACTCACCCTCGAAAAAGGACCGCATACCATATATATGGATATGGCAAAGGATTCCCGTCCGGTGTATGTTAATAACTATTCCGGTTCGGGTACAGTAACTACAGCAGATGGATATTACCACCTTGGATTTACGGCTGATCCTGCTGATTTAAAAACATTTGGTGAACCGGAGGAGTCAAGCGAACCGGAGGAGTCAAGTGAGCCTGAAGAATCGAGCAATTCTGAGGAGTTAAGTGAACCTGAGGAATCAAGCGATGCCGGAAAACAGGATGTAACAACTGATAACAGTTATGGTGAACAGTCTACAGGCACATCAGATAATACTGAGCCTTCAACGGCACCACAAGACAGCACTTCCGGTAGTGTACCCGTAACAGGTGAAAACACAAATGCTATACTTTTAGTTGTTCTTATAGCAACTTCCGGAGTGATTACATCATTAACATTAAGACGTAAAAAGAATTACAAATAATATAAAAAGATAATAATTGAAATGCTCCCCTTTTGTGAATTGACCCCAAAAAGTTAGACAAAGTTTTAATAAAAACCTTGTGAAAATTGAACATTAAGCAACTAAAATGGCTTGAGATCTGTGTTTTGCACGTGTCAAGCCATTTAGTTTTAGCTTAATCCAGTAATCTAAATGCTTCTCTAATTCCGCCGGATACGAGCTTATGGCGTCGGGAAACCATAAATTTCACTATGGCTATGATATGCTTATGTCAAATTATATTTTTGATAGTACAAGAGATGACACAATTCTGCTTCATATACTTACAACCTCAGACAGAAAAGGAGAGGGAATGACAAATCGCCAGAAAGTTATGAGGTAGTGATCACCATAACAAACGCCGAAAATGGCGAAACAATACCTGAAAATAAGATAGTATATCTAAAGGTTGACGGCGGCGAATATGTTGAGTATGTAAACGATTCCGAGGGTAGCGTCGATGTCACTGTTGAAAAAGGCTCTCATACAATATAAGTAAAATGAAATAATAAATTGGGAGAGTTGCTTCGTTATGAAACACTCTCCCTTATGTACAGCGGTTAGTTTCAGAATTATTGTTCAGTAGTAAGATAAGAAACCGTACAATAAAATATAACAGGGTTTATCGGGCTGGCTGTGAAGGGCAATCCGATAGACGCTTTTTAAATACAGTTGACAAATATTACATATATCTATAATTTGAAAAGTAATAACCAATATTAATACGGGACTGCCGAGCAGGATATATTAACCCTGTCGATAGTCCCGTAAATACAGTTTATCAAAATTCAAAGGGCTGAGGTTCACCGCAGCCACAGGTGCCGACATACTTGGGCATAACCTTACCGCAATTAGGACAGGTCCATGGTTCGTCCATCGGTTCATTATTTACCGGTGCATTGGATTATTTGTTTTTTCCGAATCCTAGGGAACCACGCTTTTTAGGAGCTTCGGGTTTCTGTTCCTCCTGATCTCCGGGGATATCCGAATATCTCATAGGAGCGACAGGGGGAATATTATCAAAATTATACCCGGGCACATCATCATAGCTGTCATCAGACTGTGTATTGTTGTAATTGGGAGCAGTACTGCTGATATTCTGTTCCGAAAATTCATTTTTCTTCGCAAACGGTTTGTTTCCGGATACGTTAGTATTGTTTGTATAGGGATATTGTGGTTGGCTTGATGTATTTGTATTATTTGATGTCTGAGGACTGTATGATTCAATGGATGGGGCAGAAAGGTAAAATTCCGATTCATCAGTTATCCTGTTATCATCATACTCATCATTCGGGGGCAAGACAAATTTATTATCGGTTTTGTTTATGGAATCTGTCGCATTTACAGAATTTGTTTTCACAGAGGAATAGTCGGTCGGCTGCGTCGGTGTCTGTACATAATCAAAATCGAACGGCTGAGGTTCACCGCAGCCACAGGTGCCGACATACTTTGGCATAACCTTACCGCAATTAGGACAGGTCCATGTATCATCATTCTGAATAGGAGCGGCTGTATTGATTGTGTCGTCCTTCAAAGGCTTTTCAGTCTTGGGTTTGCTGTTGAAAAATCCCTTTTTCTCCGGCTTCGGTTCCTCTGCGACAGGAGCGGGAGGAGTCGGCTGTAAAGCAGGCGGGACGTCAT
>CANQLX010000047.1 GCA_947624835.1 uncultured Clostridia bacterium
ATAAAAGAATGGAAAAAATCTTTAAAAAAGTTTCAAAAACTATGTACAAATTCCAAAATATTTGATACAATATGTAGTGCCACATCTGATAGGCAGTCCGAAGCGGAAGAGCTTGCCTCGCAGTCCGATGTTATGCTTGTGATAGGGGGAAGGCACAGCTCAAATACAAATAAGCTGTATAAGATCTGTAAAAATATGTGTGCGAATACATATCTTATCGAAACGGCTTCGGAAATTCCCGAATGTGTAAAGAATAAGGCTTACAGAGTGGGTATAACAGCCGGGGCATCTACACCGGCAAGCATTATAAAGGAGGTACTTGTTACCATGTCAGAAGAAACCAAAAATCCTGAAGAAAGCAAAGCTGAGAACTTTGAGGAGCTCCTTGAGGAGTCTTTCAAAAATTATAATACAAACGGAAGGGTGCACGGTGTTGTTGTAGGCGTAACTCCCACAGAGGTGCGTGTTGACGTAGGAAGAAAGCAGACCGGTATCGTACCGCTCGACGAGCTTTCAAATGATCCTAATGCAAGAACAGAGGATCTTGTTAAGGTTGGCGATGAGCTTGACCTTATCATCATGAAAACAAACGATCAGGAAGGAACCATTCTTCTTTCCAAGAGGATTCTCGATTCACAGAAGGGCTGGGATGAGATCGTTAAGGCCTATGAGGAAAAGTCGGTTGTTCACGGTGTTGTAACCGATGTTATCAAGGGCGGTGTACTTGCTGTTTCAAACGGCGTCAGGGTATTTATTCCCGCTTCTCAGGCTACTGCTACAAGAGGAGAACCGCTTGAGGGACTTCTCAAGAAGGAAGTTGATTTCCGCATTATTGAAACCACAGGCAGAAATAACAGAAAAAGAGCCGTCGGCTCCATTCGGTCCGTCCTCAATGATGAGCGTAAGAGGAAGGAAGAGGAGTTTTGGGCTTCCGCTGAGGAGGGCAAGGCATATACCGGTGTTGTTAAATCCTTGACATCATACGGTGCATTCGTTGATATCGGAGGAATTGACGGTATGGTGCATATTTCCGAGCTTTCATGGAACAGAATAAAGCATCCGTCAGAAATTGTAAATGTGGGCGATACCGTTGAGGTATATATCAAGTCCCTTGACAGAGAAAAGGGTAAGATATCACTCGGCTATAAGAGGGCTGAGGATAATCCGTGGGAGATCCTTAAGAACAGCTATCCTGTCGGAACCGAAACAGAGGTTGAGATCGTGGGTCTTACACAGTTCGGTGCATTCGCAAGAATTATACCGGGAATTGACGGTCTTATTCATGTATCCCAAATTTCCAATGAGAGAGTTGAGAAGCCTGAGGATGTTCTTTCTGTAGGTCAGAAGGTCAATGTCAAAATCACGGCTATTGATTTTGAGAAAAAGAGAATAAGCCTTTCAATAAAGGCACTTTCCGAGGATAGTGCCGAAAGCGATACGGCTGACGAGGAATGATTTAGTTTTTCAACATTTCAGGCATCTCCTATGAGGTGCCTGTTTGTATTGTTTTAAAAGGATGATTTTTATGTATGAAGAATTTACGCAAAAGGTGAGAAATATAGTTATTGATATATTGGAACAAAGCAGGCTTAAGGCAGGAGATGTATTCCTTGTAGGCTGCTCAACAAGTACGGTATTTGGAGAAGCATACGGAAGCTCCTCAAGTATGGATATAGCAGGAGCTTTGTTTGAGGGTATATATCCCGAGCTTGAGAAAAGGGGAATATATCTCGCAGTTCAGTGCTGCGAGCATTTAAACAGGGCAGTTATAATTCCCGAAAAAGCAGCCGAAAAACTCAGACTTGATATTGTCAATGTAGTGCCGCAGCCAAAAGCCGGGGGATCGTTTGCAACAACTGCCTATGCAAAAATTGAAAACCCTGTTTCCGTGGAGCATATAAAGGCTGATGCGGGAATGGATATAGGCGGGGTTCTTATAGGTATGCACCTCAGGGAGGTAGCTGTTCCGCTCAACCTCAGGGAAAATACGATAGGTAAGGCACATATCACTGCCGCAAGAACAAGACCGAAATTTATCGGCGGTGAAAGGGCACACTATAACGATGATTTAAAATAAAAATGAGAGGGTAGTAATGGGTTATAAGGAAGAATTTATTGAAATATATACCGATAATATAAAAAGGGACGGATCGCAAAAGCTTCTGGAATGGATGAAGACAACGGATTTTTTTACTGCACCTGCAAGCACAAAATTTCACGGAGCGTGTGAACAGGGTCTTGTCATGCACAGCATAAGTGTATATAAAACCATGATGGAAAGACATTTTGATCCGCAGAAGGATAATAGGGAGAGCTTTGCCATATGTGCACTTCTGCATGATTTATGTAAAACGCATTTTTATAAGACATCTTTGAGAAATGTTAAAAACGATGAAACCGGTCAGTGGGAGAAAAAGCCATATTATGCGGTTGATGATGCTTTTCCGTACGGACACGGGGAAAAATCCGTATTTCTGATTGAACGTTTTATGCGGCTTAAGACTGCCGAGGCAATGGCTATACGGTGGCATATGGGCGGCTTTGATGAAGCTGCAAGGGGTGGAAGCTTTGCAATAAGCCTTGCCTATGAAAAATATCCGATTGCAGTAAAGCTTCACCTTGCCGATTTGGAGTCTACATATTTGAAAGAAAAGAACACCTCGTCTGTAAATTGATTTATGTACGGATTGTGAAAAGGATATTTTTTGTGGTTTTTTATTTAATTTTTTACGGAAACACTTCAATTTTCATTCGTAATATGTTATAATTTTATTGTCTGTTTACATACCGAAAAAGGTGAGATAATGAAAAATAGTGATGACAAAAGAGAAAATGATATTATTGCCGGACGTAACCCTGTTACCGAAGCACTGCGCTCGGGCAGAAGCATTGACTGTCTGTATATTGCCAAGGGTGAGTTAAGCGGAAGTGCAAGGGTCATAGCTGCACTGGCAAGGGAAAGGCATATACCGATAAAAGAGGTTGACCGCAGGAAGCTTGATTTTATGACAAACCATGCGGCTCACCAAGGAGTGGCTGCACTTGTTTCGATAAAGGAATACAGCAGTATTGACAGTATATTTTCATTGGCAGAAAGCAGGAACGAAAAGCCCTTTATTGTGATACTTGATGAAATAGAGGATCCGCACAATCTCGGAGCAATTATCCGTACGGCGGAATGTGCGGGGGTACACGGCATAATCGTACCGAAACGTCATTCCGCAGGACTGAACGGTATTGTGGGAAAGGCAAGTGCGGGTGCATACGAATATATGCCTGTGGCAAGGGTGACAAATATTTCTGCCGCTATTGATGAACTTAAGGAGCGTGGATGTTGGATATACGGTGCGGATATGGACGGGCAAACGTACTGTACGAATGATCTTACAGGTGCCTGTGCTGTTGTGATTGGCTCGGAGGGTAAAGGACTGGGTCGCCTTGTTAAGGAAAAATGTGATGTTATATTATCCCTGCCGATGCTCGGTAAAATCAATTCGCTTAATGCATCGGTTGCAGCAGGAGTGCTGATATATGAATTTACACGCCAGCGTATGAATTTAGTGGCTAAAAACGGAGGTTAAACCATGTCAGATACTAAAAAATCTCCTGATAATAACGATGTATCGCCAATAAGGGGTCTTTTTAAACAAAATGAAGAGGCATACAGTAAGCATCAGCAAAAGGTCGTGGAGGAAAAGCAACGCCTTGCTAAGGAACGTCAGGAACAGCAGAAAAATGAAGAACCGGAACAAAGTGAAACCGTAAATAGGTCTGTACGCACATCAGAGAACAGTGAACCCTCATTCGGAGGAAGAATGAAAGCCTTTTGGGGTAAAATAGTAGAAATAGTTACCCAGCCGGAGGACGGTGCCTTTTTCGGGGAGGATGATGACGGTTTTGAGGACATTTATTCCGAGGAACAGTCAGAAATTACAGAGAATACCGGAGATGGGATTTATGCCGAGCCTGTTGAGGAGGAAACATCTTATGGAGGGGAATCCCTGATATACAGAAATACTGTTTCCGACTCTGTGTCAGGCGGTGAGTATGAAAGTGATACTGAGGGAGTTACAGAGGTAACCTCCGAAATCGAAACGGAAACCATCAGCGGACAGGAGGAAGTACAGGAACAGGGAGAGAGCTTGTTTGCCGAGGCTGACGTGGAGGAGCCCGAAAGCGGGATCCGGCTTCCGATAAGACAGAAAGCTAAAAAGACGGAAATAACACTTGATGCAATTATGTATGCGAAAAATGCGGGTGCAGAAGGTACCCCGATAACGTATACCGTTGCCGAAGGGACTGATTACACACCGGCCGACGGGCAGATAACGGTAGTTGAGGAACAGGCAGCCGCACCTGAGGAACAGGCATCAGAAACTGAAGGACGGGTTACCGCACCTGAAGAACAGGTAACAGTACCTGGGGAAGATGGGGAAATTACCGATGAAGCTGCGGGGGAAGCAGTAGAAGATGAGGCGGAGAAGCAGGAAAATGAGCCTTCTCACAGTGAACCTGAAGCTATAGATGAGCAGGAGGATACAGATAAGGTAAGGATAAATGAGCTTTCCCATAATACTGTGTCCGAAGAAAATACAGTTGCTGAGCAAAAAAGAGTTAATGAACTTTCACATGATGCTCGTGCAGAGGTAAAGACCGAAAATATTCATAAGATGAAAAATGAGCTTTCGCATGATGAACTTAAGGATAACAGTGCGAATGCGGAGGATGCGACAGCGAAAAAGGCTTCGCCGAATAATAATGGCAAAGCTTATAGATCTGCCGGTTTTTCGGCAGGTTCAACAGAGCCGATTGTATATCATCGCAGTGACAGTTCTTCCTTTATTGTTATGGTCGGCAAATTTACCAAAACACTGCGTTCGCAGTATGAGGATACACGCAGACTTAGGGGATATGTTTCTTCTGTAAACAAGGGAGAAACAGAGAGCAATGAGAATATTGCCCAGAAATCTGTCCGGATGGGAGAGAAATCTTCGGTTAAAAGAAAGCAACCTAAGGAGCCTCCGAAAAATGATGATAATTCCAAAATATTGAAGTTGCCGGAATCCAAAAAAAGAAAGCGTTTCCACATAAAAGATTTATTTTCAACAGACGGCGATGCCTTTGATGAGGAAGAGGATATATATGAGGAAAAGCCGGAAATAACCGATTACCAGGACAAAGAAGATGTCGCTGCTATCAAGAACGATATCAACTATAATTTCAGAAAACGTTTTTTCCGTACCGGATTGCTTACGGTACTGGCAGCAGGCTCTCTTATACTGTCACTGCTTGTACAGTTGTTTCCTTCACTGTTTATGGAAACAATACATAACGGCTGGCTCTTGTTCGGAATAATAAATTTCATATTGCTCGCAATAGCTGTACTCAGCGAAAAAACAACAATAGTCTACGGTCTTGTACCTTTGAAAGACTTCAAGGCGACAAGTGATACGGCAGTTTCGGTTTCGGCTGTGGCAGCGGTTATACAGTCGGTGACAGGTCTTTTCCTGCCGAATGTATATGTAAACGGAACATATCATATGTATTCATTCCTTATTATTCTCGCCATGCTCTTCAACAGTTTGGGAAAGCTTATAATTATAAAAAGAACAGCAGATAACTTCCGCTTTTTATGCAGCTCAAGGGCAAAATATGCAGGAAAAATATATACGGATAAGGATAATGCACCCAAGCTTGTCGCAGGTCTGCCGACTCAGAGGCCGATAATAGCATATACTAAGAAATCAAGGCTTATGAGCAATTTCCTACAGCTTTCATACGCTTCGGATCCTATTGAGGATAATGCAACGTTTTTTGCACCGTTTACGACCGTGCTTTCTTTAATATGCGGTTTAGCATACGGATTCCTGTCTAAGGATTTTGTCGGCGGTGTTTCCTCATTTGCACTTACTTCATTTATTACAACACCGATATGTGCTCTTATTGCACTAAATATACCGATAAAGAAGCTTTGTAATTCAACATTACGCAAAGGCTCTATGGTTGTAGGCTATGAGGCAATAAAGCAGTTCAGCGATACAAATGCCGTAATGATAGAGTCGAATCAACTCTATCCCAAGGGAAACATTATTCTCAGCGGTATAAAGGCATTCAATGAAACAAAACTCAATACTGCCATTCTTGCAGGTGCAGCTGTAAGCTTTGCAGTAGATGGTCCCATGTCGCATATTTTTGAAACAATAATTCAGGACAGGAAGCATATGATTCCGGATGTGGAGAGCGTTTCATATGACGATAATTTGGGACTTTCCGGTTGGATCGGAGGTCAGCGGATACTTATAGGTAACCGTGAATTGATGAAAAAACACAACATAAATATGCCCGATGAGTCTATAGAGGCAAAATATCATAAAATGGGAAATGAAATATCCTATATTTCGATGTCGGGAGAGCTTGTGGCAATGTTTATCCTTACCTATAAGGTAGACAAAGATATAGCAGATTCGCTGAGAGAGCTGTCGCAGGACAGGGTTAATATTATTGTGAGAACGATAGATCCGAATATAAGTCAAAAACACATAGCCGAAAAATTCGGAATATATCAACGCTGTATCAAGGTTCTTAATACCGGACTGGGTAATGTCTGCCATGAGGAGATAAATTCTGTCGATAAGACTTCACGTGCTTATGTAGTGACCGACGGAAAACTGTCGGCATTTGCCGTTGCCGTTCTGGGATGTATAAGAATAAAATCTACTGTTACAATAACAAAGATAACTCAGATTATTTCCATAGTTCTTGGATTTTTACTGGTTAATCTTATATCCTTTGTGTCAGGCTTTGCGAAGCTTGGAGGACTTGAGATTCTGCTGTATACCGGATTATGGTGTGTTGGATTGATAATTGTTTCGGTTGTCGCAAGAAAATTCAACTGAAGAAAATACAATAAAACGGAAGGATTGATAGGAATGAAGGTAGCTCCGTCGTTGCTTAGCTGTGATTTTTCAAAAATGGGTGAGGAGGTCATAAGGATAGATAAGGCGGGAGCCGATTGGATCCACCTCGATGTGATGGACGGACATTTTGTCCCGAATATCACAATAGGACCTGCAACGGTAAAGGCAGTGCGGCCGTACACGAGGCTTCCGTTTGATGTTCACCTTATGATTGATTATCCGCTCGATTATATAGATGCATTTGCGGATGCCGGAGCGGATATAATAACCTTCCATCTTGAAGCAATGTCCGACCCATATATGACGATAAAGAAAATAAAGGAACGCGGTATAAAGGCGGGAGTTGTGATAAAGCCTGCTACACCGGCGGAGGAAGTATTCCCTTTTCTTGACAGTGTATATATGGTGCTTGTTATGACAGTCGAGCCGGGATTCGGGGGTCAGTCTTTCATGGCGGATATGATGCCGAAGGTTACTGCGATAAAGGCGGAAGCAGCAAAAAGGGGACTTGACATACCCATAGAGGTTGACGGAGGAATATCGGATAAAACTGTTGCAGCGGCAGCAGCAGCAGGGGTTGATATAGTCGTATCCGGAACAGGAGTGTTCAAGGCAGATGATCCTGCAGAAGCAATAAAAATACTGAAAGGTGCATATTAATATATTATGTTTTACCGACCCGTGTTACTATGTTTTGAACAGGCGGGTCGGTTTTTTTGTTACGCAAAAATAAATGAATAAGCAGTGCTTAAAATGACATCAAAGCATAGCTCTTCCGACTGTTTCCAATGCGTTTTCTGCCGCAAGAACGCTGCACTTTTCCTTGAGTGCAGAGCAGGTTATCTTGCCCTTTTGGACGGAATTGGCATATTCTCCGGTTATACGCATAAAACAGTCGCTCGGTATGGAATTTCCGAGTAAAAGATAATAATTATGATTATCAAAGAGGATACTGCTTTTCTTGTTTCTTTCGTTTGCACGGTATAGCTGCTCAATACAGGATAATAGCTCTTCAGCACAGGTAAAACGGAATGCATAGCTGTTGCTGCGGCTCTTAATACTGTATATCTTCCTTTTACGGTGTTTTACAACCGTTACAAGGAGAATACAGCCGTGATCATATTTCATTGCCTCAATCATCAGCTTTTTTCCGTTTAACTTCATGCCTGTTTTGCTTTCGGCACGGATAAGAAGCTCCTCTATCACCCTTTTTGAGCGATTGTCCGAAAAGTTGAGGCCTTCATATGTCAAATTATATTCCTCAAGCTCCTTGTCACATAGGGAAATCAACAGCTTTTCGGAATTTATCTTCTCAATATTCATGTTCCCTGCCTCCGAATAGACAAAGCATCTGCACCGCTTTGCTATGATATCTTCTATATTACATAATATTAAATCAGGGGACATTTTGCAATCGGAAAGTTTTGGGGATTAAACAGATTATTCCGTAAATCTGCACTGAATTTTTCCAAAAAATCAAATCTATTTAATTTACTGCGATAATTCAGAAAATATCGGAAATATATGTTTTTTTACTGCCCCAATATTTATACAACTGCTAAAATATTATTGAATATACATAAAATTGTTACATCAAATTACAAATTTTAGATAAATTTATAAAAAATATCTGTACAAACCCATAAAAAGTGTGTATAATGTTATGAGGAGGGTTCTGTATATTATAATTACTTATATGCAGTTAATTTATGGCTGTTTTACAAAGTTCCGATTTCCGGTGTGACTGTAATTCCGGTATGTTAGGATAAATATAATCGGTCGAAAATCGTAAGCGGCTGCCCGCCGCAGGGAGTGAAATCTATGAAAAAATTGTTATTGGCAGATAATGTTGATATGAATAGATCCATTGTTCATGAAATATTCGCTTCGCAGTATGAAATAATGGAAACTTCAAGCAGTGAAGCAGTATTTAGGCTGCTTATGCATTATAAGAATGAAATATCGATAATTCTGATAAACGAATCAGTGGCAAATAATTTCACCAAGGAAACCGTGCAGACATTGGCAAATATGGAAATATTTAAAAATATCCCGTCAATACTCATACTTGAGGGTGAGCTTACACAGCGCTCCAAGGCTATGAATATGAACTTCCCGTATTGTGACGTTTTAACCTCCCCTGTGAATCCGTATATAATCCGCAAGCGAGTGGCTAATCTTGTGGAACTTTATTCACACAAAAACGAGCTTGAGGACAAGGTGGAAAAACAGACTGCAAGGATACTTATACAGAATCAGGCTCTGCGTCTTCAGGAGAGGAAAATAAGTACAATCAACAATGATATGCTTGATACATTGAGTACGGTTATAGAATACCGTGATGTTGAATCGGGACGGCATATACACAGGATAAAAAAATTCACTGAAGTGATGCTTAAGGCACTTTCAGTAAAATATCCCAAATATAATATGACAAAGGAAAAAATGGCCATGATTGCCTCGGCATCGGCACTGCATGACATAGGAAAGATAGCTATACCCGACTCAATCCTCCTCAGTCCGAGGAGACTTACATATGAAGAGTTTAATATAATGAAAACCCATACAATAAAGGGCTGTGAGCTGTTAAATCACCTTGACGGTGTTGAGAAAAATGAATATTTTACATATTGCTACGATATATGCAGATATCACCATGAAAAATATGACGGTAAGGGCTATCCGGATGGTCTTGTAGGGGACAGCATACCGATATGGGCACAGGTGGTGTCTGTTGCCGACTGCTATGATGCATTGACAAGTGAACGCTCATACAAGGCGGCACTGACACATGAGCAGGCGGTCGAGATGATGCGTTCGGGTGCCTGTGGGGTATTTTCCGATGAAATGATGGTTTGCTTCAGTATGGTACTTTCGGATTTTAAATCACTTGCCGAGGAATATGCCGATGAAAATCATGTTGATCGTTCCGTGAATGACTTTGCAGAGGAACCCTTTAATGTCGGTTTTGATGGTGAGACAGCTGATGTTCTCTATAAAGGAATGGGAAGAAATGAGCTTATACAGACAATAGAGAGTCAGAAAAAAGAAATGCAGCAGTCCAGAAAAAAATCATTCGAAATACTTAACAAAATTTCCGATTATGTATTTGAATTTGACCTTAAAAACGAAACAGCAAACGAATGTAAGGGTATGTTCAAAAGCATTTTAGACTATTATCCGAAGAATTATTCGGAGGCGGTTATGCTTTTCTCAAGGCTTTGTCCCGATGAATACAGGATCAGCTTCGGACGTACGTTCAGACTTGATAACATTGAGAATGAAATAAATAATGGGAAGGACAGGTTAGTGCTTGAGTGTCCGATGTGTCTTAACGGAAAGGTATATTCTTTTGTAAGATGTACTGCTGTTCCGGTGGCTGATGAGAAGGATATAGTTAAAATTTTTGTCAGCCTGGAGACCCTGAAATACAGGGAAGGACATAGCGAGGAAAATGCGGCGGATCATAACAGGGACTCCGTTACGGGCTTATGGAATTTTAACGGTCTGCGTGACGAAATAAATGATTATATTGGACATACAGGAAGAAACAGTTCACATTTGCTTATGGTTATAGATGTTGATGGCTTTGGGGTAATAAACAGAAAGACAGGGTACCGTTTCGGAAATGAAATATTGAATGACATAGCAGATATACTAAAAAGTAATCTCAAGGGCAGTTTGATAGGCAGGGTAGAGGACGATAATTTTGCAGTATTGTTTAAGGATTGTGTAAACAGAGATGAAAATATCAGGCTTGTGGATAAATTGTTCAAAAAACTTCATAGAACATATACCTTTGACGGAAAGACATATCATGAGATATCCGTATGTATAGGAGCCTCAATGTATCCGGAAAACGGAAGGGATTTTGAAGAGCTGTTTTATAATGCTTCAAAAGCGATTGATGTAGCTAAAATTAACGGAAAAAATATGTATCTGTTTTATAATCCGGGTATGCGTAATATGTGGAGTATTGCACCCTATCAGAAAAAGGAGCTTGATAAAAAGGAAAACTGTGATATAGAGTTTGAAAGTCTTTTTGTCCCGATTGTAGATTCGGTCGGGGATAGGGTTATATCCTATGAGATGGTTGAGACAACCTCGGAATACGCTGAGACATTCAATTTTGATGAAATATATTCAGCTCTGTACCATACAGACAGTATTACGGCATACAGCCTTGACAGTCTGAGAAGGATGTTTGCCGAAATATACAAGCTTGAGAAAAGCGGCCGTGCATTGCCGAGAATAACAATAATGACAATGTTCAAGGGCAAAGATTACGATATCGTTATCAAGGCTATTGATGAAATGCTTTTGTATTACCCAATAAGCTGCAAAAATATATGTATAAGTATAACTCATGATATGCTTAAAAATATGGATATGCGGCAGACAGTAAAATTTATAGACTATCTAGCCGGCAGAGGATTTTCTGCAGGTGTATATAATGTTGGTCTCGGAGGTATTGATATAAAGTGCTTTATAAATGGTCTTTTCAGCTCAGTATCGTTTTCCAATTTGCTCATTGAGGATATAGGCGGGGGGCTTATACCGATAAGTACGATTTTGTGTTTGCTTGAATGTTTTAAAAATACAAATATACAGATGCTGATGCCTATGAATGTGAATGAGGATGTTCTCAGACAGATAAAGCAAAAAACAGATGTTGTATTCGGCATACATAAAAATGAATTTCTTGATGTTGAGAGCTTCGGCAGGGCAGTGGATTCCGATGGGATCATTACAGAATACAAAGCACTTGATTACACCAAAAATTCACTTGTTCCGAATGAAAAGCTTTATAATGAGATACTGATACAGACAAAGTCTTTTATTATGGAATGGGCACCGAGAACTGACTGTATAAAGCTTTCGGACTCGTTTGAAAGCCTGTACGGTTATATCCCCGACAGCTTTGATTTTGTGAGTAATCTCAGAAGCAGAAAATTCTTACATCCTGATGATATAAGAAAATTCCTTGAGAAACTGAATTTTTCACGTTCCGACGTTTCCAAATCGGAATGTCTTATAAGGGTGTATAATCCGAAAAAGGACAGGTATATATGGAACAGGGTGCGTTTTGCGGCTGCAAGGAACGCGGCAGGTGCAGCAACGAAGATAATGGTTGTATTTGCTGATATTTCGGATGAAAGTGAAGCCTATACAGACGATGAGTCAAGACGTGACCGCACAGATTATATAACTAAGCTATATAACCGCACGGCAAGCGAAAACAAAATAAAGACGTATCTTTATGGTGACGGAGCAGCTCTCCCGAATGCTCTGATTACAGTAGAAATATGCGGTTTTGATGAAATGGAAAGGTCGCTCGGAAAGGTATTTGCCAATGCTGTTCTGAAGGAAATTGCATCAAATATACAGGAGCTTTTCAGTGATTACGATATATTAGGAAGGATAAGCGGATCGCAGTTCATGGTTTTTGTTAAGGGCATAAATAATAAGGAAATACTTGAGATGAAGGCCGGACAGATATGCTCTGCCGTAAGGCACAGCTATGAAACAGACAGCGGAAGTGTTCCCATATATGCAAAGCTCGGAATAAGCACATATCCAAACTGCGGGAGATCCTACGATGAGCTGTATGAAGCAGCACAGAATGCGTTGTATTATGCAAAGCACAGTGTTACAAAGGATTTTTCCATAGATATAAGCAAATAGACCGTCCATGTTTTTATGTACAAAAAATGCTTGCAAAATCCGTTTTAATATAGTATAATGTTAGTGGATTGGTGACTCTATGTCGAAATAAGATAAAGGAGATTTTTATATGAAAAAGATTATCAGTGTAATTCTTGTTTTTGTAATTTTGCTAATTACAGGGGCAGCAATAACTGGTGTTGTGATGGATAATATTGCATCACAGAATGTTGAAAGCGAGATTAAATCTATTGAGCTTCCTTTGAATACCACTGTTGAGGGTTCGGTTTCGAGAACAGGTAAACTGACATCTTCAAGCGGTGCACTTGAGTTTTACGGTGCTGTTCTTTTAAAGAGTACCTATCCGTTGGGACAGATTAAGAGTTATTTTTCTTCCAACTACAGCGGAGATCTTGATATAAAGGTTATTGCGTTGAGCGAGGCACCGACGTGCTTTGGTGCAGAATTTCCCCCTGAGCTGAGATTCAGCCACCATGATTCGGCACCTGACGGATACTATATAGTTTATGCTTTTGTTGATGGACAGGATCCGTTCCCGATGCTTGATTATCGCTCATATTTCGGATAAGATACGGTGTAAATTTGCTTATGTGATCCCTACTTTTAAAGTAGGGATTTTTTCTTGCAAAAATTCCGTAAATATATTATAATCAGTATAGGGTTATTATGTGATTGAATAAATTCCGACAGGAATAAAAGGAGGCAGGATGATGTACAAGAATTATATTTTTGACTTATACGGAACATTGGTTGATATTAATACCAATGAGTGGAAATTAAGTCTTTGGAAAAATATGTCAATGATGTATTCATTGGGCGGAGCTGAATATTCTCCACGAAAATTAAAAAAGGCTTACGCTGATTGTCTGAAGGAGGAAATAAAAAACCTTCCCGATGATAAATATTCCACAAATCCGGAACCCGAAATTACAAATATTTTTCGCAGGCTTTATACTGATAAAGGGGTAGAATGTTCAAGGGAAATTGCCGAATATACCGGCAGGGTTTTCAGGGCATTGACAATTAAGTATATAAAGCTGTATGATGGTGTAAAGGAGTTTTTTGGGGAGATACGTTCAAATGGGGGAAAAATATTTCTTTTATCCAATGCACAACGTATATTTACGGAGCCTGAGATCCGTATGCTTGGCATATATGATGATTTTGACGATATTATCATATCGTCGGATATCGGCTGTGCAAAGCCGGACATAATGTTCTATGAGTACATATTGAAAAAACATAATCTTAAAAAGAACGAAAGTATTATGATCGGAAATGATTATATAACGGATATAAAGGGTTCACATGACGCAGGTTTGGATTCTCTTTATCTGCATACAAATTTATCGCCTGAAATAAAGGGAGAGCTTCTTGCAAAGTATAAAATTATGAGCGGAAGCCTTGCGGAAGCGAAAAAGGCACTTTTTGGAATCTGAAAAACACATTATTACATAACAAAAGAGCTTGTACATTTTGCCGTACAAGCTCTTATTTGTTCACAAAGCACTACTTATATTCCGTTTCATATATTACAGAGTTATCTGCATTAACATATTTAACTTTAACAGTAATGTCTTTTGTTGTCGTGTTTTTCTCAAGTGTTGTAATCAGATTTTCATAAACAGATTTTTGTGCATCTGTCTGAGTTTTTAACTGTTTTTTTACTGTATCATTAACAGTAAGCTGTTCCTTGAGCTTAGCTGTGAATACAATGGTTGATTCACCCTCAAGGTCTATTGTCATGTCGAGTGTTGAATTTGAGCCGCTTTTTTCAAGCTCATCAAACTGTGCCCTAAACGTTTCATTCTCAAAATAATCTTTGAGCGAAAAAACAGCAATGTTGGATGAATTACTGCTGCTTTCTTCGGATTTACTGCTTTCCTCGGGCTTGCTGCTTTCTTCAGGAGCGCCGCTTTCTTCGGGTTTGCTGCTCTCCTCGGGCTTGCTGCTTTCTTCAGAAGTGCTTTGCTCTGAAGTGTTGTTTTCTTTTATGTCGGTATCATACGTGTAATTTGTAAGGTTCTTTGTAACAACAGCATTAAACAAATCAGAATATTCCTGATATCCGTTTATATAGTCCCAGCTATTATTGTAATGGAAGCTGTTGTAGCAATAATCACCGTTGGAATCATATGATGCAGTACCGTCAACCATGGCAATTTCTCCGAAGCATCCATACGTGTAGTAGCTGGCATCCTTCTTCTGCTTCTTGTTATTTTCCGTGGTTTCCACGCTTATATTTACTTTATAAACAATATAAGTTTTTCTTTCCGTATAGGACCAACTGTCGGTATTTTTAGGATTGAGTATGATTGCACCGAGATATTGGCAATTTTTGAATGTAATATCATCAGTAACTGTTTCGGATTTGATATAATCCTCGGTTTCCTTTTTGAGTACCTCAAGAACATCGGAAGGAATTTTTGCAACGGTATCAACAGCCTCCGGCAATCCGCTTACGGTAAAGGTTTTTTCGGTTGTTTCTGACTTAACATTACGATTCTTGGCAAGATAATCGTCAACACTGTCACCATAGGAAACTGAGGCAGTAACCTTGACTTTGTCACCGTTCGAGAGTCCTTCTTTTTTGTCAAGAGTATAGTCAAGACCGTAATCACCGTAGCCTTCGATAGAAGCCGTGCCGTTTGGTGACTGACCGCTGAATTCAACATTGACATTTTTAAATATATCTACCTTACGGAGTTCTTCAAGACCCTCAACAGTAAATTCTTTTCCGGAATACTCCAACTCACATTTAATGCTTTTCGCAATTTCTTCCTTAACTCTGTTGGTTATTTCCCATTTTACCTTGACCTTATCACCGTTTGAAAGGTCTGACGACTTATCAAGAGTACAGTAGTCATCAAGTATATCGGAAAGATAATTTGCTGCACTATAATAATCATTAAAATCATATCCGAAAAGTTTTGATGTTTCTCCAATGTTTCCGGTATACTGGAGCTTACTGCCCCAATCATCCTCAAACTTATCCTCATCAAAGCTTACAGTTGCCGAGCCGTATCCGTTGGTACCGCTGAACTCGACATTTACATAATCGTCAATATTAATTTTAGGGGGACGGTTCAGTAAGTTTATAATCACTATAACGGCGACCACCACAACAACAACTGCGGCACCGATAATTATAAGAGGTTTGAAGTTGAACGGTTTTTTGACCGTATTTGTTGCGACAGGTGTACCGGAATTATACAAAGGTGCGGGTGCTACCGCCGGGGTCTGGGTATTCATTTCACCGGGATTTACAGGAACATCAGGTATAACTGCTGTGGGGGCATTTCCGTTAAAGTTTGAAGCCGGCTGAGGCACGGGAGCCGAAACAACTGTCATATTTTTTCCGCACACCGGGCAGAACTTAGCATCGGGCTTCAGAGCCGTACCGCAGTCGGGGCATTTATTCTCCGAGGAGCCGGTGGTATTCTGAGGTGCAGGCTGTTCATTAACAACAGGTGCAGCCTGTGCCGTTTTCGG
>CANQLX010000048.1 GCA_947624835.1 uncultured Clostridia bacterium
GTATAATATTTGGGTATCGTAATGACACAAACCCCTGCCTTATGGCGGATGGGAGGGAAGATAAATGGCAGAAATCAGAATTAAGGATAATGAATCTCTCGAAAGTGCACTCAGAAGGTTCAAGAAACAGTGTGCGAGAGCAGGCGTTATTGCTGAGGTTCGCAAGAGAGAGGCATACGAGAAGCCTTCCGTAAAACGTAAGAAGAAATCTGAAGCTGCTCGTAAGCGTAAGTACAAATAATCTGAATTGTACACAGAAATCAGGAGGATATTTCCGGAGAGGGGCTGTCTGCTTCGGCAGGGCAGGCTTGAGTGGAGATATCCTTTTTTGTATAGGCAGTGTGTGACGCTTATGGAGGTGATGAATTGGGAATACTTACTCCTACCGTAGCTATGGAGAGGGTTACGGATATAACCCCCGATCTTTTGAGGCAGATGGATATTGATGCTGTTTTGCTTGACGTTGATAATACACTTGCCCCGCCGACAGAAAAAACACCTTATGAGGGTGTTCTGAAATGGATTGCGGAAATGAAGTCGGAGGGTTTTGCTATTGTTATATGTTCAAATAATTTTAATTCGAGAATAAAACCGTTTTCCGATTCTGTCGGACTTGACTGTGTCGCAATGAGTCTTAAGCCCTTCCCGTTCGGCTTCAACAGGGCAAAAAGAAAGCTTAGGGAAAAACCTAAATCCGTTGTTGTTATAGGCGACCAGATATATACTGATGTTCTTGGGGCGAACCTTGCCGGGATGAAATCAATACTCCTTATTCCTCAATCTGAAGAACACGGCTTCAGTATAAGGCTCAGACGCAGTATGGAAAAAAATGTAAGAAAAAAGCTGAGAATAATGAAAAGGGGAGAAAGCTATGTCAATAAGTGAGCCTGAAGTGATTGATGCCATGGCGGCAAACGGCAGTGAGCTGGTTATGGCTGTTTTTGACCATTTTACATGGCTTGTGGAACAGGTACAGCATCTTAAATACCTTCAGAGAAAATTCAATGCGTATATTCGTTTTATAGACAGCAAGGGTTGGAAAGAAAAATTCGGCGATATTGAATTTCACAGCTATAAAATAGAGGTTGTTTTCAAGTATCATTGGCATGAATCCTTTGAACGAATGATAGAATCCGTCAGGGACAGGCTCGATGAAAAAAATATAAAAATAGTTTACAGAGTGGGGGGAAATGAGGATGAAAAAAATACTTTTTATTCTTGGACCTAACCTCAATATGGTTGGTATAAGGGATATAGGTACATACGGAAGTGAAACTGCCGAAAGTATAAACAGTGAGGTTATTTCATGGGCAAAGGAATTGAACATCAATATTGAAATATATCAGTCCAACCATGAGGGCGATATTATAGACAAAATACATCATGCATACGGAAATAAAGACGGTATTGTCATAAATGCAGGTGCTCTTACGCATTACAGCTATGCTCTTGCCGATGCAATTTCCTCAGTACATATACCGACTGTTGAAACGCATATGTCAAATATCGGTGCAAGAGAAGAATTTCGCAGAAAATCGGTTATTTCTCCTGTATGTATCGGAACAATAGCCGGATTCGGAAAATACAGCTATTACCTCGCTCTCAGGGCATTTTCGGAATATTTCGGAAAAGACAGCTGCATTGAATAAACACTAATATGGAAAGGGAGGATTTATATGAACGCTTCTCTTGAGATTCTTGCATCAATGCTTCCTAAAGACGTTGATGCGGCTCTTATTATATCGAATGAAAACAGAAGATATTTTACTCAGTTCGTTTCTTCGCTCGGATATCTTTTACTGACAAAGGAAGAGGCGTATCTCTTTGTTGATTCTCGGTATTCCGAGGCAGCAGCAGCCGGTGCAAGGGGCTGCGTTACAGTGCCTTTCAGGAAACTGTCTGCGGATATGGGAGAAATATTAAAAAGGCATGATATCCGTTCAGTTATGCTTGAGGGCTCCGCATTTACACTCAACAATGCGGCGGAAACGGATAAGATCCTTTCGGAATACGGTGCTCGCAGCATACATAGCGATGAACTCGACAAACTCATAACAAAGCTGAGAATAACCAAAACCTCGTCTGAGGTCGATAAGATAATAAGGGCACAGAGGATTACAGAACAGGCACTTACGGAAACACTCAAACTTGTAAGGGAGGGTGTGACCGAACGGGAGATAACTCTGGAGCTTGAATATAAAATGCGTAGGCTCGGTGCGGACGGGGTATCCTTTGACCTTATTGTTATAGCAGGAGAAAAAACGTCTATGCCGCACGGCACACCCGGAAACAATAAAATAAAGCCGGGCGACTTTATAACATTTGATGTAGGTGCTCTTTGCGAAGGATATCACAGCGACATGACACGAACCTATGCATTGGGTTATGTAGGCGATAAGCAGAAACGGGTGTATGATACAGTATACAAGGCTCAGAAAATCGGACTCGATGCACTTAAGAGCGGTGCTGTATGCAAAGAGGTGGATAAAACTGTCAGAGATTTTATATATCAGGCAGGCTTCGAGGGCTGTTTCGAACATTCCACAGGACATGGAGTGGGACTTGAAATACATGAACAGCCCGCACTTTCTCCGAACTGCGATACAATACTTCAGGGCGGTATGGTCGTGACAGTCGAGCCGGGAATATATATTCCGGGTGAGTTTGGTGTGCGGATAGAGGACACGGTTGTCGTTACAGCAGACGGCTGTATTAATCTTGCGGTTTTGCCGAAAGAGCTCATAATATTATAAATTTTATTGACAATGGTAACTTGATATTATAAAATTAGTTTATCGTTAAATTTTGAAAGGAAGACAGATTTATGTACATATTTGAAGCTGAAATAAATAATAAGAGAGTTAAGCTCTATTCCAATTATCCGCTTAAAAATGCGGCAACTGCCCTTCTCAGAACATTAAAGGCAATCAGTGAAAAGACCAATATTTTCAGTCCGACCTTTGCACTCAATTACGGTTGGGCAAGGTTTTATCTTAGCAAAAGAACAGAAAAAAGCAGTGCCTGTTATGTTGTTCAGACGGCGGATTACAGAAACGATCCTATAAATCTCAGGACAGACGATTGCTCGGACGCTCTTGTTGTGCAGAATATGCAGGTTGATACAAATGTTAGGGCGAATGTGAAGAAACCTGAGCCGACACTGTATTCCGATACCATACTCGTGCTTAAGGAGGCAATAAATGCAGACGACGTGTACCTTAACCGTGCTGAGCCGGCAAAGGATGGGGATTCGGGCTGGTATTTCGGTCTCCTTAACGATGAAAAAGAGGATCAGCATGAGCATGATGAACTTGTTGCACTTAAGACAAGTGATTTGATGAAATTCAGACCGGAGGCACTGAGAGTTTTGCAGATGCCTGTCGGAACTGTGGCTGTATTCCATAAAAATACTATGACTGCACTTGTTGACAAGGATAATAATCAGCTTGATTTTACAACTGAAGAGGACAGGAAAAAATACATAGAGGAAAAAAGAGCAACTCAGATGAATGAAAATGATACCCCCGCAGAAAAACCGGAGGAGTAATTTATGTACAGTCTGATAAAGAAGCAGGGCAGGGCAAGACGTGGAGAAATATCAACAGTGCATGGAAAAATACAGACACCTGCTTTTATGAATGTTGCAACCTGCGGTGCCATAAAGGGTGCCGTGTCTGCCCTTGACCTCAGAGAACTCAGATGTCAGGTGCAGCTTTGCAATACATATCATCTCCATTTGCGACCCGGAGATAAGAATGTCAAAAAGCTTGGGGGTTTACATAAATTTACACGCTGGGACGGTCCTATACTTACCGACAGTGGGGGATTTCAGGTTTTTTCTCTTGCGAGTCTGCGTAATATAAAGGAGGAGGGAGTGACTTTCTCCTCGCATATTGACGGACACAGAATCTTTATGGGACCCGAGGAAAGCATGGAAATACAGTCAAACCTCGGCTCGACCATAGCCATGGCATTTGATGAATGTATAGAAAATCCTGCTGAGTACGGATATACGAAAAATTCCTGTGATCGTACGTACAGGTGGCTTGTAAGGTGCAAAAACAGGCTGGCGGAGCTTAATTCCCGTGAAGATACGGTAAATCCGAAGCAGATGCTTTTCGGAATAAATCAGGGTGCTACATATGATGATATAAGAATTGAGCATATGAAACGCATAAGAGAGCTTGACCTTGACGGCTATGCCGTGGGCGGACTTGCTGTCGGCGAAACTGCGGAGGAAATGTATCATATTCTCGATATACTTGAGGAGCATATACCGACGGATAAGCCGAGATATCTTATGGGTGTGGGAACACCTGTGAATATACTTGAGGCTGTGTACAGGGGAATAGATATGTTCGACTGTGTCATGCCGACAAGAAATGCAAGGCACGCCAATGTATTTACATGGAGCGGAAGAAGAAATATGATGAACGAAAAATACTCCCTTGACGAAAGACCTCTTGATGAGGAATGTGACTGCCCTGTGTGCAGAAATTTTACGAGGGCATATATACGTCATCTTTTCAAAAGCGGAGAAATGTTAGCTATGAGGCTTTGTGTCATGCATAATGTTTATTTCTATAATACTTTGCTTATGAGGATAAGAAAAGCACTTGATCACGGTGTGTTTGATGAATTTTATACTAAATATCGGGATATTCTTGATAAGAGAATATGAATTATGTCACTTGCGGTATTTTTTAATGACTGATATAATATAATTGTACGAATAATCAGAAAGGAAAAGGGATATGGATTTTTTATTTTTGGATGAGGCAGCCACGGCACAGACGGAGCAAAACCCTTTGAGTATAGTGCTTATGTTGGGTTTCTGGGCGTTGGTTTTTGTAGTATTATATTTTGTTATGATACGTCCGCAGAGAAAAAAGCAGCAGGAGGAGGACGCTCTGCGAAACAGCGTTGAGGTTGGTGATGATATAACCACTATCGGCGGTGTTGTGGGCAAGGTTATAGCTGTTCGTGACGATGATGAAACCATAGTCATAGAAACAGGAAGCGACAAGTCACGTATGCGTTTTAAGAAATGGGCAATAAGATCCATTGATACACCGGATAGGCAGGTTGCTGTTGAAATCGGTAAGGATAAAAAGGAAGGTAAAAATAAAAAGGACAAAAAGGAGACCGGTGAGGTTAAAGAAACGGAAAGATAATCCTTTGGCATTATCTGTCTTGACTGCGAATATATTTAGAATAAATTATGTTTGGAGTTGAGCTGATGGATGAAGTAAGAAAAAAATTGCTTTCCGTTGCGATCGGGGCAATATGCGGAATTGCCGCTGTGCTATTGATTGCAGCATTGTTTTCTTTTATTATTGTCAAAAGTGAGAGTGTGAATTATTCCCTTTTGATTCCGTTTGGCATAGTGGCTGCCTGTATAGGGACTTTTGGGGGCGGATTTATTTCGGCAAGGATAAGCGGAAGTGCAGGTATGCTTATCGGAACGGTAAATGGTGTTCTGATGTTTGTTTTGCTGCTGGGGGCAGGTGCAGTTATAGGGGAGATGCCCGAAGCTGTCAGTTTATTAAGGCTTGTACTTATGGTTTTATCGGGAGCAATAGGCGGAGTGGTCGGTGTCAACGGGAAAAGAAAAAGAAGACGTCGGATTTGATTATTTTTCTTGAATTTATGTCGAATATATGTTAAAATAGGATACGTACAAAAACGGTTATTTCGGAAAGGGTGATATAAATGGAGAAGAAGCACATAAAAACCTTGAATCAGGCTAATCTTAAGGAGTCTGCTGCAAAGGGCGGCTGCGGCGAATGTCAGGCATCCTGCCAATCAGCCTGCAAGACATCCTGCACAGTTGCCAATCAGAAATGCGAAAAGCAGCAGTAAAATGCTTTGCTGAGTGCGGAGTGCACCGCTGCCTGTTCGCATTTTTGCTCTCTTGCGTTCGTTTTGTTTGTTGCGAGGGGTAAGTTTGTTTCCGCAAATACGAGTTTGCCTGTCGGAGTGCGTAAGACAGTATCGTGAGCGGCTCTGTTGAGCCGCTCTGTAATTTTTTATGTCAGAACTTGAATAACGTGCTTAGCGTTAATGTTTTTTGTATTTTGAGCAAAGCATGGTTGAGCAATATAATAACTAAAATGACATACTTATCAACATGATGTTTGAGTAAATATACGGTCGAGCCATAAAGCTAATGCTCTGGATAAAGTAATTACGAATTGGGGGCGGTGGCACACCGCCGAATTGGGGGCGGTGGCACACCGCCGAATTGGGGGCGGCGACACACCGCCGAATTGGGGGCGGCGACACACCGCCGAATTGGGGGCGGCGACACACCGCCGAATTGACAGCGGGGATACCTCGCAGTGGAGGGGAAAAATGATACATAAATATAAGCTTAACGGTTATAATATATGCCTTGATGTTCACAGTGGGGCAGTGCACGTGCTTGATGATGCCGC
Organism: uncultured Clostridia bacterium; assembly: GCA_947624835.1. Taxonomy (GTDB): domain Bacteria; phylum Bacillota; class Clostridia; order Oscillospirales; family Acutalibacteraceae; genus UBA1213. The sequence continues at coordinate 6,438 of CANQLX010000048.1, forward strand.
TTACGATATACTTGATTACTGTGATGAAAATATGACGGAAAATGTACCCGAAAGGATTTATTCCGAGCTTTGTACTAAATATGATAAAGAGGAAATTCGGGAAACCTATGAGGCTTTGTATGAGCTTTTTGAAATGGGGCAGCTCTTTTCTCCGGATGATTATGAGAAATTTGCCGATATGATGACAAAGGCTCCCGTAAAATCAATGTGCATAAATATTTCCCATGACTGCAACCTTCGCTGCGAATATTGCTTTGCTGCAAAGGGTGATTTCGGACAGGGAAGATGCCTTATGCCGCTTGAAACCGCAAAAAAGGCCATTGATTTTATTATATCAAATTCCGGTACAAGAAAAAATCTTGAGGTGGATTTCTTCGGCGGTGAACCGCTGATGAATTTTGACGTTGTAAAAAAGACTGTTGAGTATGCAAGGGGCTTGGAGGATAAGTATAATAAGAGGTTCAGATTTACAATTACAACAAACGGTCTTTTACTTGATGATGATAAAATAGAATTTATTAATCGTGAAATGAATAATGCTGTGTTGTCGCTTGACGGAAGAAAGGAAGTCAATGACAGACTGAGAGTTACTCCGAACGGCAAGGGAAGCTATGATGCGATTGTTCCGAAATATCAGAGGCTTGTTGCAGGAAGAGGAGATAAGGATTATTATATCAGAGGTACATTTACAAAGCATAATCTTGATTTTACAGATGATGTTCTTCATATGCACAGTCTGGGCTTCGATCAGCTTTCAATCGAGCCTGTGGTGTCCGATCCTAAGCTGGATTATTCAATAAAATATGAGGATCTCCCTACTGTTTTCAGAGAGTATGAAAGGCTTGCGGAAACTATCATAGAATCAAGAAAAAAAGGAGATTATTATAATTTCTTCCATTTTATGATTGACCTTAATCAGGGTCCCTGTGCAATAAAGCGTCTGAGAGGATGCGGCTGTGGAAATGAATATGTTGCGGTCACACCGCAGGGTGATATTTACCCCTGCCATCAGTTTGTGGGAAATGAAGATTATAAAATGGGTAATCTGCATGACGGAACATTCAATACCGATATGAAAAAAATGTTTGCGATGTCAACGGTTTATACAAAGGAAAACTGTAAGGACTGCTGGGCAAAATTCTACTGCTCCGGAGGCTGCAATGCGAATAATTTTCAGTATGAGGGAGATATCAGGAAATCACATAAAACATCGTGTGAGCTTGAAAAAAAGCGTCTTGAATGTGCAATTATGATAAAGGCAGCACTTGCAGAGTCCGGTGATGAAGCTCCCTGCGACGGCGAGGACTGCATAAGTGCTTGTCTGTGATTTTTAAAAAATTGTTGCCGTAAAAGTATTGACAAGCAATTATAAATGTGTTATAGTATGTTGGTAAAACAAAGTAAAGCGTGGCTTTCACCTGTAGAGTACCGTCTGTTACGGGTCAATAGTTGTTTGGTTCCCTGTTTTGCAGGGGATATGTATGCTATTTGATGCACGGACGGTCAAGGACGGTTCGTGCTTTATTATGTTATATTGTTTTGGAGGTGCTTTACAATTAGCAAGCAGGAAATACAGATTAATGACGAAATTCGTGATAAGGAAATTCGTGTTATCGGATCGGACGGCTCACAGCTCGGTATAATGTCTTCCTCAAAGGCACTCAGTATGGCGGAGGCCGCTAACCTAGATCTTGTGAAAATAGCTCCGCAGGCTCAGCCGCCTGTATGTAAGATCATGGACTACGGCAAATACCGCTTTGAACAGGCAAAGAGGGAAAAGGAAGCAAGGAAAAACCAGAAGGTTGTTGATGTTAAGGAGATAAGACTTTCGCTTAACATTGATACGCACGATTTTAATACCAAGCTTAACCATACTCAGCGCTTCATAAAGGGCGGAGATAAGGTGAAGGTTTCCATACGTTTCAGGGGAAGAGAGATGGGACACCCGGAACTCGGAACTGAGATTATGAATAGATTCGCAGAGGCTTGTCAGGAGTTTGCCGTTGTTGAAAAGCCTGCAAAGCTTGAGGGACGTAATATGCTTATGTTCCTTGCACCGAAACACAACAAATAAAAGAAAACCAAGGAGGAATTTAATATGCCTAAGATTAAAACACACAGCGGAGCAAAGAAGCGTTTCAAACTTACCAAGGGCGGCAAGGTGATTCGTGCACACGCTAATAAGAGTCATATACTCAACAAAAAAACAACAAAGCGTAAGAGAGGTCTTAGAAAGACTGCCGTTGCCGATAAGACAAATGTTGCAGCAGTAAAAAGACTTATTCCTTACAAATAATTTATATCGGTCAGTTTGCTTTTATTAATCAATATTATCGGAGGTATATAATATGGCTCGTGTAAAGGGTGCGTTGGCAACACGCAAAAGAAGAAAAAAGGTTTTAAAGCTCGCTAAGGGCTATTGGGGTGCAAAAAGCAAGCACTTCAAAATGGCTAAGGAAGCCGTTATGAAAAGCGGTAATTACGCCTATATTGGAAGAAGACAAAGAAAGCGTGATTTCAGGAGATTGTGGATAACAAGAATTTCTGCAGGCTGCAAGGCTAATGGTATAAACTATTCTACATTTATGAATGGTCTTAAAAGGGCTGATATAGCACTTAACAGAAAGATGCTTTCCGAAATTGCTATAGCAGATCCCGAGGCATTCACGACTCTTGTTGAGAAGGCAAAGGCTGCTCTTTGATTAAGACTAATTATCTACGCTCAGGCATTGCTTGAGCGTGATTTTTTTAACAGGGACGGTGAGAATATATGCTGTGCGAGGAACTACCTCAGATTATGTGGTTTGAAAATGATAATGACTATACGGAATGTGACGACCTGTTTCATTATATTATTTTGCCTGATACGGGAGAAAAAACCGTAACTGTAAAAATATGGTACGGAGAATACTGTTATGCAAAAAGCAGGGATATTATAGTATCCGAGCGTACATTCATGATGACAAATGAAGGCAGGAATGAAATGATCGAATATATCCGTGATGAGGGCAGTAAATACCGGAGATAACTGTTCCATAGAGTAATTTGAACCACTGCTTGCTGCGGTGAAAATAACAATGTGTAGAAAGAAGGATAGTAATGATAAAAAAATATGTTTTCGGGAACCCAATAGAAACAGGAGCCGTGACGGCGGATATTGAAGCGTGCAGCGGAGCTGTGGAGTTCTTTAACGAAATTGAAGCTGACGGCGGCATTATCTTTAATTATCTGATGAATGACAGTGATATCGTATACGGTCTGGGTGAGGCTAACAGAGGTATGAACAAAAGGGGAGGGTTTTATCGCAGCTTTTGTACCGACGAGCCTAACCAGACAGAGGAAAAACAGTCTTTTTACGGTGTACATAATTTTATAGTAATTACGGGAATGATAAGTATAGGCTTTTTCGTTGACTGCCCCGGAGAGGTGAGCTTTGATATAGGCTATACCTCGTCAAATATGCTTAATATAAGGCTCAAAAGCAAGGATTTTGTCTTATATGTCATAGAGGGTAAAAATGCCTATGACACAGTGAAGCAGTTCAGGGAAATTATAGGAAGGAGCTATATTGCCCCACGCTGGGCATTCGGTTATCAGCAGAGCCGCTGGAGCTATATGAATGAGGATGAGATTCGTGAGGTTGTAAAAAAGCACCGTGAGAATAATATTCCGCTTGACGCTGTGTATATGGATATAGATTATATGGAGAGGTACAAGGATTTTACGGTTAGCGATGAGGCATTTCCCGATTTCCCGAAGTTTGTCGGGGAAATGAGGGAGTGCGGCATAAGGCTTGTTCCAATCATAGATGCAGGTGTCAAAATTGAGGATAATTACGATATATATGAGGAGGGAAAGGAAAAGGGCTATTTCTGCAAAAGATCGGACGGAAGCGATTTTGTTGCGTCAGTGTGGCCCGGAAAGACACATTTCCCGGATTTCCTCAATACCGAAGCAAGAAAATGGTTCGGTTCAAAGTATAAGAGTCTTACGGATTGCGGAATAGAAGGCTTCTGGAATGATATGAATGAGCCGGCAATGTTCTTTACCGAGGAGGGTGAGGAAAAGGCTAAGCAGCTTATCAGTAGTTTTGATTTTGATACAAACAGGCAGGATAAATTCTTTGAGCTGGGCGGTACGATAATGGGTCTTGCAAACAGGTCGGAGGATTACAGGAATTTTTACCATAATATTGACGGAAAAAAGGTACGTCATGATAAGGTGCATAATATTTACGGTGCAAATATGACGAGGGCAGCAGGGGAAGCCTTTGAGGAAATTTCACCTGATAAGCGGATTCTCATGTTCTCTCGTGCATCATATATAGGCAGCCACAGATACGGCGGTATATGGACAGGAGATAATCAGTCGTGGTGGAGCCATCTTCTTATGAATATTAAAATGATGCCATCGCTGAATATGTGCGGATTTTTATACAGCGGTGCGGATATCGGCGGCTTTGGGTGTAATACTACAAGGGATCTTCTTATGCGTTGGCTCGGATTCGGGATATTCACTCCGCTTATGCGTAACCATTCCGCAATGGGTACACGCAGACAGGAATGTTACAGCCTCGGTGATACTGAAGATTTCGCAAATATCATTTCAATACGCTACAGCCTTATCCCTTATCTCTACAGTGAATATATGAAGGCTTGTCTTAATAATGATATGCTCTTCAAGCCCCTTTCCTTTGAATATCCCACAGATGGTTTTGCATCGGAAATAGAGGATCAGCTTATCCTCGGTGAAAGTCTTATGCTTGCTCCGATATATGAACAGAATGCCCATGGAAGATATGTATATCTTCCCGAGGATATGCTCCTTGTTGTATTCCGCTCCTCTGCCGTACGCAGATATCAGGTGCTCAAAAAGGGTATACACTATATCAAGGCGGAGATCAATGAAGTACCCGTCTTTATACGCAGGGGAAAGCTTCTTCCGCTTTGCAGAACGGCACAGTGTACCGATGAACTCGATACATCAATGTTTGAACTTATCGCCTTTACTGATGATGAGATTGAATATGTTATGTATGAGGATGACGGTATTTCAAAGGATTATGACAACAAGAATAATTATATTCCATTTCAGATAAAGAGGGTGGACGGCGTTCTTGGCGCTGCCTCACCTAAAACCGTGGTAAAGCTTTCACTGTTCGGACAGAATGATTGATAAATTCCCAATTAAATTTGTTTTTGCTATTGAAAAAATTGCTAAAATAGTATAAAATATACTTTGCAAGCTTGTGCGTGATTGCTCCTCTGAGCAGTTGCGTGGCAAGGGTATAGACTCACGTTGAGAGGGTATCCTTTGTGAGTAAAAAGCAGACATTTCGGTGTATAGACTCAGGCGGATGAAGGGATTTTCTTTGAAAATGTGTTCCGTCCGGGGGTTTGCCACAGGAAAGGAATTGACTGCAAATTTAGTGCAGCACTGTGCTGCCGGAAAGGGTGTAAATAAAATGAACTATCTTAACAAGAAAACTGTTGAGGATATTGATGTGGCAGGCAAGAAGGTGCTTGTTCGCTGTGACTTCAACGTACCGTTTGACGGTGAGGGCAATATCTCGGATCCCAAGAGAATTGATGAGGCTCTCAAGACAATTAAATATCTTATCGACCATAAGGCAAAGGTGATTCTTTGCTCGCACCTCGGACGTCCGAAGGGTGAGTTCAACATGAAGTATTCTCTCGCTCCGGTTGCTGCTTACCTTTCAAAGGCTCTCGGCTTTGAGGTAAAAATGGCTTCCGATGTTGTAGGCGAAAGTGCAAAGAGCATTGCCGCTTCTCTTAAGGACGGTGAGGTTGAGCTTATAGAAAATGTACGTTTCCATAAAGAAGAGGAAAAGAACGATCCTGAGTTTTCAAAGCAGCTCGCTTCGCTTGCGGAGATTTATGTAAATGATGCCTTCGGAACTGCTCACAGAGCCCATGCTTCAACAGCAGGTGTTGCAGATTATCTCCCGGCTGTATGCGGTTACCTCATTCAGAAGGAAATTACCGTTATGGGCGGTGCACTTGAAGATCCTAAAAGACCTTTTGTTGCAATTCTCGGCGGTGCAAAAGTTTCCGATAAGATCGGTGTTATAACAAACCTTCTCGATAAGGTTGATACACTTATTATAGGCGGCGGTATGGCTTATACCTTTATGAAGGCTCTCGGCTATTCCACAGGTACATCAATCTGTGAGCTTGATAAGGTTGAGCTTGCCAAGGATATAATGACAATGGCAAAGGATAAGGGTGTAAGCTTCCTTATTCCCGAAGATACGGTTGTCGGTATGGAATACAAGCCCGACACGGAATTTAAGACAGTTCCTTCGGATCAGATCGAGGATAATTGGATGGGCCTTGACATAGGTCCCAAGACAAGAGAGAAATTTGCAAATGCTCTTGTCGGTGCGGGTACCGTTGTATGGAACGGTCCTATGGGCGTTTCTGAGTGGGAAAACTTTGCTGCCGGAACTATATCGGTTGCAAAGGCTGTTGCAGAGAGCGGAGCAATCTCCATAATCGGCGGCGGTGACTCTGCTGCGGCTGTTGAAAAGCTCGGATATGCGGACAGGATGACTCATATATCAACGGGCGGCGGAGCTTCCCTTGAATTTCTCGAGGGCAAGGTACTCCCGGGTATTGCCGCTCTCAATGACAAGAACTGATTAATGCATAAATCATAATGCGTGTCGCATAGTGTTCTGCTTTATTCAGAAACACATGGTTTTTTGATGACGGGGTAGGGCAGTGCTCTCCCCGTCATTTTTATTAATAAAAGAATAGAGGTAATTTAAAATGAATAAGGAACTGAGACAGGCAATTATTGCCGGTAACTGGAAGATGAACAAGACTCGTCCCGAGGCTAAGTCGCTTATTGAAGAGCTTAAGCCTATTGCGGAAAAGGCAACGTGCGGCGTTGTTATTTGTGTGCCGTTTACCAACCTTGAAACAGCCGTTGAGCTTACAAAGGGTACAAATATCAAGGTCGGTGCAGAAAATGTACATTTTGAAAAGAGCGGTGCATTTACAGGTGAAATTTCCGCTGATATGCTTACAGAAATCGGCGTTGAATATGTTATTATAGGTCATAGCGAAAGAAGACAGTATTTCGGAGAAACCGATGAAACTGTAAATAAGAGAACAAAGGCAGCTCTTGCGGCAGGCCTTAAGCCTATCGTTTGTGTGGGTGAGCTTCTTTGCGAACGTGAGGCTGATATTACAGAGGAGGTTATTTCAAAGCAGATAAAGCTTGACTTTGCGGGTATATCCTCCGAGGATATCAAAAAGACTGTTATCGCTTATGAGCCTGTATGGGCTATCGGTACAGGCAAGACCGCTACTGCAGAGCAGGCTGAGGAGGTTTGTGCATTTATCCGTGCAACCCTTGCTAAGCTTTACGGTCAGGCTGTTGCAGATGCAGTTACAATACAGTATGGCGGCTCAATGAACCCGAAGAATGCCGCAGAACTTCTTGCACAGAGTGATGTTGACGGCGGACTTATAGGCGGTGCTTCACTTAAGGCTGCCGATTTCGGCGTACTTCTTGAGGAAGCAAGCAAATAATACGGATGCCGAGTGATACTGCCCAACCGGGGGCGGCAAATATATTATGCAAATGGGGTATTGAAATGAAAAAACCTTTGATTCTTATGATTCTTGACGGCTTTGGTATAGGTACAAATTACGGTAATGCTATCCGTACTGCCAAAAAGCCTAATCTGGAGCATCTTTTTTCAACTAATCCGTGGTGCCTTATAGCTGCATCCGGTATGGATGTGGGACTTCCCGACGGTCAGATGGGAAATAGTGAGGTAGGTCATACAAATATCGGTGCAGGACGTGTTGTCTATCAGGAGCTTTCGAGAATAACAAAATCCATTAAGGACGGAGATGTTCTTAAAAATGATGCCCTTGTCGGAGCAATGAAAAATGCAGCAGAGGACGGAAAGGCACTCCATCTCATGGGACTCCTTTCACCGGGCGGAGTCCACAGCCATATAAATCATCTTTATGGCTTGGTTGAAATGGCTAAAACAATGGGTGTTAAGAATGTATATATCCATGCGTTCCTTGACGGACGTGATGTTCCGCCTTCAAGTGCTAAGGATTATGTTGAAGCTTGTCAGAAAAAGCTTGTGGAAATAGGTGTAGGCAAAATCGCCACTGTATCAGGTCGTTATTATGCTATGGATCGTGATAATAACTGGGAGAGAGTTGAAAAGGCTTATGCTGCTCTTGTTTATGGAGAGGGTGAAAAAGCCGATAGTGCCGTTGAGGCAGTGGAGAAGTCCTACGCAAACGGTGTAACGGATGAATTTGTTCTTCCGACTGTATGTATAGAGGGTGCCGAAATAAAAAGCGGAGATTCTGTAATATTCTATAATTTCCGTCCGGACAGAGCAAGACAGATAACCCGTACGCTTGTTGACCCGGATTTTAAGGGCTTTGAGAGAAGAAACGGTATGCTCCCGCTCACTTATGTGTGTATGACTCAGTATGACGCAACAATGCCGAATGTTGAGGTCGCATTCAAGCCGCAGAGTCTTGTTAATACATTTGGTGAATATATCTCCAAAAAGGGTCTTACTCAGCTCAGAATTGCCGAAACCGAAAAATATGCCCATGTTACATTTTTCTTCAACGGAGGAGTTGAGACCGTAAGCGAGGGTGAGGACAGATGTCTTGTTCCCTCACCGGAGGTTGCAACCTTTGACCTCAAGCCTGAGATGAGTGCATATGAGGTAACAAAAAATGTTGTTGAGAGAATAGAAAGCGGCAAATATGATGTTATCATACTCAATTTTGCAAACTGCGACATGGTAGGACATACGGGTGTATTTGAGGCTGCTGTTAAGGCTGTTGAGGCTGTTGACGATTGTGTCGGACAGGTTATCAAGGCTATAAAGAAAATGGACGGTATAGCACTTATTACAGCCGACCATGGTAATGCGGATAAAATGCTTGATGAGAACGGTGAGCCGTTTACCGCACATACAACAAACCTTGTTCCGTTTGCTGTTGTCAATCACCCCTGTGAGCTGCGTGACGGCGGCAGACTTGCGGATATAGCACCGACTATGCTCAAGCTTCTCGGTCTTCCCAAGCCCGAGGAAATGGACGGAGAGAGCATAATAAAATAATAAAAACGGTTATGCCAAGGATATTCTAAGGAAACACTGAATAAAACAAAGTAATCCGAGCCCAAATTGATATCGTGCTAAATTATTTCACCAATCCGATA
>CANQLX010000049.1 GCA_947624835.1 uncultured Clostridia bacterium
TCGTGCGACAGCTTATTTATATTACCACACCTACTCCTCTTTGTCAACTACTTTTTTTCGTTTCTACAAATTGTATTTAATTTTTTCCTTCCCTTCTGTTTTTTTATACAAATCATATATTCCATAACAATCGAGCATAGAGCTACTCATTAATTGAGTGCCAACCTCTCACACCACTTTTCGTACCGTTCGCTACACTCGATTATGTGATTTTGTTCATCTGACCGAGAACTTGCCATGGTCTTACTTCAAATTCCACCTCACTGTACACACCCTACCCTAAGCTAACATTTTCTACCACCAAGTATGTATCAGATTTCCACTACTGAGTTACTACCCATTCCGGGTAAACATTAAAACGGGTGACTGCAAGGTCACCCGTTTTAATGTTTACGTCACCGATAGCCGTTGTTGAAATTAAGCAATCGAAATAGTACCATCGGAAATATTATTTCCATATAATGTAATAGTCTTTTTGTTATTTGTATTCAGAGGGTCAGTCATAACGATAACAGTATTCTTTCCGTCAATGCCCTGAGAATTTGTTTTTATACTTTTTATATCTGCTACCTCTTTCCATATAAGAATACCTTGGACATAATTGGATAAATAGAACTTGTTGTTCTCGATTTTAAATTTACCTTTCATTTCTTCATTCTCACAATTATTTTCGCAAACAACTTCAAACCTATACTTTCCTTTTTGATAAAACTCGAGCACATACTGTGCCTTACTTTTGCATATAGGGCATACTCCGTCGGTAACGTCCCAAACCGCAGGTGTATTTTCATCAGATGCAGCACTTAAAACTACAATAAGATTCTTAACCTTCTCAAGAATTTTATCTACATCCTTATATCCCTTAAGAACTGTATAGGTGTCAATTGCAATTCTGTACTCTCCTCTTTCATAGGATCTCTTTGCAAGACGGTACTGACATTCCATCGCATACTCCTTGCTTTTTTCATAATCTCCAAGTTCCGTAAATTCATCATAGGCATCTCTAAGATGATTATTTTCAAGATTATTCAATGCCGTCTTATACAGTTCCTTAGCACATAGTTTTGCATTATCATTTGTATTATAGTCAAACCCTGCCTTAGTATACATATCAAATGCGTCGAAATATTCCTCCTGATTGAAATATCCATCTGCTATTCCGACTAATGAATCAATATACATTTTTTCCGAGTCCTTATAATCCTCTATTCCTAAGAAAATATCTGCTGCTTCCGCATAATTTCTTGCATAAAAGTTGTCTATTCCCTTTTTGTACACACATTCCGTCTTTTGTTCGGCACTGTCAAGATAACCATCCATACTATCGAATTTTTCTATTGCAGCATCATACTCTCCCCGGTTCATACTTGCAAGTGCATCCTGATAGTTTATATACGGCAATGCATATTTGAAAAACATGAACCCTCCACCGGCTATAAAAAAAACTAAAATTAAAATCAGCATGAATTTTTTTTCTTTTTGTCGTTTTTTCTGTTTCTTAAGCTGATTTTCATATTCCGCCTTTCTTTTCTCAAATGTTTCCTTATTATGTTCCCTGTCGAGTCTGTTTCTAGCTTCAGCCTCTGTTCTTATTCTTGCTGCGGCAGCCCTACGCTCCTCGTCCTGACTTTTCAAAAGCTCGCTCTGAATATTATCAAACAGCCATTTCTTCTGAACATGACATTCACAGCAGACCGTTTCGTCCTCCCAATTCAAAGCACCGCAGGCACAAAGCCAATATGAATCATTGAATACCGGCTGAAAAATCATCCTCGTATGGTCAACACCGTCACGCATACAATTATCTATAAACTGTCTGTTGAGATCTCCCTGAACATTGAAAAGACTTTTTTGTTCAAGGCTCATATTAAATCTTATGCCGTCCTTATTTTCCCATGTTTCACCGCTTGTAGTTGTTACGGACTTAATAACAAATTCAATATTTCTTGTGCTGGGGTTTCTGACTCTTATCGGAATATCCATTCCGAAAACACCGTTCCTTGGTATGTCCATACCGGTATATTTACAATTCTCAATGGTATTAACAATAAGCCTTACCGAATCATAACATATAAGGTCAAAAACCACTTCCCTTATATGTTCTGGTTGAACATTCAACATCTTACTGTATGCAAAAATCGCACCGATTTTTTTATCGAGTTCAAGCTTCATTGTACAAAGGACAACAGGTGAGCCTCCAAACCAAAGATGTATATTTTTTTCTTCAAGCAGTTGTATTCTTTCGCCTGCCATAGTTACACTCCCAAAATTATAATAAAAATTTAATCGTAAATTAACACTCTGTTAATATGTATTGTAATACTTATTAAACATTGTGTCAAGATTATCATTTTACAACATAGTTTTTTTGTGTAAAACACTTAGTTTTCTTTTATTAGTTATGTATATTTTAACTTATTTTTATTAATTTTTAAGAATATAAGTCTAATTAAAAATTAAAGCATTGAAAAAAACAGTGTATTATTTTATAATTAATATATAAAAATGTAAAAAATTTGAGGTGAAGGGAGATTTCCCGAAAAATGGAAATTAGAAAAATTAATGCAGACATAATTACCGATGCGGTAAAGAAGCTTTATATGGAAATGAATTATCACATTGGTGAAGATATTCTTGATGCACTGAAAAACGCAGAAAATACTGAATACAGTCCAATAGGCAAGAATGTTCTTGCACAGCTTATTGAAAACAATAAAATTGCCGCAGACGAGGAAGTTCCGATTTGTCAGGATACCGGAATGGCTGTTCTGTTTGTTGAATACGGAGAAAGGGTCATCATTGAAAACGGCAGCTTTGAGGAGGCTGTTCAGGAAGGGGTAAGGAGAGCATACATAGACGGATATCTACGCAAATCCGTGGTAGACGACCCGATTTTTGACAGAGTAAACACAAAGGATAATACTCCGGCAATAATATATACAACAATAGTCCCCGGTGATAAGATAAAAATACTTGCAGGCTGCAAGGGCTTCGGGAGTGAAAATATGTCTGCTGTAAAAATGCTGACTCCCTCGGCAGGTATCGACGGAGTAAAGAGTTTTATTCTTGATACGGTAAGGTACGCAGGACCTAATCCGTGTCCACCGATAGTTGTCGGCATAGGAATAGGCGGAACATTTGAAAAAGCGGCTATGCTTGCAAAAAAAGCAACTCTTAGACCGATAGATACGTCTAATCCGAACAAAAGATACGCTGAGCTTGAAGAGGAGCTTCTTTCAGAAATAAATAAAATGGGCTTCGGTCCGGCAGGACTCGGCGGAAATAATACCGCCCTCGGTGTAAACATAGAATATTTCCCGACACACATCGCAGGTATGCCCGTTGCCGTAAATATATGCTGTCATGCGGCAAGGCATAAGGAGACAGAAATATGATATGGGAAAACTGTTTTGACGGTTTATTCAAAACGTAAAGAGGTAAAACACAATGAGACAGAATATGATTCTATTTTATGGAATATTATTCGACAGAATATAATTATTACAATGTTTATAAAAAATCAGGAGGAAAGAAATGACTAATAAAATCACATTACCGCTTACAGATGAAACTATCGCCGAACTTCACGCAGGCGACAGCGTACTTATAACAGGCTCAATGCTCACGGGCAGAGATGCCGCACACAAAAGGCTTTTTGAGCTTATCGAACAGGGAAAACCTTTACCCGTTGATATCAGTGGAGAAGTAATATATTATGTAGGACCGGCTCCGGCAAAACCCGGTCATGCTGTAGGACCGGCAGGACCGACCTCAAGCTATCGAATGGATAAGTACACACCTGCCCTGCTTGACAGAGGTTTAAAGGGCATGATAGGAAAGGGTGCGAGAAGTAATGAGGTTATTGAGTCCATGAAAAAGAATGGTGTAGTATATTTTGCAGCAATAGGAGGTGCGGCAGCGCTTATCTCAAGGAGTATAAAAAAAATCGAAACCCTCGCGTATGAGGATCTCGGAACTGAGGCAATATATCGTTTTTATGTTGAGGATTTTCCGGCTATTGTTGCAATAGACTCCAAAGGAAACAGCATACTTGCCAAATGACAGGCGTAAGGTGTGGATTCATTATCCATTCATACCACAAAATATGAGCGGCAGCAAGGTGTTAATTTGCAGCCGCTCATTTTTATATTTATAGGATAATACATATAAGTCCGTTACATCCATCGTTGATTATTCTTTCAATGGTTTCCTTTACCTTGTTGCGTGCATCCGAGGGCATACGGTAAAGCTTATTGTGAAGTCCCTCATTGACAAGCTCATGCAAAGATTTTCCAAAAAGATTTGATTCCCATATCTTAAGCGGATCTTCCTCAAATTCTCTGAGAAGATACTCTACAAGCTCCTCAGATTGCTGTTCGGAACCGACAATAGGTGTTATTTCAGTCTTTATAGTCGTTTTCATCATGTGTACACTCGGAGCATTCGCCCTGAGCCTTATGCCATAACGACCGCCCTGCTTGATAATTTCCGGCTCCTCAAGAGAAAGCTCCTCCATTGACGGCATAACTATACCATAACCGGTTTCATTAACATCATTATAAGCCTGACGTACCTTTTCAAACTCCTTTTTCATCTGCGAAAGCTCCATCATTGCGTCAAGCAAGCCGCCCTCGTCGTTTATATCAAGACCTGTTTTTTCGCCCAATACCTTATAAAACAGTGTCGGATCAAGCTCTACCCTCATTCTTGCTCTTCCTGAGCCGAGGTCAACTGCACTTGTTTCCGCCATAAGAACATACTCACATTCCTTAATTTTATCCGCAAAATCTGCTACCTCACGGATTTTTCCGGCTCCGCCTGCCGCTGTCTGTATTGTGTTGAATACCGCACTTCTGAGCCAATGCTCCTTTTCAAGTGACGATACCCACTTTGGCATATCAACCTTGATTTCCTTGACGGGAAATTCAAAAAGTATCCTCGCAAGTATTCTCTTTATTTCCATTTCGTCAAGATCCATACAGCTTACAGGCTCTACGTGAACACCGTATTTGTCACTGAGATTTTCGGCAAGATTTCTTGTCTGCATGGAAGTAGGATCCGTACTGTTGAGCAGAACAATAAACGGCTTATCTATCTCCTTAAGCTCATTTATTACCCTTTCCTCCGCCTCCTCATATTCACTTCTTTCTATATCGCTTATGGAGCCGTCCGTGGTTATTACAAGACCTATTGTTGAATGGTCGGTAATAACCTTTTTTGTTCCTATTTCAGCAGCCATATTGAAAGGTATTGCATCCTCAAACCAAGGAGTCTTGACCATTCTCGGTGCTTCGTCCTCAATATAACCAAGTGCACTGGGTACTATATATCCCACGCAGTCTATCATCCTTACACGGAAGCTTGATACACCATCAAGCTTTACTTCAACCGCATCCTCCGGTATGAATTTAGGCTCGGTCGTCATGATAGTTCTTCCGGCAGATGACTGGGGAAGCTCATCCGTGGCCCTTTCCTTGCGTACTTCGTCCTCAATATTCGGTATTACAAGCGTATCCATAAATCGCTTTATAAAGGTCGATTTACCCGTTCGGACAGGACCCACTATTCCCAAATAGATATCACCGCCTGTTCGCTTAGCAATATCCCTGTAAATATTTCTTTCTTCCATAATGCGTCCTCCCCCTACATCGGTATCAAAACCATTCCACGAGCCTGTATGACATCATCCGTAATATTATTTTCAAGCTGTATAGCCTCGACAGATGTACAGTAAAGCTGTGCAATATTCCAAAGACTTTCACCCTCATCCGCATAATACAGCGTAAGAGCCGCTGTGCTGTCTTTTTTTCTCATTCTGTCCTCAAGTGCATTTGCCGAGGTTATACATCTTCGTGTTGTGCTTTCATATACAGAGCATCTCATATTCAGGTCGGCTTTTATTTCTACTGTGTTATCACCTGTTATGCGGAAGCCAATATTCGGGACAGTTACGTTTGTATTTGCTGTAACACTCTGAGGACATTCCGCCATATCCGGAGTGAGTGAAAAATCCACCGCCTTTTCTGCACAGAAAGGTATGCTGTCCTTATCGAGTGCAAGCATACAGCAGTTAAGCTTGCCACGGACGCTGAGTAAATTATTCTCAACCGCAGTCATATAATTGATACTATCACACCAAAGATCTATAACCTTGGTAATACCGCTGTCGCCTGTATTTATTTCCTCCTTAACCGAGGTTTTCATATCCGTATTTGCTATAAGCTTTCTAACAGGAACATTTTTACATTCAAGCTCCAGCTCATAGGCTGTGGAATATGTGTCCTCTATAAGATCCAAAGTCATAGGCTCGTATGCAAAAACAAGTGCAGACAGACGGGCATCAAGAGTTATAAGTGTACTGTTTGCATCAAATTCGGATTTGAGGGATACATCTGTGCTCATAATGTCCACAGAAACATCGTTCACAGTATTTTCGGTAATTCCCGGAACATCTATTACCTGACTGAACGGAATATTGAACGACATAAAATCCTGTGTTCCCGTTTCTATATCGGTAACATACAGAACACGCAGTACTGCTTCGCCCTTAAGCATCAGCTTATCCTCAATAGCACGGCTTTCATCAAGATTAATATTAAGCTCGGAGCGGAGAATACTTTCCGGCGATGGTTTTCCCTGACCTATATCAAGAACCTCGCTTACTGAGAATTGCTGCTGTCCTATTCCGCAAAGATTACTTACCGTCTCCTCACGTTTTCTTTGCTGAATATCCTCACCCTCAATATCGGTGCAGTATTCCTGATTGCCCTTTGAATAAACTGCTGCCGAAACCGTAAATGCACCATGTATATCAAGTCTTCTTGGGCTCACGGCACGGCAATTAAGATATTCCGTTTTAACACGTACATTTGCCGCCATATCCGATGATGTTGTTTTAAGCTCGAAAGAACAGGCAAACGGACTGCTATGCTCACAGCAGCGTATAGCCTGTTTTTTGGAATCAAGATAATACAGTCTTATAACGGTAACACCGTCAACATCAAGTCTGTTTCCTGTTATGCTCTTTGATGTAATGCTCGGACACATACGGCATTTAAGTATTCTTTCTATATCGGGACAATAATCGGGAAGGCTGAAATCAAGATCAACGGGCTGCTCCGAGTTTGACTGGAGGATAGTCTCGCATACGGAGCAGTTCTCCTTTTTAAGCGAATATTCCATAGATGATCCTCTCCTACTTTTTAATTTCTATGAATTTATATTCCCGAAAAAGGATTAATATGACCTAAAAATTAAAAACACATTTATATCAGTCTTTCTCTAAGATAAATAAGTACCTTTCTTTCCCTTCTTGACACCTGCACCTGAGTCATTCCCAACAGCTTAGCCGTTTCGGACTGAGTCTTATGTTTATAAAATCTGAGATCAATAAGGTTTCTGTCTTCCTCGCCGAGTCTGTCAAGCTCGGTTCTCAGCGACATAATCTCGGTTATTTTCTCGTCCGGTGCATCGGTAGGGATATCCGTCTGACTTTCCCCGTCATCGTTTGATACTGTCAGTGATATAGGAGGTGCGGTTGCCGAAATTGCTTCTGTTATCTGCTCGACGGATGCACCGAGTCTTTCCGATAGCTCGCTTACAGTCGGTTCCCTGCCATACTGCTTTAGAAAGCTGTCAGTTTCCCTGTTAATTTTCATACCCAATTCCTTTAGGCTTCTTGACACCTTAACAGCACCGCCGTCACGGAACATCCTTTTTATTTCCCCGATTATTACAGGTACGGCATAGGTAGAAAACTTAAATCCAAGTGTCGGATCAAAATTATCTGCAGCCTTTATAAGGCCTATACAGCCTGCCTGATACAGATCGTCATATTCTATCCCCCGCCCTCTGAATCTACCTGCACAGGCATGAACCAGTCCGAGGTTCCGGCTGACTGTAGTTTCACGCTCAGACATTTGCGACCCTCAGTCTCAGCTTTTTTGTCAATGTTATACTTGTTCCCTTTCCGGGTGCAGAACGTACCCTGACACTGTCGGAAAAGCTTTGCATAACGGCAAAACCGAGTCCTGCCCTTTCTTCCTCGGGGGCTGTTGTATACAGCGGCTCCATAGCCTTTTCTATATCCTCTATTCCGCAGCCCTTATCCTTTATTTTTATAATTGCACTGTTATTATCGGTAAGGCGTACATTTATCGTAATTTTTCCTATTGTATCCTTATACGCATGGACAACACAATTTGTTACAGCCTCGGAAACTGCTGTACGGATATCGTTAAGCTCACCTACTGTCGGGTCAAGCTGTGCTATGAATGCCGCCACAGACGAACGAGCAAACGCCTCATTTGACGAACGGCTTTCAAAGGTTACTGTCATTTCATTTAACACTTTCACTCAATTCACCACTTCTTTCCAAAACATTAAGACTGCCAAGTCCTGATAATTCCATGATCCTCCTGAGATTTTCGGGAATACTCACCACCTTGACGCTCCCTCCGAAAAGCAGCATCATCCGGTATCTTCCCATTATAAGACCTATCCCTGAGCTGTCCATAAAGCTCACTGCCGAAAAATTCAGGAGAAGGCGTGAGGGTTTTTTTTCCTGAATAAGTGCATCTGTCACTTCACGGATTTTTCTTGCAGTATGATGGTCGATATCCCCCGAAAGGTAAATCGTAAGCTCATTTCCGTCAAACTTTGTTTTCGGTATCATATCAAAGCTCCTTTCCTCAAAATATCAAAGTAACCGAATGTTGCTCTGTACTGCTATAATAAAACAAATCATATGTATAATTTGTAAAAACAGGTCATTATATATAAATTACACATAATCAAAACCACCCGCAGAACAAAAAGAGAGATGCTGTACCGGGCTATCTGTCCGCTACAGCATCTCTGTATTTTTTGTATTCTGTTTTTCGATTGACTGGAGGTATGCTAAGAACCGGTGTTGGAATTTTTTGATGTATCCTCTACATTAACATCAACCTCATAATCCCCATAAGCCCAACAGAACGGGAATTTACTGTTAATGTTTATTTTAAGAGTAACACTTCCGTATCCCGAAAAGCTTACCTTTGTTGACATATCAACCACTGCCGTTATATTCTCAGCCGTCAGGGAGCTTAGCTGATTTTTTAGCCCGACAATGGAAATATCTATAGATTTTGTTGAAACCGATGTCTTTCGGTTTTCACTTTCGTTTATAACATTGAATGACTTAAGCCTTATCTTTTTTGTCGTAAGCTGACTTGAATCAAATGTCACATCAACCGACGTTACCTGATTTAGATTTCTTATTCCCGAAGGTATATCAAGTTCAACATTTATCTTGTTGTCGGTCGGACTGATTTTTGATATATCTATTTCCGATGTGCTTATGAATGAAACATCGTCCGTTACATCTCTCGGTACGGCTATCTGTATTGAGGAAGGTTCAACATTAATACAGTTGCTGTCATATACAAACGAATCCGGTGTATTGACAATATTCGGCACTATATTTACCGTTTTTATCGTCAGTATAGGCACAGTCGCACTTACCGTCGTACTGTCCAATGTTATATAATTAAGCGGAATCTGATTGCCGGCTGCATCACGCAAAACAATATCCGCCTCTACTGTCTGGGTTTCCGTTATCGGATCCGTAAAGCTGTATTCAGCATCCGCCTCTGCTATACTGTTTATTATGCTTTCCGCACCCTTAACTGTAACCGTCTGCTTTGCAAGTGTGGTTGTTGCCGCATAATTATCGTCCCCAACAGAGCTAACATCAATCTTATCCGTAATGCTTATTTCTTTTTCGGCATATCTGTCCACATACACTTCTATTGAGGAGGGTCTTACTGTTGAATCAAAATTATAATCATTCTTGATACTGCCCTTTTTCGGGACAAGATTTACTGTATATGTTCCCGGCTTCGTTATTGCACTTGTATCCGATGCTGTTATATACATATCGCTGCTCGTGATGCTTGCAACCACAAGCGAGTTTCCCGATATCCTTACCTCTGCTGTCTGACCGTCTACTCCGAAAAATTTCAGATCATTTCCAAGCTCAGGCATTGTAATGGGTATATCCGTCACTGCAATGGATCTTGTTTCCTGAGATGTCAGCGAAACGTTTAACCATATGCCAAAAGCGAGTATAACGGAAAAAAACATAACAAATTTATCATTGTAGAGGAGCTTGCCGAATTTGAATTTATTTTTTTTCTCTTTCATTTTTTCTCCCCTTCATTATGCTGTTGAAAATAGGTATCCTGTCTGACTTTTCCGTTTCCGCAGGTATAAGCTCCGCCTCAAGGGCGGTACTTAATGTTTCACGTGTATAGTTCCTTGTAAAAATACCGTTTTTCGCAACCGATATGGTCCCCGTTTCCTCCGAAACAACGACCACCACAGCATCACTGTTTTCGCTTATTCCAAGTGCCGCACGGTGTCTTGTTCCGAGATCCGCACTTATATCGTTATTCTTAGTAAGAGGCAAAATACAGCCTGCGGCATGAACCTTTCCGTCACGCACTATCATCGCTCCGTCGTGCAGTGGTGCTTTATTGAAAAATATATTTCCTATCATCTGAACAGACGGCTCCGCATCAATAATCGTACCTGTATCAATAATCTCTCCGAGCTTTGTCTGTCTTTCAAATACAATCAATGCACCTGTCTTTGATTTCTGAAAATCATTTGCAACCTCAACTACACAGTTTATACATTTCCGAACCTGCTTAAGATATCCCTCTTCCACATTTGAAGGGGAAATACCGTTCCAGTATTTTCCAATCTTGCTCCTTCCGATATGCTCAAGTGCACTTCGCAGTTCAGGCTGAAATACAATAAGCACTGCAAGCACTGAAAACTGAAAAAACGATGTAAACAACGAATTAAGCATCTTTAAATTAAAAATACTTGAAAGGGCAAACGCAACCAACAGGATAACTATACCCTTAACAAGCTGTTCAGCCCTCGTTTCACGCATGATTTTTATAAGGCTGTATATAATAAACGCAACTATAATTATATCGAGTACATCAGTTGCCTTAAAAACCATCAAAACGGCAACTATTGAATTATAGAGCGAGCTTATTGCCTCCCACATCTTCAATCCCCCGAAAACAAATAAATATATCCCTCTACTATTTTATCACATGATTTTATTTTGGCAACAGTTTTTTATCCATTTTTATATATTTCACAGTTTAAAAAGTCTTTTGGCATTCAAATACATAAGCTTTTTATAGGAGTCTTCGGAAATGAGATCCTTAAGCTCATTAAAATACGGCAGGTACATGGATGGCTGACCCATCCTGTTTTCAGAATATGTATCCTTACCGTCTATAGGGTTATCACTACCGAACATTATCCTGTCATCATTAACCTCATTGATAAATTTTACTGTGCTTTCAACAGGAACCCATGCCGTATCCCCATACAGATTAGGAAGCCTTCCAATAAGCTCAATAGCCTCACTGTTGTCCGTTCCAAGCCCCATATGCATCATAACGAAATTAATATCCGGATGCCGTTTTGCCATATTATACACACGTTTGCAGGACGCAGCATCCGAGCCTCCGGTATGTGATACAACCGGCAAGGAAAAATGTCGTGCAAGCTCCATATATCCTTCCATTTTTTTGCCGTCAAACGGATAATCGGAATTATAAGGGTGAAATTTCAGTGCTTTGATATATTTTCTGTTTTCCTCTATAAAATCATAAAGAACCCTGTCAGCACATTCCCCAAACGGCTTAAGCCAAAGGGCAGCACCTATTCTATCGGGATACTGCTTTGCAAAATCCACTGCCCCCCTTGCACATTCAAGCTGAGAAAACTGCTCCTCAGGCGGTATGGGATTCAGCTCACCATCGAACTCGGCTGCACGGCAATCGGAAACAATACTGTAATCTATGCCGTATCTCTCCATTGAATAAAGAACCTCTTCCTTCTTCATATCAAACTCAAACATCTTCCCTATATGCACATGGGTGTCAATAATCATATTTTCCGCCATCCTTCCCATACTTTAATATTTCACTTTTCATCAAGAAGCCTCTGAAGCTCCTCCATGAAGGAATGTATATCCTTAAACTGTTTATATACAGAAGCAAAACGGACATACGCAACCTCATCAAGATCCTTCAGACATTCCATTGCATATTCTCCCACCGTGGAGGACGGTATTTCCCTGTCAACGTTGCTGTACACCTTTATTTCAACCTTATCAATAACTGCCTCGATTTCCTCAACAGATACAGGTCTTTTTTCACAGGCACGCAAAATACCGTTTGAAAGCTTCTCACGGCTGAACGGTTCTCTTGAATTATCCCTTTTTATTACCATCATAGGTGTGGATTCCACTATTTCGTACGTTGTAAAGCGTTTCATACAGTTGAAACACTCCCGCCGCCTTCTTATTCTTTCACCATCATCAGTCGGTCGGGAATCAACAACCCTACTGTCCTCACAGCCGCAGTACGGACATCTCATAAAAACTCCTCCCTCTTATAAATTAATTTTTTACACCAATACCCAATATTACATCTAAATATTACATCTATATTAATAATAAATCTTTCAGCACGCTATGTCAAACACTAATCATAATTCAACAATAAACTTTGCCCATTTTCCGTATTCGCTCTGCACGGAAATATTTCCCTTATGTCTTTTGACAATCTCGTTTGCTATGGACAAACCCAATCCGTATCCGCCGCTTTCGCTGTTCCTTGCCTCGTCAACACGGTAAAAACGCTCAAATACTTTATCAAGCTTATCTTTTGGAATACCCATACCCGTATTATATACCTCAATAATTTTCTTGTTTGAACGGGTATACAGCTTTACACTTATTTCCCCGTTCTCATCGGAATATTTTATCGCATTATCTATAAGTATCGTGAGAATATGCCTTATGGAGCTTATATCCCCCCTGTATGTAACATCGGGTTGTATATCTGTTTCATATTTTTTCCCTGATTCAAACATACGGCTTTCAAACGGCAGAGCTGTCTGTAAAATCAACTCTGAAAGATTAAATTCCTCAAATACAAGCTTATGTCCGCTTTTGTCTTCAAGTCTTGCAAGAGAAAGCAACTCATTAACGAGTTCATTTAGCCTTGCTGAGTCACTTTTAATATATGACAGCCATTTATTCTGTCCTATTTCCGCTTCAAGAACATCTGCATTAGCATTTATAACGGCAATCGGTGTTTTCAACTCATGACTCGCATTTGATATAAACAGCTTTTGCTTTTCAAATGTTACCCTTACGGGACGCACAAGCCAGAAGGACAGGCAAACAGAAAGTCCGAAAAACAGGAGTACGGAAATACCGCCGATTATCAGAGTATTTATAAAAAGGCTGGTATTCTGCTGCATTATTGTGCTGACATCTGTAAAAACCACTATAACACCGTATACCTTTTCCTTGATAAGATATGCATAGTTTCCGATATATCCGCTGTCTTTGTTCGATGAAAAGGCCTGATTTGCATATTCGATAAGTACCTTTTCGTTGACCTCCGTATTCCTGTTTATTGTTATTTCCACACTTCCGTCTGTTCCGATTTTTACGGCAAAGCTGTCGGAATATATGTAATCCGGGTCATGGTACGGATCATAGCCTGTCCCGATACCTACACCGTTTTTTTCTGCAAGTCTTTCAAGAGAGCGTTGTATTTTATTTTTATTATTAACCTGTGAAACTATATTAATAGCAAGCATGACAACAATTAACAGAATTGTAAGAAGGGTTGTTATTATAATTACTATTTTTTGCTGAAGCTTTCTTATCATAATTATGACACCTCAAGACAGTAGCCCAATCCTCTGCGTGTCTTAATCTGAACCCTTGAATGTATAAGATGCAATTTCTTTCTCAGAAAGGAAATATAAACCTCCACATTATTATATGCACTTTCGTCAGAGCTTTCCCATATCTCATTAACAAAGCTTTCCTTAGTTACTATATGTCCCGTGCTTGATATAAGAAGCTCCATCATACGGAACTCCCTTCTTCCGAGAACTACAGTATTACTTCCGCATATAAGCTCAAACTTCCTGAGTTCAAGGGTAATATCGCCGAATTTCGGATTTATATCCGGTACCTGGTTTATCCGTCTGGCTATTGCCCTTATTCTTGCAAGAAGCTCTCCTGTTTCAAACGGCTTGGTAAGGTAGTCATCCGCTCCGCAGTCGAGTCCGTTTATCTTATCCTCGACCTCGGATTTTGCTGTCAGAAGAAGTACGGGTATATCCATTTCCTTTACCCTGATATAACTCAGAACATCAAGTCCGTTCATAAGCGGCAGCATTATATCAAGTATCATACAATCATATTTCCCTGTCATCACCTTTTCAAGCCCGCTTTTTCCGTCAAATGCAAGCTCGGCGGAATATCCCTCTCTCCTGAGAATTTCTCCGAGTGCTTCGGCAAGTCCCTTTTCATCCTCAACGATAAGTATTTTCATATTTGTTCACCACTTTTATCCCTGCATAATAATCAGTCTGTAAGCCATTTTCTGCGATAGAGCCTTGATGGTCTGTGTCCTGCATCAGATGTCATTTTATCTGTAGGCTCAGTTAGTACGGAATATTTTCTCCTGAATGCCGCCTTAATTTGCTCCTTGCCGAGTATTATTTCATAAACCCTTTGCAGATCGGTAAGCGTGAAATACTCAGGCATAAGATTGAGTGCTATATCTGTATATTTAACCTTACCCCTAAGTCTTTCCAAGGCATAAAGGATTATTCTTACATGGTCAAATGCAATACCGTTATTCTCCGTAATTTCATAGGTATTTCTCGCACCTTTGTCATTTCTTAAAATTGTATGTCTTACTTTTCCGGAAAGAATAATTTCTCCACAAATCAGTTCAAGCTTATGTTCCGTTACTTTTTCAAATCCGTTATCACTCTCATTTATACTTTCCTCAACGGTAGAGGCACGCACAGTAAACCATTCCGCCTGACGTGCATCATCTCCCGCTTCAACAGTAATCTTTTCGCTGTCTACAAGAGCAAGATATGAACAGCTCATGACCCACATCCTCGGATCACGACCGGGATCACTGAACGTATAAAGCTGCTCAAGATATATGTTATCAACCCCTGTTTCCTCATTCAGCTCACGAATTGCAGCCTGTTCTGTGGTTTCATCAGGAGTTACAAATCCGCCCGGCAATGCCCACGCACCGAGATACGGATGCCCCCCACGTTTTATGAGAAGTATTTTTAGTTCCTTTTCGGGAAGTTTTCTATAATTAGACTCCTTTGTCTGAGTAACCGTAAATATGACCGTATCCACTGCTATACCGGGTCTTTCATAATCCCCCGGGCTGTATGTGTCAAGAAATTCCTCTTCCGTCAGTCCGTTTATATCTCTGAGCTCTTGCATTTTCATCACCTGTTAGTATTTGTTTAATAATATCATGTCAATATTATAATACATACAATTTTTTGTGTCAATGCATTTTTAAAAAATAAAAGAAAATTCTGTTTCGGCTTTCAATGTAATGAGATATAATTTTTCATATGTAAAAGCAGTTT
>CANQLX010000050.1 GCA_947624835.1 uncultured Clostridia bacterium
CCAACTTCAAAATTCATACCGAAAATGCTTTCTCCTCTCAATCACCGGCAATGTTAATAAATACAACTTCACCGTTTTTAACGTAATCCAATTTTTCTCTTGCTATCTTCTCAACATAACCCTCAAAAGCGTCCTCATCATTCCTCCTAACTGCATCGGATACTTTCTTAAGTTCTGCATTCGTCTGCTTCTGGGTGAATATCTGCTCCTCAACCCCTGCAAGCTCCTCCTTGGCATTACTTATTTTGATCCGTTGGTCAACAATCATATACAAGACATACAGCGTTACTATAACAAGCAATATATAAAGAAGATAATTCTTCCCCTGCTTCGCCCTTTTGGTACGTTTTGCTTTCCTTGCCTGCATCAAACACCACTATCCTTATATCTGATTATTAACCGATATGTTTATTATACAACATTCTATAGTATCTTTGCAAGAAAAATCGACTACATTTTTTAATTTTTTTCAGAATATCTTTTAAAACCGCTTTTTTCGTTTATAAACCTTATAATTTTCATGCCCCTGCGTCGGATAATTCCAAAAAGACGCTTAAAAAAATCCGCTGTTACTCTTATAACAAACGATAATCCTCTTATAGCATACCTGCTTACCGAAAAATACAGCAGCGCATAGGCGGCAATCTCCGCCGCTGCCACATACAGCCTGACCTTTCCCTCTGTTTGGGATATCGCATACAATGTATTCAATATCGCAACAATCAGCATAAACACAACATCACCTAAAAAAAGCTGAAGCCTCGTCGGAGGTGAGACAACTCTGACTGCACAAAGTACCGTATACAGCAATTCAATTATTGCTCCAAGCAGAAATGCCCATAAAAATGCGATTGTCTGCTGATCGGTTGTAAGCTCCATAGGGTCACATCCTCATTTGAAAAGCTTAGAGAAAAATCCTCCGTCATTCTGCTTGTTTTCCGAATACACAAGCGAACAAATTTCCCCGTCAAGATTCAGTTCTCCCGTATCCTGACTGAACCTGTTTATATGCAGACTGTATCCCCCGACGGTCAGCTCGCCGTTTTCCGTGACAAGCTGAATTTTTTCCTCATCAAAAGCTGATACATCAACTACTCCCGACACGCTGAGAATTTTCCTGTCCTCCATAATCAAATTATGTTTTTTCCCCACAGTGGGTCTTTCATCATTATTCAAAAAAATCCCTCCGCAAAGTTTATCATAATAATCTTTATGCAGAGAGAATTAAAAATATTCATATACTGTATCAACAGCCGTCATTATCAGGACAAAAGGGTGTACATAAGACCTGCTTCGTCCTTTTTAGCATATTCATTTATGCTCACAACTTTTACCTTCACGGATTTGGCACCAAGCATTACCTCTATCACATCACCTATCCTGACATCGTATGATGCTCTTGCCGGCTTACCGTTTACGCTCACTCTTCCTGCATCGCAGGCCTCATTTGCCACGGTTCGTCTTTTTATCAATCGGCTTATCTTTAAATATTTATCTAATCTCATCTTTCTCAACTCCTTAAAACAAGGGGCCGCCCCCCTGCAGGTCGACCCCTTCTTGGAAAAGAGTCCGGCGGACCGTTTTCCAACTCACCCCTTGCCTAAGCGTGAAGGCTTAGGGATTTCGCCGTCCGCAGACGGCAACCAAAGGCTTTGCCTTTGTAAACTGCAAGTCTTTTTTAAAAGGCTTGATCTAAAACTTCTGTTTGTTCGCCGTAACTCAATTTTCGGATACGGCCTCCTTGAAGGATTTGCCGGGCTTGAAAGCGGGTACCTTTGAAGCTGCAATCGTTATTTTCTCGCCTGTGCGGGGGTCGCTTCCGGTTCTTTCCTTTCTCTCACGACGTTCAAATGTACCGAAGCCTACAATACGGATCTCCTCTCCGTTAGCAACATTCTCAATAATAACATCAAGAAGTGAGGATACAGTTGTTTCAGCATCCTTCTTTGAAATCCCTGCCTTTTCGGCAACTGCTGCAATAAGTTCAGATTTGTTCATTTTTTAATCCTCCAGTTTTTAAAAATATTTTAGAAATTTCTTTCCATTCGGCTCGCTGCCATGGACAGTCCGCCCTGTATAATCAACACCCTTCGGAATTTTCAGCCGCCTCATTTTCCTTAAAGCTGTTTATAAATTCCTCACAGGTATCATACAGCAATCTCTCACAGTCGGAATCTATAACCTCCGACAACTCCGCCGCAGAAAACAACAGCCTTCCAAGCTCCCTCCCACAACTGTCTGCATTATCTCCGCCATACATCACCTTCAAAGCATCGAGTGCAGCCTGCATATCCTCCAATATGCCCTCCGCACTCCGTGAACAGCCTGACTTCCTTGCTTTCCTGCTGAGCTTCTCCGCCCGCATAAGCGACGGCAGAGTCCTCGATACTCCGTCCATTGCCTCTGAAACATTCTTCTGCGAATGTGTACGCATCTTTATTTCGTCCCAGTTTTTAAGCACCTGCTCCGTTGTGTCTGCCTTGACTTCTCCGAAAACGTGCGGGTGACGTATTATCATCTTTCTGCAAACTTCATCGGTAACATCATCAAAAACAAATCCGCCGTTTTCCTCTTCAAGCACTGTATGAAAAACTACCTGAAGCAAAACATCTCCAAGCTCCTCACGGAGATGCACGGGATCCTTTTCGTCAATTGCTTCAACCGCCTCATAAACCTCCTCAATAAAATCCTTCCTTATTGATTCGTGCGTCTGCTCCCTGTCCCACGGACATCCTCCGGGTGAACGCAGCAGTCTTACTATTTCGATAAGATCCTCTGTATTATATCTTTCCTTAAAGTTAAACTCTACCATAACTCTCCCGAAAGGTAAAAGTACAAGTACTATTTTACCTTATAAGTCTTCTTTTTTCAAGTATTTTTACAATTTTATTTCCCTTGGGCATCTGCAAAATATCCTCCCGCTTTATTCCTCTGATTAAAAGCAGCACGACAACGTATACAACTACCGCCGTCAATACGGCACAAATTGTTGCCACGGTCTGCACCGTGAAGAAATCAAATAGAATTTCGGAAAAATATGCACTCACTCCGCATACCACGGCTGCAATCAGCGGCTTAACCAGTATAGAAACAAAATCGGGTACCATCTTCGTTTCCCTGCAAAGCACAAACATCGCAGCAACAGTAACGAAGCAGTAGCAAACAATGGAACCGACATTTGCTCCCTGAATATTAATTTCAGGTATGCCCACAAGAACATAATTGACAACTATTTTCAATATCATACCCACCACAAATAATTTCAGCGGTATGTCCATTCTTCCGACAGCCTGCAGCATACTGCATATAGGTGTGCTCGTTGCAATAAATATAACAGATATTCCCATAACCGCAAGCACCCTTGAGCCTATCTCAACCTCATTTGCAACACTTGAGCTGCTGTATATCAGCGAAAGCAGCGGCTCTGCAAGCACGGACATTCCTATTCCTGCCGGAACGGTCACCAAAACCGTAACCCTGAGCACGGTTTCCACACTTTGCTTAAGCTTTGACTTATCACCGCTTGCCCAAGCAGCCGTAACGGACGGAAGTGCCGTCGTGCCGAACACCTGTGTTACAGCCGTAACAAGCATCATCAGTGTAAGTGCAATACCGTAACAGCCGTAAAGATAGGTATGTGTATCTCCCGCATACAGTACATCGTCGGGAATAAGCGAACCGTAAACATTCAGAAGTGCATCGGGATTTGTTTCCATAATACTGTAAATCCTTCTTTGCACAAGGGTGGAATCCACCATATCCGCAATGCTCATCAGAACCGAGCTCAGACCTATCGGAACGGCTGTGCGTATAAGTGTGCGTATTATAACGCTGTTTTTCATCGGCGGCGGCGAATTTCTCAGCTCCTCCGCCGTTATTCCGTCTCCGTTTCTGCGGTATTTTATAAACAGGAACAAAAAAGCAAAAAGTGAACCGAGAGAAATACCTGTTATTGCCGCACCTATAGCAATCGGGACTGCTGCGGCATTTGCCTCTGTTTCACTTGCACATTTTATGCCGAGAACATATCCGCTGTTGTAGTACTCATTCATACACAGCCGCATCGTGATGTACGACGCAGTATATCCCAGAGAAAGCTTACACACTGCCTCGATTATTTCCGATATTGCCGTCGGGGTCATATTTCTCATACCCTCAAAGCAGCCACGGTAAATAGACAGCAAACAGCCGAAAAATATCGTAGGCGACAGGCACAAAAGACCGAAAATCGCATTTGGTGCATTAATAACATTAACATATATGAAGCTTCCGACAACCATTATCAGAAAACAAAGCAAACCCGCAACAACAAAAATCGGCACGGCAAGCTTATGTATCTGACGCACATCTCTGTAACGTTTCCTCGTAACGCTTTCAGATACCGTCCTTGAAATTGCTATTGGGAAGCCGGCAGTTGACAGCATAAACAGAGGATTATACAGTGCATAGGCGGAATTGAAAAGACCTGTGCCGACTCCGCCGTACATTGCTGACAGGAGTATCTTGTACACCATGCCCATAAGACGCACGATAACCATACTTGTGCCGAGTATCATTGCACCCTTCAAAAACGACTGCGACTTTCTGCCATTATTCTTTTGTTTCACTTAAGCACATCCTTTCGGAAACGGTATCACCCTCAAAGAAGCTCGTCATCCTCAAAGTTGTCCTCGGTAAAATCTATCATATCATCGGTAAGAACTCTTTCTTCCTCATCACTCACAAGCTTTTCGCCGCATTTGCTGCAAAACTGAGAATTTTTCGGATTATATGTTCCGCATGAAGCACACTTTTTCTTGTTTGAAGCCTTTGCAATAAGCTCATTGACAGAATCAAGCTCTGACCTGAGCTCCTCAATTTTTCCGATAAGTTCTGCCTTATTCTTTGAATAATCCTTATTTGTGGCACTTTCTTCAAATACCACACGGCCCAGAATCTGATATTTGTGTGTAATCTCGGACTTCAAATCCGCAGCGGCAAGCTTAAGCTTTGACACGTCTATAACCTTACCTGCTTTTTTTCCGACTGCATCCACAGCACTTCTTGCATTAAGAAGTACATCTTCAAAAATACTCATGGTTTTTATCTCCTTTGCTGACAAATTTTATAATGAATAGATTATAACATTTTTATTTCTGTTCTTCAAGGATTTTTGACGAATTTTCAACCAAAAAACAAATATTTTCTTATTTTTTCAATATTCATAGCTTCCTCCGCCTATAAATTCCCTTATAAGGGAGTTTTTAGGTATAAGGGAAGAATCAATACTTTCAAACCTTTCAAGGGATTCCTTAAGATGTGCGGCAAATTCAATATGCGGATTATCCGGAGATATTTCCGACAGCAGAGGAAGTGCTATATCCTTCATTATGCACGGCTCGTATATGTGTATGGAATTAACCGTAAGGTCGCTTGTATATCTGTACGGTCTTATATATTTTCTTTCGCCGCTCACAACGCTGTCCCACATTGAAAGCATATATTCAGGTTCAACCCTGCGGTAGCTGTGATCCCTAACGAGTCTTCTTATAAACCTCAGCTCCCTGTTTGTGAGGATATAATCCTCTCCGTCCTTTATTCCCTGCTTTACGCTCACATATAGCTTAACCACATTTTCGACAGGCATACCCTCGCTGAAAACGGGGTTCAGTGCATGGATACCCTCTATAATAACCGCACTGTTTTTCTGTAGACTCACCTTTCTTGTAATTCCCGAACGCATACTTCTTGTAAAATCGTATTTGGGAAGTATACATTCCCCGAATGTAAGAAGATCATTCATTGTCTTTTTTATAAGCGGTATGTCAAGTGCAGATACCGATTCAAAATCAGGTCTGCCGTCGGGAAGCCTCTCGACCTTATCCTCTCCGAGGTAAAAATCGTCCATTGAAATCTGTATCACATCAATATCATGCCTTTTAAGCTCATCTGCGAGCTTTTTCACGCAGGTTGTCTTTCCGCTGCCTGAGGGGCCCGAAAGCAGCACGATATGTCTGTTCTCCTTTGCCTCGAAAAGCCTGTCCGCTATAAATCCCAGATCCCTTCTGAAAAGATTTTCATTAAGCTCAATCAGTCTTTCAGGCTCATGCCTTGCCTCATAGTTGATTCTCTCCAGATCATAGGCATATCTTCGGTAGGTGTTAAGATAATCTGTCATAATAGTTTTTCACCTGCTCTTTTCTTTTAAGTATTTCTTCAAACCCACTTATATATTCGTATGGATATTTGTAGTTAAATATTCTCTCAAGCTCATTTCCGTAAGGATTTTTAAGCTTTGTAACCGCCCCGGCACCGCAGCCGAGTATTGTATGCGTTTCGTCCATTACAAACACATTGTATATTCCCTCATAGCCTTTTTTGGACCAGCCGGTATTTTCAAGTCCTCCCTCTATGCGGCTCTGCCTGTAAAGGTAATAAGGTTCATAGCCCTTTTCGGGAAGTCTTTCCGAACAGATTGCAAGCATTTTTGCCGCAGAGCCGTCCTCATTTACGGAATGTCCCTGTAAAGTAAGCCTTGACGAACGCTTAAGTGCAAGTGTATGTACTGTTATGCTTTCCGGATCAAGGCTGAATATCCCGTCAAGCGTTTTGGAAAAGCTTTCAGCAGTATCTGTCGGAAGTCCTGCAATCAAGTCCGTATTTATATGACCGAATCCGATTTTTCTTGCAAGAGCGAATGCATCGTAAATCTGCTTTGATGTATGCTTTCGTCCTATAACCTCAAGAACACTGTCATTCAGTGTCTGCGGATTTATGCTTATCCTGTCAACCTTACCCTCTGATATTGCCCTCAGCTTTTCCTCATCTATTGTATCGGGTCTGCCTGCCTCAACGGTAAATTCACGACATACCGACATATCAAAATTATCCCTTACCGTTTTTATCAGAATATACATCTGCTCCGCACTGAGTGTTGTCGGAGTCCCTCCGCCTATATACACGCTTTCGAGTATAAGCTTTTTTTCTTTGACTATTTCGGCAGTATATTCAATCTCCCTGCAAAGCAGCTCAAAATACGGAGCAATAAGCTTTTTTGCCTTATCCGCCGTTTGTGATATAAAGGAGCAGTACGAGCATCTTGACGGGCAAAAGGGTATTGATATATACAGACTTGCCGACATGGGCTTACTCAGGGCAAGTATTTTCCTTTCATTTTCCTCCGTCCATGCACTGAGCCTTATTTTTTCGTCCGATACCAGTAATTTATTTCTAAAATAACCTTCCGCATATTCTCTTCCGTTTTTCTCCGAAAGCCGTCTAAAAAGCTTTATCGGACGCACACCTGTAAGAATACCCCACGGTTTTTTTGTACCCGTAAACTCCGACAAAAGAGTGTAAAGGCAAACTGCCATTTCTCTTTCGGCTGTTTTTTCAAAGTTTTTGGATGACAAGCTTATATCCTTTACAGAAGTTTTATCAAACCCTCCCATATTTACCCTTACATTGATATGTGCATTTACTGTTTTATCATCTGTCCTCATTGATGTATATATGTACGGCGGCACTATATCCTTGGGTATTTCCTTTTCTATGCTTATCTTTTCATTAGGAAAAAACAGTCTTACAAGGTTTTCTGTTTCATAATGAAAGTTATGGTTATCTATATAAACTATCATAATAAGCTATCCCTCATATACGGATTATTTTTTCTTTCAAATTCAAGCGTTGTACTATTCCCGTGTCCGCAATATACATTCGGATTTCCGTCAAGCTCTGCAAGTATTTTCAGTGACTTCATAATCTGCTGTGCGTTACCTGTCGGAAAATCCGTTCTTCCCATTGACACATAAAAAAGTGTATCACCCGTGAACAATTCATTACCTATACGATAGCATACACCGCCGACTGTATGTCCGGGGGTTTCAATAACCTCAATTTTTTCTTCTCCGAAATCCAATTTTGTGCCGTCCTTTACAAGTATATCAGCACTGAATTTTTCAACAGTCACACCCGAAAACATAGATAAATTTAGCATTTTATCTGATGTAAAGTTTTTTTCCTTTTCACCTATTACGACCTTAACATACGGATATTTCCTTTTCATAGCCGCAACACTTGCTATATGGTCATAATGTCCATGGGTAAGCAGAATATACTTCAGCTTATCCGCACCGTATTCCTCTATTCTTTTTTCAAGCTGAGGACAACCCTCTCCGGGGTCTGCCACAAGGGAAACCCCTGTACTATCCTCCGTCACAAAATAGCAATTACATGATTTTTCAAACTTTTCAACTTTCACCACAATAATCATTCTCCCCGTATATTCTGTAATTTTTTATATATTGTGTTATGATAAATTATCCGTATCAATTATCAGCGTGACAGGACCATCATTCAAAAGAGAAACTTTCATATCTGCTCCGAATATGCCACTCTCCACCTTATCAATACCGTTTTTCTTCATACACTCACAAAAATACTCATACAACGGCTCTGCAACATCTTTTCCGGCTGCCTCTCCAAAATCGGGTCGCCTGCCCCTGCGGCAGTCCGTACAAAGCGTGAACTGTGACACAACGAGCATTTCACCGCCGATATCGGCAAGTGACAGATTCATCTTATCATTTTCATCAGTAAATATACGAAGTCCGGATATTTTGGCACTGAGTTTTTCCGCTTCCTCTTCGGTATCGCCCTTTTTCACACCAAGGAGTATCAGCATACCGTTACCAATTTCCCCTACTGTTTTTTCGCCAACCTTGACATCGCAATGCGTAACCCTCTGTACAACTGCTCTCATATTAATACAATCCCCAATATAAACTTAATTTTTCTGCAAATCTACCTTGCCGACCTCGCCATAAGGTTTTCACATTTTGTACAAAATGCCTTTTTATATCATTCATTGTGTGTATGTCGTCGCCATAGGCGACGAGGTCAGATATTGCAAACAGGTAGTAGGGACGCCCTCTATCGCAGGGCGTCCCTCTTGAAAAAACAGTCCGCCGGACTGTTTTTTCAATTCACCCTTGCGGAGCTCTTCTCACGCTTAGGCTTTCGCCGTCTGCGGACGGCGACCAAAGGCTCTGCCTTTGGAATCCGCAAGCCTTTTAAAAAAGGCTTGACCTAAAACTGCCGTTTTGATTGTTATAACTTTCTCATGGCGGAGCGGCTCGTAAGAGTCGCTCTCGACACTTTCTGCCACACTCCGACAGGTAAACTTACTATTGCGGACACAAACTCACTGCCACAATAGTCAGAGCGAACGTAGTGAGCGAAAACGCAAATGGACAGTGCCGGCACGGCACCTGGATTGACAGCGGAGGCACTCCGCAAAAAGGCTTGACCTAAAACTGCCGTTTAATCACAGTAATTTTCTGCCTGCGGAAAGCCTCGTAAGAGGCTTTCACGACACTTCAACTCCTGCCTACAGATACGATACCGTTAATTCCGCTCAATTTGCTTATTACTGTCTTTAAATGGTTTATCCCGTTTACCGTCACACTAATCTCAACAATAGCCGTGCCGTTCTTACTCTCCCTTGAATTGAGATTGTGTATAAATAAATGCATAGCCGATAACTGATTCGTAATGTCCGCAAGCAGCCCGGTCCTGTCTGTCGCACTGATCCGCAGAGTCGCCTTGAACGTTTCGTTCGCTATGTGATCCGCCCACTCGGCATTAACCCACCTATCAGGCTCCGGACATTTCGATATGTCCTTCGGCACATTGGAACATGACCTCTTGTGTATAGATACACCGTATCCCCTCGTGATAAACCCTATGATGTCATCACCCGGAAGCGGATTGCAGCACTTTGAATATTTTATCAGACAGTCATCAAGTCCCGCAACACGTACTCCGCTGCTTACCTTCTTCTTCGGTATCTCGTCCTTGATTACAACTATCGGCTCATTATCATTTACTGTGTATTTCTTGAAATAATTTTCCTTTATTCTCGGTAGTATCCTCCACAACTGTATTCCGCCGTAACCGATAGATGCATAGAAATCCTCGATTGTATTGCAATTCTGTCTGTGCATGACATCGGCAAGAAATTCCGGCAGTTCCTTCTCCGGTACATTTATGTTGAGCCGCCTGAACTCAGCCTCAAGCTGTGTCTTTCCCTCCTGTATGTTCTCGTCACGCTTTTCACGCTTGAACCAAAGCCTTATCTTGCTCCTCGCTTCACTCGTCCTTACTATGTTGAGCCAGTCCCTCTTCGGTCCTGTGCTTTCCTTTGCCGTCATAATCTCAACAATTTCGCCCGTCTTTACCTTATAGTCAATCGGTACAATTCGCTTGTCTACCTTTGCACCGTTCATGCGGTTACCTACCTCACTGTGGATCGCATATGCCACATCTATAACAGTCGCTCCGTTCGGCAGACTTAATACATCCCCTTTCGGTGTGAATACAAATACCTCCTCCGGCACAAGATCCATTTTTATCGTACGCACTATGTCCGTTGAATCGTTATCACTCTGATTCTCAAGCATCTTCCTTATCCATGCAAGACGCTCATCAAGGGAATTTTTCTTTGTTATTCCCTCCTTATATTTCCAGTGTGCGGCAATTCCGTATTCGGCAGTATAATGCATTTCCCACGTTCTTATCTGAATTTCAAACGGTATTCCCTCCCTGCCTATAACCGTCGTATGAAGCGACTGATACATATTGGGCTTTGGCGTGGAAATATAATCCTTGAAACGGTTGGGCAAGGGCTTGAAAATGTCATGCACAACACCAAGTACATTATAACAGTCCGCAACACTGTCAACTATTACCCTCACGGCAAATATATCATAAATCTGATCCATTGTGCGACCCTTCATATAGGTCTTTTTGTATATTCCGTGAATACTCTTTACTCTGCCCTCTATATACACATTGTTGATTTCGTCTTTAAGCCTGTCATAAAGCTGCTGCTTTATTTCCGCAACAAAGTTCAGCCTATCCTTGCTCTTTAGTTCAAGCTGCCTCTCTATTTCCGCATATCCCACGGGGTCAAGATAGCGTATTGACAGATCCTCCAGTTCCTCCTTTATTGCTCTTATACCGAGCCTGTGTGCTATCGGAGCATATACCTCCATAACCTCAAGTGCCTTGTCACGTCTGTGCTGCTCCTTCATGCACTCTATTGTACGCATATTATGAAGCCTGTCTGCGAGCTTGATTATTATTACTCTTATGTCGTTCGACATGGCTATAAGCATTTTTCTTATATTTTCCGCCTGCTGCTCCTCCCTTGATGAATAGGGAATTTTTCCGAGCTTTGTTACTCCGTCTATAAGTATTGCTATCTCGGAGCCGAACTTCTTTGTTACCTCTTCAAGCGTAATGGGGGTATCCTCTACAACATCGTGCAGAAGTGCCGCCGCTATTGACTCGGAATCCATTCCCAATTCCGCAAGTATGCAGGCAACTGTTGTCGGGTGAAGAATATACGGTATTCCCGACGCTCTCCTTTGGTCGCCGTGCATTTCTTCAGCAAGCTTGTATGCCCGCTCTATAAGCTCATAATCATAACTGCGGCCGCTCTTTTGCATAATCTCTACCAATTCGTTATAATCCTGATAATATTTTAGTTTTTCAGGCATTTTTTATATCCTCCTCTAATCTCCTGTATATTTCCGAGGCTTTAAGCTCAACCTTTCCCGTTGCCTGCGGTATATGTACATATACAATTTCTCCTGTCCTCTTATAATCTGCAAGTCGCAGCTCCTGCATGATATCAAGTATTATCAATATTTTAAAAAGTCCCGGCGCACCTGGCTGTCCGCTGAGCCTTGAAGTATATTTTCCGACAGAATACACGAGGGTATCCGTTGTATATCTTTCCCTGCTGCTGTTTTTCAAAAAGGTGTACAAAATTTTAAAATCATCTCTTGTCGGATATTTCCCATACAATTCCTTTCTGCATATCCCGCTTTTGTAAAGCTCATAATCCTGCAATTCATACATTGCCGCTTCCGTATCAAAAATCTCACTGTTATATCTTATATCCCTTACAATAAGTGAAACACTCTCTCTTCCTTGATATTCGTTTTTCTCAAGACAAACTGCCAAGTCAAGCAAATCTCCCACTTCATACTGAAATTCTTCCTGTGAAACGGAAAAAAGCATAAGTGAAAGTGCTGATTTTCCCTTTGACACGGAAAGCCTTATATGTTTTCCGTCCCTTGTCGGTGTTATTCTGTCCAGCACCGCTCCCGTTATTGCAAAAACAGGCTTTGTATTACCGCATCCGAACGGCTCGAAAGCCTCCAGTTGTTCTGTCATATCAACCGATATGGCTTCGGGATTCAGTGAAGCATCAATCTTTAACGACATAAGCGGCATATAGGGAAGCTTGTTTGCATAATCATTAATTGCACGGGCAAAGGCTTCCGTATTTTTCTTTTTTATGCTGAAGCCAACCGCCATGGGATGACCTCCGTATTTTTCCAAATATTCCGAACAGGCAAACACGGCATCCACAATCGAGAAGCCGGCAGTACTTCTTCCCGATGCCCTGCATATATCACCTTCTCCGGCAATAAGTATAACAGGCTTTCCGTACTTCTCACTTATGCGTGAGGCTGCTATCCCTATCACACCGGGATTCCATTTTTCCGAATACAGCACCAAAATTCTTCTGTTGGAAATCTGCAAATTGTTTTGCAAAATTCTGTCCGCTTCTGCTATTATTTTAGTTTCCGTTTCCTGCCTCTTTAAATTCAGCCCGCAAAGAAGCTCGGATTTTTCCCTTACCGTGTCCCCGTCCTCACTGAGAAGCAATTCAAGAGCATCGTACGGCGAAGCAAGCCTGCCTGCTGCATTTATCCTCGGACCTATTCGGAAGCCCATCGCCCCGGAGGTTACCTTTTTAACTCCTGCATCCCGTACAAGCCTTCTGAGTCCTATTCTTTCCGTATTTTCTATATTGAAAATTCCCGCCTTCACTATATCCCTGTTTTCTCCGACGAGTGGAACGACATCGGCAACTGTTCCGATTGCGGCAAGCTCGGCATAATTTTCCATTATGGAAAACTCATCACCCTCAAGTGCCGATATCAGCCTGAGTGCAATTCCCGCACCGCAGTAATCCCTGAATTTACACGTTTCGTCTGTTCTGTGCGGATTCACCACTGCAACTGCCTTCGGCAGTACATCAAGCGGCTTATGGTGATCTGTTACAATAACATCAATTCCGATGGACAGTGCATAATCCGTTTCATCTATTGCGGATATTCCGTTATCAACCGTGATTATAAGGCTTACTTCCTCTTCCTTAAGCTTATCCAGGGCCTGAATATTCATTCCGTAGCCCTCTGAATTTCTGTCGGGTATATAATACATCACATTCGCACCCACTGATTCAAGGTACGAATACAGTATTGCCGTTGAGGTTATTCCGTCGCAGTCATAATCACCGTATACACAGATTTTTTCATACTCCGCAACGGCGGATCTTATTCTTTCGGCAGCCTTATCCATATCCCTTATATTCATAGGGTCATCCGGCACATTCCCAAAGCTGAAAAAATGTTCTATATCCTCTTTTTCCGTTATTCCCCTTATTGTCAGAAGCATAGCGGTGAAAACAGGCAATCCGTATTCCGAACTGAGATTTCTTACCGTATTTTTATCAAACTCTGAAAATATCCATTTCTTCATTACCGTACCGCACCTTTCTATAATATTATATGATATCATTTTTTTATTGAATATTCAATATTATATTTTATTTATAATTGGGCATTATGTGGGATATGAATTATATCGTGAAATTTGCCGATATTAACTCCCTTATGTTATATTGATCAGTACGATTGTAGGCCCACACAGCGTGAAAATTTTTATAAAATTCAATATTACGTTGAAGCAGACATATTTATGTGTTATACTTGTATATACGACAAATTATAGGAGTGTTGGACATGAGTCGTAATAAATTTATTAAAAATACATCTGTTTTTTTTGCTTTGCTAATTGCTTGTCTTTTCGGCAGTTGCAGCGGTAATAAACCCGAAGCATCCGAAAACGGTTCCGTGCAGTCTGAAAAAAGTACCGTTATTGAAAGCGCTGTTGATAGCAACGGCGAAAAAACCAAAAGTTCGGTTGAAGAAAATGAACAAAGTGAGAACAGTGAGGAGGACGAAGGATACATACCCGAAATATCCGATCCTACACCCGACAGCGAGGGAGAAACCGTAAACGGAATTTTTGTATACAATGATGTTGCCTATGAGCTTTTTTACGGAAGTGAAGGAATGGCAAAATATTATGCCGAAACCATATCCGATATAAAAACGGCACTTGGTGACGGCATAAAGGTTTATAATGTTGTTGTACCCACTCATGTAGGGGTTGATTTACCGGCAAAATTTGATGATTTATGCGAGCCGCAGGACGAATATCTGAATACGATTGTTACATCATATACATCCGATGTTATCGGTGTAAATGTGTATGATAAGCTCATGCACCACAGAAACGAATATTTATATTTTAACAGTGATCACCACTGGACGGCACTTGCCGCATATTATGCCTATGAGGAGTTCGCAAAGGCGGCAGGTATTGAGCCGATAAAGCTAAGTGAGCTTACGGAAAATAAAATCGATGGATACACGGGTTCACTTGCATATGCAACGGAGCTTGAAACGCTGAAAGAGGATTATGTGACCTATTATACCTCCGATGATGACATAGACTGCACAAAATATGATGAGGACGGAGAAAATCCGGAGGATTATATGCTCATACACGATTATGCAAGCGGAGTGAACTCATACGGAGTATTTCTCGGAGGTGATACACCGTTGCTTGTGACGAATAATAAGGACGGCAACGGAAAGAAGATAGCTGTTGTGAAGGAGTCATACGGCAATGCCTTTTCGCCTTTTATTGCGTATACTTACAGTGAGGCACATTTCATTGATTTCCGTTATGTTAATTTTGACCTCAAGAGTTATCTTGAGGAAAACGGTATTGACGAGGTCATATTCATAAACAACT
Source organism: uncultured Clostridia bacterium (assembly GCA_947624835.1). Taxonomy (GTDB): domain Bacteria; phylum Bacillota; class Clostridia; order Oscillospirales; family Acutalibacteraceae; genus UBA1213. The sequence continues at coordinate 14,944 of CANQLX010000050.1, forward strand.
CAATGGCATCCGCCACTGACGCAAGGTGCGAAGAATTAGCAAATCTCGTGAAATCATAGTGAGCGGCGGCGGCGTGCCGCCGGTGCCGTGCCGGCACGGTCAATCCGTAACCGCTTTACTCAAAACAATAAGTCTGTGGCTCGACCATATATTTACTCAAATAATAAGCGATAAGTATTTAATTAAAGTTCTGGTATAAAAAATGCGGAGCGGCTCGGAGAGCCGCTCTCGATACTTTCTGCCACACTCCGACAGGTAAACCAAATGTCGGGACAATCAGCTTTTCGGCAATTTAA
>CANQLX010000051.1 GCA_947624835.1 uncultured Clostridia bacterium
AAATATACGCTTGATGAAAAGCTTTCGGGAGTATATGTCCACAGAATTATGAATACCTTTCATCCGCTTATGAGAGGCTTTGATGATAAAATACTTATTCCACACTCACGCTATACTGGAAATCACCGTTCGGAGATACGTAAGCATGAGGAGCTTGAAATACTTGCATCCTCAAATATTGCCGGTGTCGCCATTGTAGCAAATAAAAACGGCAGACAATTCTTCATATCCGGTCATGCGGAATATGACAGAAATACCCTTGCAAATGAATATTTCCGTGACAGAAACAAAGGGATAAATCCCGAACTTCCGTATAATTATTTTCCCGGAAATGACCCACGTGCCCTTCCCTCCCTCAGCTGGAGAAGCTATGCAACCATACTTTATTCTAACTGGCTTAACTATTATGTATATCAGCAGACTCCGTACAAACTTGAAGATATCAGAGGCTTTGACGGATAATCATAATAAAAACATATTATAATTTTTATTTATCAGGGCATATTATCAACAAGGGGTGTTGATAATATGAAAAAACGTAGAAAGCATGAGAATGGATTAATGTTCCCGCATAACAGCGATTTTGCAGACCGCAGGGATGAATTTGACACAAGCGGGGATTATCTAAATTTTTCCTCAAACGGAATGACGGATAATGAAAAAATTGACGAATATAATTATTATGACGATTATCTCGGTTATGATACAGACGATGATGAATTTTAAACAGAGCCACGTCACTGTTTCAGCGGCGTGGCTCTGTTTTCCTGTTATTTAGAACATTCGTTCTTATATATTTCAGGGTTTTTTCTTCCCCATCATTTTTCAGCATAAGCAAGAGCTTATTCAGAAGCTCGTCTGTTTCTGGATGAATTATGTAATGTGATCTTGATTTCATATAATAATCATAAGCATCCGAATCTGTGTATTTATCTCCTCTATAGTTCTTTGAGGCGGCTACCCTGTCACAAAACATCTCTACAACATATTTCACAGGCATCCTCATACCCTCCATATTATGATCCTCCGAAAGACTGTAGTCTATCCAGTATTCAAGATGGTGCTTATTCCTGCCCTTGTGGTGGAGCCATGCCGTACTTAACCCTATTGCCTCATGCTCGGCGGTATTCGGACTTCTCGTACCCTGATAATATTTTGCCCCCACAAAAAACTCTGTCGGAGAATATTTTGACAAATCATGCAGAAGTCCCTGCCTGTACAAACCGACCTTGAAACACAACTTCATAACGAGCCATTTGTGATGATTAATTGTCTTAAGATGCTTTAACCATTTCATAATATCTCCATATAATTATTGCGCCGGCTTTACAAGGCGGGTAATTTCAGTACTTGCAAGAAAGCTGTCTATTTCCCTCTTAAGCCTTGCAACCGGAAGTCCTACAACATTATAGTAATCTCCGCTTATCCCCTTCACAAATACGGCCCCTCTGCTCTGTATGCCATATCCGCCTGCCTTGTCATACGGCTCTGAGGTTACTATATATTCTTCAATCTCCTGCTCGGAAAGCTCATAAAATTCCACGTCTGTCGATACGGAAAATGTATAGCTTACCCCCATATAACAAAGACAACACCCTGTTATAACTCTATGCACGGTTCCGGAAAGCATATTCATCATAATCCTTGCGTCATTGGTATCTCTCGGTTTATTAAGCATTTTTCCCTCACAGATAACCGACGTATCGCATCCTATAACAAGACATTTTTCTCTGCCCTGCGATATGGCCTCTGCCTTTGCACGTGCAAGATATTCAGGACATTTCTCCACCTCAAGATCCCTCGGCACAAGCTCCCGTACGTCTGACGGTATAACCCTGTAATCGCTGTACAACATTGAAAGGAGCTTTTTTCTCCTCGGTGATGCGGATGCAAGTATTATATCCATATTATGTTCCTCCTGTTTTATATGCAAAAAGCATTATTCAATTTCTTGAAATCAATTCCTTATATATTTCACTCTTTTTATAGCCGGTCAGTGCGGCGGCTTCCCTTGCCGCTGCCGATACCGACATTCCGTTCTCCACAGCACGGGCGGCAAGCTCCACTGCCTCCTCAATCGTTTCTGCGGGCTTATTTTCGATCTTTGCGCCCTCGATTACAAGAACAATCTCCCCTTTGACATTGCCGTCTGCATATTTTTCGACCGCCTCAGAAAACGTCGTCCTTATAACCTCCTCATGTATTTTTGTAAGCTCACGAACTATAGACAGCCGCCTATCTCCGAATACCTTATACATATCCCTTAATGTATTTGGAAGCTTGTGCGGTGCTTCGTAAAAAATCATTGTACGCTGCTCGTTTATCAGGGAATTGAGATGCTCCAATCTGCCGACCTTATTAACACTGAGAAATCCCTCAAACGTAAAACGTCCTGTCGGAAGTCCCGATATTGCAACAGCACTTGCAAGTGCTGTTGGACCCGGCACAACACACACTGCAATTCCGTACTCCGCACACCTTGCAATTAAGGCTTCTCCGGGATCGGATATACACGGCATTCCTGCATCCGTCACTATAGCACAGTTCTCTCCGTCAAGCACACGCTGACATATTTCCTCTCCCCGCTCTATGGTATTGAATTTATGATAGCTTAACATTGGTGTATGTATATCAAAACTCTTCAAAAGCTTAACAGTTACTCTTGTATCCTCGGCGGCAATGAAATCAACAAATTTAAGCGTTTCTATTGCACGGGATGAAAAGTCGGACAGGTTCCCTATGGGAGTTCCGACAACATAAAGCTTTCCGCTCATATATATTCCTCCTTATATGCCCCGTAAATATCAATCATTTCCTGTGAAAAATTTCCGTTTTCACCCTCAATGAACAATACGGGCTCAACAACAAGTCCTCCGGAACGGCCTCCCCTTTTTCCCTCAATAAGAAAAAGTTTTGGGGCTTTTGTGGGTCGCTGCTGAACAAAACGGAGTCTTTTCGGCTCTATATCATATTTTCTCATTGTACATACAACATCGCTGAGCCTTTCGGGTCGCTGACACATACAAAGTCTGCCGGAAAAATTGAGCAGTTTTGACGCAGCAGAAATTATGTCATCAACAGTACACATACTTTCATGCCTTGCTATAAGCTGTGCGGAATTTTTACTTTTTATTCCCGCACCCTCAGCCTTATACGGAGGATTGCAGACAACAAGGTCATATGCCCCAGCTTTAAGCTTTCCCTCAAGTTCCCGCAGATCGCAGTTTATAACATCAATTTTTCCCTCAAGATTATTAAGCCTTATGCTCCTTTCAAGCATTGAACAGGCATTTTCCTGTATTTCCACAGCGGTCACATGACCTATTGAAGCATTTCTGAACCATATCAGCGGTATAGAGCCACAGCCGCTTCCGAGGTCACAGGCTATATCTCTCTTTTTCGGTGCGGAAAAGCTTGCAAGAAGTATTGTATCCGTCCAGAGCTTATGCTCATCCGATACTATTATCCTCATCCCGTTTCCGAGCGGTTCTGTTTTTTCATTATCATTAAGCATAAAAACCCCTTTATCGGATATCTGAATATTCATAAATATAATCGTCCATAAAAAATCCGTTTCCTATATCATTTTTTTGCGTACCCGTTCTCTGAAAGCCTAATTTTTCGTATGCATATATTGCATCATTATTCTTATTCACATTAAGCCTTATCCTTTTCAAACCGTTTTCAACCGCTGCGTTTTTAATAAAACCAAGCATTTCTTTTGAAAAGCCTCTGCCCCTGTATACTTTATCAAGATAAAACTTGCTAAGATACAGGCAGTCATGATCAATACGGTATGCAAGAAAGCCTACTTCGGTATTATCAAGGCATACAAAATAATACCTATACCCCTCGGACAGCTGCTGACTTATTGATTCAACAGACTGGAATTTTTTTATCATATAATCGTTCTGACTACTGCCGATTATCGGGTCAAAATGTTCCTTAACGATTGACGATGCCAAAGCAGACATCTTTGAAATTGACTTTTCATCACCCTTATGTAAGCCTATAAAATCCATAGCATAACCTCCGCACAATAAAAAATTATCAGTATGCAAGCACCTCATGACCGTCCTCTGTAACAAGCACCATAATCTCCCACTGTGCAGAAGGCTTTCTGTCTGCTGTATAAATTGTCCAGTTATCCTTTTTATCGCAAAAAACCTTAGCTGTTCCCATATTTATCATAGGCTCTATTGTAAATATCATGCCCGGCACCAAAAGCATTTCCTCGCCTTCTTTTGAAACATAGCTTACCCATGGATCTTCATGAAATTCAAGCCCTACTCCGTGTCCGCCTATTTCACGGACAACGCTGTAGCCGTTTTTCATGGCATGCTCATTCACTGCCTGACCCATATCCCCGAGAAAGCTCCATGGCTTGACCTTTTCAAGACCTATCTCTACACACTCCTTTACTGTGTCAACAAGCTTTCTCTTGTCTTCGCTTACATTTCCCATACAGAACATTCTTGACGAATCGGAAAAATATCCGTTATATATCGTACTGCAATCTACATTTATGATATCTCCGTCCCTGAGTATTACATTATCAGAAGGAATACCATGGCAAACCACCTCATTGATTGACGTGCATACACTCTTGGGATATCCCTGATAATTCAGCGGTGCAGGTATACCTCCGAGCTCTGCTGTTTTTTCCGAAACAAGCCTGTCAATTTCCTCCGTACTCATGCCTACCTTTATATTTTCCGCTACATAATCAAGAACAGCAATGTTTATTTTCGCACTTTCCCTAATTTCTTCTATCTGCATGGGTGTTTTTATAATACTGTGGTCAGGAACCTCATGTCCCTGACTTTTTATATACGCTATTTTTTCATCAAATTCCTCATGACATTTCTTGTATTTCTTTCCGCTCCCACACCAACAAAGGTCATTTCTTCCTAATTTATCTCCCATTGTAACATACTTCCTCGCTGTAATGTTTTTTCTTAATTATACACCTGTTTTTAAAAAAAGTAAACAGTGCAGTAAAGCCTATCTAACTTTTTATAATTAAGAACATATTTATATTATATGAATATAATGAAGTAAACGGCAGTCATTGTTGGGAAGATAACAGGTTAGTGGATAATTGCAGTATGCAGCATGACTGCCAAGCAGTTAAAAGCAACTGATGTATAATCTTCCCGTAACTCTGCGATTATTCACATATAGTCGTGAAATATTTTATATGGAGTGAATAATATGATTTGTAATTATGATGGCTGCGGCTGCGGTATGTCCGAACGTAAACAAAGCCCATGCATGAACGGGATTATGATTCTTGTGAGCATAATCGGCGGACTTTTATTTACAACCGCTGCTGTTCTGCTATTTGTCTTTTCTCTTATCACAACTGTCGGTTTTATAGCGTGGGTTGCTCTCATAACGGGACTTGTACTTCTTTTAACGCTGTTAATTTTCTCATTCACAGCGGAGGATAACTGCAAGGCTGCTAAATGCACACGCTGCTATCTCGGCGGATTGTTATTCGGTATATTCGGCTCAATTTTCACGGGGCTTCTCGGCATTGCAACAAGTTTTGCAGCAGTTGCCGTATTCCCTGCCGTGATTCTGGGTCTTGTAACGTTCTTCTTTGCCTATATGATAATAAGCACATTATTTTTGCTGAAGTGTAACCTCTCATAGCTATACTAACAATAACCGATTTACCCGACCGTAATATAATAAGTCTAATTATTATACGGTCGGGTATTTTTATTTTAACATCGTCATTACAACTAATATCGGAACATCACACATAAGTTACTTATTAACTTTCATCGGGCTTCTGCCCATCGTGCGCAAGCCATCTACATTCAGTTACATCCATTTCCGAGAATACTGCTTTAAACGACGATTCCTCCGGACTGCACGCATAAATGCCGAATGAAACCTCCCCTCCGCCTTCCAACATATGGCAGATTCGCATTTGTCGGAAATTTATGCCGTCTTCTGAACATTCGATGCAAAAATCATCTTCCCTGCGGCTCAGGCGGTACCACATAGATTTGACGGATGTATCTATTTCAGTGGTTGCCCAATCGGAGTAACCGTGATTTGTCACAACACTTCCGAGGTGCTGAAGAGCAGCATTTTCATATTCAATTGATGCCTTCAGCCAATTTTCGCTGTCGAGATACATAACAATTCCGCACTGGTCAAAACGGTGCTTACTTTCAAATTCCGTCTTTACGGTAAATGAAAAATATTTCTCGTTTGTACTCATCTGAAAAACAGGTGCATTGTCATTTCTAAAATGATAATAAGTGCGCTGCCATAAATCAGTGTGTGGACAGGTTACTATCTCAATACAATTATCCGTAATGGAAAAGGATAATGGTTTTCTTGTCCATTTCAATTTTTCTGTATCAAACATTGTTAATCCGGCTCCCTTGCGTTTTCTATCTGTCAAACCATCAATTTTTCATCCGGCTGATTTTGTTTTCACTGTATTTTTGTCATCCTTCAATACCAATATTGAGTACCCTATTCCTTTCTTATAATATCATCCATTGTGTACTTGATATTGGTTTCATTATCACAAAGGGCATAATCAAACCCTATATTTATTGCTTCATTCAATACTGTAATTATTTGCCCTTCCATTTCATATATTTCAATATAAAAATTTACCTCCGGTATTTCAATTAACTAAATTTTGAAAGAGCATTTTCAAAAAATTTTCCCAAACCAATATTCATATTATCATGTAATGTTGTTCTTTCCGTCAGGTCATAATAGTATTTTCCTGTTTCGATATGCAATGATAAAGAATCAAGCGGAAAACCTTTTTCCCTTTTTTCATGCGGAACGCTTGTCAAAATAAACGGCTCACTCGCTATTGATATATCCATGCTTGAAAAACAGGTATTTTCATCAAAAATCAGAAATATTGCATTTCTGTATCTTGCAATAAGCTTATTCCTGTTTTCCCTTGCAAGCTTGGAATAATAAACAAGCATTTCCTCATCCGTCAATTCTCTGCCGTTGACTCTGCGGACATATGTACCGGGCTGCAAGGCTTCGTCAAGACCGTCAAAATATAAACCGCTGTCACAAGAAAACACCGGCATAGAAAATGACTTGTAGTATGCCCTTGCCTTTATCTCCGCATTTTCAAGAGGATTTTTCCCATTCTCCACAATTTCGGGATGAGACTGTTCCAAATCATCAAGGCAGATAATATCAATATTGAGAGGTGCCGTAGCATCCCTCATCAGTTTTAATTTTGCCCTGTTTGTAGTTCCGTAAAGTATTTTCATATTATTTATTAGTTTGTCCTCTTTCACTCATTCGATATTTAAAAAATATTTTGAAGATATTTTTTTAAATCCCAATTTTTCATAAATGTGTGCCGCATCAAGAGTATTGGTTGTGAGGGTTATATCATTAAAGCCCTCCTTTTTGGCATAGTCAAGAAGTAATTTTATTGTCTCCTGCTGATAGCCTTTTCCTCTATACTACGGTTTTGTATATACGCTTACAATACATCCATGTCTGCCATTGTCCTCAGTACAAACCGTAATTTGCGGCAATTCCGACAATCCCTCAATGCCGCACACGGTTACAGGCTCGCCGTCAATATACATAAGAGCAAACTATAAGCATTTATTAAGGCGTGGGATTATATGGTTTCTTGTAATAACTGCAAACTTTTCCGCATAGGCGGAGAAATCTTTATTTAATGTTTTACTCCAATACTCTATCTGCATTTCTACCCTTAATTTTACTATATCTTCTGTATTTTCATCTTTTGCTGTTACAACTGTGTTCATTTTTTCTCCTAAAAAATATTTTTCCTATATGTTTATTGTACTTAAATAATCGGATAAAGTCAATAAATATTTACTGATATAAGGCTATACTCCCCCTATGAATTTACATAAAGGGAGTATATTGAACTGGCTTTATAACACTTATACATAAATCGCTTTTGGCATTAAAATTATCATCATTTCTCGCATACCTTAGCCATCTCATCTGTGAAACAATCCTTTTTTCTCATAAGGCTCATATTTTATCCCTACAACTGTATAACCTGTCTGATCTATCACCTCCCTGAGCTTATCTTCGTCAAGTGATTTTTCGGTAATTATTTCCGTTTTTCCCTTACTGTGTGATGATTTTACCTTTTTCACCGAAAAATTACTATGAATAGCGTCATTGATATGTGCTTCGCACATTCCGCACATCATACCGTCAATTTCAACCGTAATTTTTAACATATAATACCTCTATTCAACATTTAAAAATTATACTGATTAGATAAAACTAACCATCTGAATTTTATCATAAATATTTTGGATTGTCAATAAACAATATTTCGTAATCCGGTCTGTTTTGCATAAATTCCGTCTTGTACCGATAAAAAAGCACCGCCTTTGCGATGCTTTCATATATTTGATTATACTTTAAAACAAAGGAAAATTTAAAAATCTTCTCTTTCAACATTTATATAAACCGGCATTATATCTTCTTCCGTATCAACCTGTCCTTTAATATAAATATTACTGTCGGAGATTTTAAATCTGCCCTTAAAATCATTATGTTCCACCATATAAAGAGCAATTTAATATTCATCAAGACAGTATCCGTCAATCACAATACACTTATCTGTGTACGGTACATCATGAAAGTAAAGTTCATAAGGATACAATGCCTAATCTCATTCGCCGTCCTAATCTATCGTCAGCCATCAAAATATCCCCATTTTCGACAATTTTAAGATTCGGCAGACCATTTCAACAGAAAACTCCATGTCACCGATTCCAAACTCCGTATCATTTATTTTGAATAAATTTATAACTATGCCCCTATTCTTATATGATTGATAATTAATTAGTTATTGTTTTTCCAATTATTAGTCAGTGATTCAAATGCCTCTAAAAGCTTCGGGTTAAATGTTCCACACTCGCCGTTTTTTATCATTTCAAGAGCCTTTTCATGGCTGAATGGCTTCTTGTACACTCTTTCGGCCGTGAGTGCATCATAAACATCCGCTATGGATACAACCTGTGCCCATATCGGTATCTCATCCCCCTTAAGTCCGTCGGGATAGCCCTTGCCGTCCCACCTTTCATGATGATAGCGGCATATATCACAGCTGTATTTATATGTACTTTCATCAATAATATCGGGAAACTGCATAAGAAAATCATATCCCTTGACAGTATGCAGCTTCATAATTTCATATTCTTCAGGAGTAAGCCTGCCCGGTTTAGTCAGTATACGGTCCGGTATTGATATCTTTCCTACATCGTGCAGAACGGAGGATTTGGAAATTTTATCAACCTCATCCGCTGTCATATAATACTCCGGATATCTGTTGCTCACCTCGGTCATAAGTGCCTTTGTCATACCTGAAATACGCTTTACGTGTTCCCCGGATTCACAGTCCCTAAATTCGACAGCAGTTGCAAGAATTTCAATCATTGATTGGTTCAGATGATTAAGTCTTGCAATCTGTTCCTCCACCACCTTAGCAAGATCATTACGGTGTCCGTACAATTCAATTATATTATTAACCCTATGTTTAAGAAAGTGCGACATAAACGGTTTCCGTATAATATCGACAGCACCGAGATGATAGCCTTCCATAAGCGTTTTTTCATCCTCCTCGGCAGTAATAAGAAATACGGGAATAGCCACAATCTTTCCGCTTTTTTTCATATCCCTCAATACTCCGAGTCCGTCGGTGCCGGGCATAACAAGATCAAGCAGAACAGCTGAAATATCATAAGCACCGTTTAGCATTTCTATTGCTCTGTCACCGTTGCAAGCCTGAAGTATATTGTAATTGTCCTTAAAAATCTCCGCAAGAATAATGCGGTTTATCTCCATATCGTCAACAATCAGGATTGTCTTTTCTTTATCCATTTCACTCACATCCATCTTTTAAAAACGAACTCAATTCAAATTCTTCTCAATACACTCTATAATACCATTCTGAATAGGAAGTATTCTTTTTAAAACCTCCTTTGCATGCATCGGTTCCGATGAACGCAAAAGGCTTACTATCTGTGTATATCCCTCGTATATTGGGGTAATGGAGAGATTTCCTGCAATGCCCTTTATAGCATGGGCCTTCTCGGTTATTTCGCTATAGTTCTCCTCGTCAAAATCAGGCTGTATATCATAACTTTTGATAGTTTTAGCAAAAGTGCCGAGCAGTCTTTTATAAAGGTTTTCATTTCCGCCCAAACGGTTTACCCCATCATTTACATTTACTCCCAAAGCTTTTAAGTCATCAAATAATTTCATTAATATCCCCTTCTCACTTATATTATATTCTTAACAACAAATTTCACTGTCCGCACAAAGCATATTATGTATTTCAGCTCTATTTGTGTAATATTGCATTTTTTATTCCGGTTTCAATCTGATTGTTACATTCACTGTCAATGCTGCTTGCTATTTCTTCAACAGACATATCTCCATAGAGCAAATGCTGTATGAGTCGATAAAATGCGGTGCGTACCCCCTTCCAGTTAGGCTTATTCCTCGTAAATGTTACAGATGTTCCTGAATTATTTATATACTTTTCTATATCCACCAGCTTATCGGCATACTTTTCTGATACACTCTTGCTTAACGGCAGACTCTCAGCCGAATAATCAAGCCAATCACTCTCATAAATGAATTTTATAAAGTCCTTGCACACATCTATCCTTTCCGAATCTCCGTTATCAAATACCTCAAAACCTATAACATAGCTGTCGCTGTATCCCTTGCCGTCAACAGACGGGAAATTCACATATCCCAATTCAAAACCGGCATTCTTCATATCCGGCAGATATGCTGAATTTAGCACATAAAGTCCGAGCTGACCATTCATAAACATCGAATAATTATCAAGCAATACCAACGTTTCTGCGTTATGAGGGAAATAATTCTTTTCATCACAATCCTTCAGCCATTTCAGAGCGGCAATTCCCTCTTGATTATTTACACTCAAATAACCCTCCTCATTAAAAACCTCACAGCCATAGCTGCGCAGGAGTGTCATAATATTCATTGCCCCGTCCTCGCTTCCCGCATACATCATCATCGGGTATGATGTGTCGGGAAGATATTCTCTCAATTTCCGCAGAATTATTTTCCAATCTTCCATTTTCCAGCTTTGTATAACATTCTCCGACGAGATATATTCCTCGAGTCCTGCCTTCCGAAACAAATCCTTATTATAACAGAAAGTATCCTGATTTGCGGAAAAAGGCATCATATATGTTTTTCCGTCAACTTGACTAAGCCCCCAGAAAACCGACTTTATATCACTTTTCATTTCTGATGTTATAATATCATCAAGCGGGATAACTCTACCACTGTAAATATATGTTGACATTACAAAATAATCCGCAAACAGAATATCCACAGCATTATCCGTATCAAAGCAATCGGAAATTTCTTCATCCTCCCGCCCTGCCTCGTACTGCTTTATATTTATCTTCACGTCAGCATCCTTATATTTCTCGCAGAAATCATCGGACGCCTTTTTCATAAACGAATATGCATCTCTTACATCACCGTCAACCACATCATTAACCGCAATAACAGGGAGCTTTATGTTAATAGTTACACTCGGCTTTTCGTCTCCCTTATTATCACAGCCGGTCGTCATTCCCGTGAGTATAATTACACACAATATAAAACAAAATACCCTCTTCATTGATCCTTGCCTTCTTTATTATCAAAAATATCCGAAAGCGTTTCCATTAGCAGTGCAATATCAATCGGCTTCCCAAGGTGACCATTCATACCTGCATCTATGGCCTCTTGACGATCCTCCACAAACGTATCCGCCGTCATTGCTATAATCGGAATATTTGCAAGCTGTTTATTATCCAGCTTTCGTATGGCTTTCGTTGCATCATAACCGTTCATTACAGGCATTTGTATGTCCATAAGAACAATGTCATACCACCCCGGCTTTGAATTCTTGACCATATCAAGAGCCTCCTGTCCGTTTTCGGCACATTCAACATCAAAGCCTGCCTCTTCAAGAATTACGGATGCTATCTCACGGTTAAGCTCTATATCCTCGGCAAGAAGAATACGCCTTCCAACAAAATCCTTCTTTATAAGCTCCTCATGCTCTACAGGCTCCTCCGTTTTACCGCAGACCTTAAGAAGTGTCGAACGAAGATCCGATACAAACAGCGGTTTGCTCACAAAACCGTTGACCCCCGCCTTAATAGCTTCTTCTTCAATATCTCCCCAGTCGTATGCGGAAAGAATTATGATAGGTGCATCGTCACCGACAACCTTACGGATCTGTCTTGCCGTTTCTATACCATTCATATCAGGCATCAGCCAGTCTATGATATATACCTCGAACTTCTCGCCCATTTCCATTGCTTCAACCGTACGTGCAACAGCTTCCTTGCCGTACATTGTCCAGTCTGCTTTCATTCCAATCTGACGGAGCATCTTTGAAACACTTTGGCAAGCATTGAGATCATCGTCAACAACAAGTGCATGAATACCCTCGAGTTCCTCTATAAGCAAGCTATCCTGCACCTCATTCTGAAGTTTCAGCTCAAGCTTTACGGTAAATTCAGTACCCTTTCCTACCTCACTTTCCACATTTATGGTACCACCCATCATGGTTACAATATTTTTTGTTATTGCCATTCCAAGACCCGTTCCCTGTATTCCGCTTACGGTTGAAGTACGTTCTCTTGTAAAAGGCTCAAATATAATCTTTGTATATTCCGGACTCATTCCGATACCCGTGTCCTTGACCTTAAACTCATACAGAGCGTAGCCTTCCTTTTTACACGGCTTCTGTATAATTCTTATGGAAATTGTCCCACCCGGATTTGTAAATTTCATGGCATTTGATATAAGATTAAGCAGGATCTGATTAAGCCTGAGCCTGTCACAATAGATATCTTCATTACTTACATCAACTGTATCAACAAACAGCTCAAGCTGTTTGGATTTTATATCCGCCTGAATGATATTGCAGATATTATGCAGTATCTCTGCAATATTTTCTGTATTTTCCTCTATTGTAACATTACCGGATTCAATACGGCTCATATCAAGAACATCATTAATCAGTGAAAGGAGATGACTTGACGAACGTGATATTTTTGTGAGGTAATCCCTGACTCTTTCCTTATTGTCAATATGTGTTGTGGCAAGAGCCGTGAACCCGATGATGGAGTTCATGGGAGTACGTATATCATGTGACATATTGTTGAGAAATGTTGTTTTAGCCTTGCTTGCCTGCTCTGCGAGTGCAAGTGCCTCAGCCAACCTTTTACGGTGCTGAATCTCAACAGCAAGCGTCTTTGTACGTTTGCGGATAAGCATAATTGAAGAAAAGACACCTATCAATATTACAACACTAACCAGTATTGCTAGGATACCCGCGATTGACGCACCCTGCTTCCAAAAAGCAGACACCGGCACGGACATCACAAAATACCAATCAACATTTTCCATCGGTGTAAACGTCATTATACAAGTCTCGCCGTTTTTCGGTGTGTGCGTTATATAGAAATCTTCCTTATTTTCAATTTGCCTTTGAATTTCTTCGATTGTATACTCTCCCCCAAGTCCCTCATTTGTAACCTCTGAATAGAAATTCTCCTTTATTTCGCCATCACTGTTTCTGTTTATTTTAACTATATAGTTACCGTTTTCATCGATAACACTGCTATAGCCCTTTCCCGCATAGCTGTCTATCTTAAGCTCATCCTGCAGAGCATTTATATCCATTCTGCAAACAAGATATGTATATTTTCTGTTCTCGACTGTAAAAGGCGTGATTTTTATACCCATCACGAGTATCTCATTCCGTCCCTCTACACTCGCCTCAAGCTTATCCCTGCGGTATATAAAGCGATCCCCGGCTTTTTTATATTGCTCTAGCATTTCCTTGTTATTTGAAAGCTTCATACTGCTGCTTAGTGTATCTCCGTTTTCGGCAAAAAGTGTTATACGTATACAGTCTATCATATACTTTGACGAGCTGAGCTTCTGCATAAGTTCTTCCGTTGTCTTACACTTTTCCTGTCTTATGTTAAGTGCTATACCGTTGAGTGTATCCCATCTGTTATCAAGACTGGAGGCAATAGACTTTTTATCATGGTTTGCCAATTCTTCCATTGAACTAATAGAATTCTCCTGCATTATATTGTTTGTAAGAAAAAAAGACAGAATGATAACTAAAATACCTGCAACAACCGTGGCTGAAATTATAATAACATTATTTATTCTTGTTCTTTTCTTTTCTTCAGCCATTTCTTTTTCGGTATTCTTCTTTTTTTCAGAAACATTCATTGTTTTCACACTCCGATTTTTATGTGGACATCTTTTAACATTTCGATTAATCTTCGGGTTGGTATACAGCAACAAACAATGATAAAAATTTCACAATATCAGTCACCAATCGAAAACTGCTACATTCTTACAGTCACTATCATTATAACACACATACATAAATATTTCAATGTATATTTATAATCTTATAAAAAAACTTTTCTGCGGTGTTGCCATAAATCTAATTTTACGGAAAATTCAACACAAATACCTAAAAATCTTCAGATTTATTGGGGAATTTACGTAAATAACTTTTGCGTAAACAAATTATCTCTGTTATTTATATTTAAAAAACTTGAAAACCTATTAAACATATGGTATTATAGTATAAAGAGCTATAAATGGAGGTATAAAATTGAGAATTTCAACAAAAGGTCGTTATGCACTTCGTATGCTTCTGGATCTGGCAGAACATCAATATGACGGGTACATAGCATTGAAGGATATAGCCGCACGTCAAAAAATATCTAAAAAATATCTTGAGCAAATTGTACCGATTTTAAATAAATCGGATATTCTCAACACTAATCGTGGATATCAGGGCGGCTATAAACTTGCGAAAACTCCGGACAAATATACTGTGGGGCAGATTTTAACACTCACTGAGGGAAATCTTTCTCCTATTGCTTGCCTTGACCATGAGCCTATAGAGTGTCCTCGAAGCGGAGATTGTCCCACTCTTCCTATATGGAAAGG
>CANQLX010000052.1 GCA_947624835.1 uncultured Clostridia bacterium
GTCGCACCTCGCATGGGGTGCGTGAGTAGAAACTTATGCAATATTTTAACCGACTTACGGAGTTAAGGTCGCACCTCGCATGGGGTGCGTGAGTAGAAACAAATATGGAACGAGGCACTTACTTATCTCGGTATGTCGCACCTCGCATGGGGTGCGTGAGTAGAAACATCGTTGATAAAGACGGTAACAAATACGTGACAGTCGCACCTCGCATGGGGTGCGTGAGTAGAAACATCACGTTCTCCAACAAGAACCTGCTGTGCGGTCGTCGCACCTCGCATGGGGTGCGTGAGTAGAAACTACTGGATTGGTGATATGGTCGACGAAACAAAAGGTCGCACCTCGCATGGGGTGCGTGAGTAGAAACTCCCCTGCTGATTTAATTGACATCGTTCTTGAAGTCGCACCTCGCATGGGGTGCGTGAGTAGAAACTTGATTCACATAATAATTACAATTAAAATTTTTGTCGCACCTCGCATGGGGTGCGTGAGTAGAAACTTTCTGAATAATTTGTACGGGAAAATGGCAAGCGTCGCACCTCGCATGGGGTGCGTGAGTAGAAACATACCTATATATCAAACAAAATTTTTCGCCATGTCGCACCTCGCATGGGGTGCGTGAGTAGAAACCAATGGTTATGCACCCTCGGCTAAAAAGTCTTTAGTCGCACCTCGCATGGGGTGCGTGAGTAGAAACCAGTTTGGTGTTATAGATAAACAATAAGCACCATAGGTCGCACCTCGCATGGGGTGCGTGAGTAGAAACCGACTTGAGGATAAATTAAATGTTATTATGCCATGTCGCACCTCGCATGGGGTGCGTGAGTAGAAACCGCCCTGGGATTCCCAGTAATTAGTAGCTTCTATGTCGCACCTCGCATGGGGTGCGTGAGTAGAAACTTATCTTAGCCGCTTTCCATGTGGCTGCCATATGTCGCACCTCGCATGGGGTGCGTGAGTAGAAACCTTATCAATTCGCCTGTTTTTTTACAAATAACATGTCGCACCTCGCATGGGGTGCGTGAGTAGAAACTTTAAGCCTGTGACGGCTCAGAACGGTTCAAACGTCGCACCTCGCATGGGGTGCGT
Organism: uncultured Clostridia bacterium; assembly: GCA_947624835.1. Lineage (GTDB taxonomy): Bacteria > Bacillota > Clostridia > Oscillospirales > Acutalibacteraceae > UBA1213. The sequence goes on from CANQLX010000052.1 coordinate 1,090, forward strand.
GAGTAGAAACAATGTTATCACCTCCTGCACCATCGGAATTAGGCGTCGCACCTCGCATGGGGTGCGTGAGTAGAAACTCAACATATGAAGTAAGCATAGTATAATCAAAAGTCGCACCTCGCATGGGGTGCGTGAGTAGAAACAAACAACTTGTCAAGTCTATCCAAGTCGAGGTTTGTCGCACCTCGCATGGGGTGCGTGAGTAGAAACCGGTTTTGTTTGCCGTATATTTTATTCCTAATTCGTCGCACCTCGCATGGGGTGCGTGAGTAGAAACCTGAGTGATACCCAGAGGTGTTTCAATCCAATCTGTCGCACCTCGCATGGGGTGCGTGAGTAGAAACTATTAAATGGGACGGTAAGCTGCTTGGACTTACGTCGCACCTCGCATGGGGTGCGTGAGTAGAAACACAGGTGTAGCTGTCACACCGACACGCCGTGCCGAGTCGCACCTCGCATGGGGTGCGTGAGTAGAAACTGAAAACGAAAAAGGCGTACCCTGCGGTTATGCTGTCGCACCTCGCATGGGGTGCGTGAGTAGAAACGTGCTTGAGCAAGGGTTTGTACCCTCTGCAAGTGTCGCACCTCGCATGGGGTGCGTGAGTAGAAACGGGGTATAGATATTATTGAGGTAGAAAAAAGGCGTCGCACCTCGCATGGGGTGCGTGAGTAGAAACTGTTTTCCGCTGTTTCAGGATTGTATTGAAAAGGTCGCACCTCGCATGGGGTGCGTGAGTAGAAACTTCATGTATTTTAGAAAAATATTCCTCACGGCTGTCGCACCTCGCATGGGGTGCGTGAGTAGAAACTTGCAAATTGGTTACGTTCCTCCAAGTCAAGATGTCGCACCTCGCATGGGGTGCGTGAGTAGAAACAAAATCAATGTCACCTTGCCATGACGAAACATCAGTCGCACCTCGCATGGGGTGCGTGAGTAGAAACGTGATTTACTATCTCACAAGTTCGGCGTACATCAGTCGCACCTCGCATGGGGTGCATAGAAATTTTGTGAACTTATGTGAGTTTTACATTGATAAATTTTTGAGAAAGTTTCTTAAGCCTACAGATATCAAATTTTCATAATTTAACAATAGTTATAGGTAATAAATATTAACAGTCTTTTTTACAGAATATTATTTAACATACTAAAAAGTCATAAAATTGGTAGCATTAATGTTGTATTAGATAAAATGCACAAAAATTTAGTTAAAATTTGTATATCAAAAATTCGGAAAAAGTAAAAAAATTGCTGTTTTTTGTTAGAGTTTGTAATAAAATAAATACAGATACGAATAGCAAGGATGACAAGATTATGAAAAGAATGGCTTTGCTAAAACAGATTACAATATTCACTGTTATGCTGTTGCTTTTTATGAGAATTGATGTGAACGGTTCGAGTTACAGTACTGAAAATGACAGTGATGAAGAGTTCTATTCTGATAATCAAGGAAACTTTATATTTACGGATAATAACAGTAAACCCTACTGTGTATACTGTGTACGCAGTAATGGTGAAAAGACTCAAATTTATAAGAGCCCATCAAGAGTTGATTGTGTATATTGTGTGGATGAATATACATATATTGCAACTCACAGTATATATAATAACACATTAATAATTAAGATTTTTGGAGGAATGTCAGAATCTGTATTTTTAGATGATATTTATATAAAGAAGAATTATTTTGTTGCGGATAATATGGAGCATATGTATGCGGTAGATAGAAGTAATCCGAATTTTGTGCGTGTTTTCAATTATAACGGCGAGCAAATAAATGAATATAATGCACTTGGTGAGATAACCGGATTGTTTTTGGATGAAGGTACAAATGATGTTTTTGCTGTGAGTAATGTTGGACTGTTTAATGTTACGGCAGGATTTTGTAAAATTGGTTCGGTTGTACCTTGTGGTGAATTTGTTGTAAATAAAAATTTGTGTACAGATTCGGAAGGGAATATTTTCAGATTTGACTCTTTGACAGGATTTAGTAAAATATTAAGCACTGATTATGATTTGCTCTGTCCTACGGATGAATTTGTTTACGGTGTAAGAGGAAAAACTGTTTATAGGCTTAATACTTATGGGAAAGAAATATCATATATTAATCTGAGTGTTGATCCTGAAAGATTGTTATCAAGTGAAAATAATTTGGCATATATATTTCGGGACAGAGTCAGCTTGATAAAAATTTCTAATATGATAAAAATAACCGATAAGGTTGATGAATCCCGTGCCTCTTTTGATACAACCTCTAAAGTTTCGGAAAAAACGGATAGAAGTGAAACTGAAAGTAGCTATACTGATAAAAATTATGATATCAGAAGTAATATAATTGATATATCGGGAGAATATATTTTTTTGAATAAAGAAATGACGCTTGCAGAGCTTAAAAGATCAATCGAATATAATGACAATATTCTTACAGTAGCTAATCATAATGGGAAAATAGTCACAAGCGGAAATGTTGGGACAAATTGGCGGCTTACTTTTTCCGGAGTACGGGAAAGAACATTTTATACAGTTCTGCCGGGTGATGTAACCGGCGAAGGTAATATAAACAGCCGGGATATCAGGTGCCTATCAGAATATTTGTTGGAGGATATGGAACTTTCGACTGCTTTTCTTTATGCCGCCGATATAAATCAAGATGATGTTATATCCCTGTTGGATTTATATAAAATTTATAAGCTATCCTGAATCGGCATTCGTTGTAGTTCTTAATGTCGGTTTTGACAAGGAGTACACAGTAATAATAATATCTGAAAGGAAGTGTGTGTACAATGTCGAAAAAAACTCTTCACAACGGTCATAGAGCAAGGATGAGGGAGAGATATTATTCATCGGAATTTTTGGAATTCAATAATCATGAAATACTTGAATTTCTTTTATTTTTCGGTATACCGAGAAGAGATACAAATGAAATAGCACATAAGCTTATAAACCGTTTCGGTTCATTTTCAAGTGTACTTGAGGCAACCATTGATGAACTTATGGAATGTGGATTGTCCCAAAGTGCGGCTGTATGGGTACAGACAGTGTATGGTTTGACCAATAAATATATTTATGATAAAAACCGTGATGATAAGAGTATTGACTGTGTAGAGGAACTTGAAAACAGACTGATGGATCTCCTTTCGGGTGAAACAGAAGAAAAAGTGGTTCTTGTAATGTATAACGCAAAGGGAATGGAACTTTTTATGGGAATAATAAGTGAGGAAGAAAATAACTGGACGGATAAATTATATTCCAAGTTAGGAGAATTATCTGTGAGATATCATGCTACAACAATGATAATTGCTCACAATAATCCAAACGGAGTTGCTGCACCTACCGAAAATGATATTGATAACACAATGAAAATATTTAATTCTCTTGCTAAGTTAGGGGCAAGGCTTAATGATCATTATATTATTGCAGGCAATGAATTATACTCCATGGTTGAGGATAAGAATCTGAGGGTAATTTTTTCATAGACTGTGCCGACATGGAAATATTGCTTTTTAAAGATAATTATATAACAAAATTTATTTTTTAAGCTCTATACATAAGTTAATAGCGGCTGAAAGCAAGGGTATTTCCCTGCTTTCAGCCGTTGCCGTTTATGTGGGTTAAAGGGGCAAATAGTCGGTTTTTTTGAAATTTTATTCCGTTATGTTTTGTATAATCGTCAGCGAACGAAAAATCTTTTTTCGTATATTATAAATGGCAACGGTTTGTATCTCATTCTCAAGACTGCACATAGATTTTTCGTCGAATCCTTATTGCATAAACCGGACAGTTATCAATAAAAGGGGGAACGTTGCGGAATGTCATTTCCGACATATCCTGCTATAATTATTTTTTGTGTACTGTCGCTATCTGTTCTTATGTATGTAAAATTATCATGTACAGGTTCCGTATTATCCATAAGGATTACTTCCAACATTAAGATTAACGTGCTGTTCTATGCGATAATTATAGCGTAATCTCTAATAAATTGATATCTACCGATAAAATTTTTTTACTTTTATAACCTGAGAAAATTTTGTTTTTAAAAACATCGACCCTAACACCAACGAGATATGCTTGGTGTTAGGGTCTAGACGGAAGTTGATTCTGACATCAAATAATATACTGACATATCATCATCTGACACCTTCAAGTAATTTAGCATTAGTTTTATCCATACTTGAAAATCTTGCTCTTACTTTTTCTAAACTTGAGGATTTATCATATATGTTGTTATACCAATATTGTGTTTCATAGAAGGTCCGTATGTAATCCGTTTTAAAAATATAACCGTGCTTTGCATATATTGTATTTATTAGAAGTTGGGCATCATCAACCGTAAGACTGTTGACATAATCGGTTGACAGATAGTTATTTATGGTATAGTATGCATATGCGGCATCATCGGGATCAGCGTAGCTGTAACTGTTGTATGTATTTTGAACGGATTCCTGCACCGACTCCTGTACAGTTGATACATACGATGACTCCTCTTCATGTGACGTGGTTACAGGCTGACTTGAAGGGTCTTGCTTTTTCTGAACGATTATATTAACCTGTGAGGTTACGGCATTTTTGGATACGGTTATTATAGCAGAGCCGGCACTGACGCCCTTTATAAATCCCTCAGAATCTACAGTTACAACTCCATTATTATCCGAAACCCATGTGTAGTCTGAATTATCCTTTTCTCCGGAGCTTGTCTGAATAATTAATTTTCTTTTTTCATCAACCTCCATTGTACAGGAAGAGGGAACGACTGTGAAGTTTTCTTCCGGCTGCACGGAATATTCGGAAAGTGACAGTTCCATTGAATAGTCCATACTGCTTTCCTTTGTACTTTCTGTGCTTACTGCACTTTCTGTGTTTTGACTTGATTTTGAGCAGCCTGCTATCGAAATTGTTAAAGCCGCCATGATAAGGAATAGTACTGTTTTTTTCACTTTTATATTACCTCCGTTTTATAATACATACTGACTCCGATAAAGAGAAAACGATAAATGCAAAGCTACATATTTATATAATATTGTGATTTTAAATACACCTTGGAACTATTCTTATAAAATTAGTATTAAACTGTCAAAAAAATACTGTGACCGTTAAATATTGTAGAAATATGTAAAAAGTCCAGAAACTGTGTAAATGAAAACCGTCCGTGAGCTTTTTAACTGATGTCGGAAAGCAGCAGAAAATATGTATTCTATGTAGCAGGAAGAAAATTTGCACCCAACAAAAGTTGAGTGCAAAGCAGTGACCGTCGGTTGCTGACAGTCCGAGTGACAGGAGTCGAACCTGCGGCCTCTTGAACCCCATTCAAGCGCGCTACCAATCTGCGCTACACCCGGAAATTACTATAACAGTATATCATAACTAAGATACTTTTGCAAGTATAAATTTTCTACAATATCAGATGAATATTATATGGAAAAATTATACAGACTGCACATAAAATAGAGCCAAATGTATAGGATATATTATCAAGGATGGTCAATCACAGTGTAAATTGGCAATAACAAGCTCAGGAGAGTTATTTATTCTGAACGGTATACTGCTTTGTCCGAGCCCTCTGCTTACTATCATAGTTGTATTACCGCTTTGATGTACTCCCTCGGTATATTTTGGAAACAGTCCCTGACCCGGTGCATAAAATGCTCCGATTATTGGAAGTCTGAACTGTCCTCCATGGGCGTGACCGCTGAATACAAGGTTTACGCCCGATTGACAGTATATGTCAAACATCTCCGGACGGTGGGAAAGAAGAACGGTATATGTATCATCCGTTTTGAGTGAGTTAATTTCTTTAAGGGCTTCCCTTCCGTATTCTCCGATATCCCTGTCCGTACCGGTGAAATTGGGATCGTCTATGCCGCATATTCTTATTTTTTCGTTCCCACACTGTATAATATATTCACTGTTTTTCAGAATGGTTACACCGATATTCTTAAAATCTTTTGTAAGCTTCTCCAATTCATCCGGCATTCGAAATTCGTGGTTTCCTGTAACATAATATACAGGTGCTATTTTTACAAGACACTCTGCAAGACGTTCTGATATATCCCGTTTTGTGTGGTAGTAATCTATAAAATCTCCGGTTATTACTATAATGTCGGGTTTTTCTTTTATTATATCGTCAATAAGGATATCATTGTCATTTCCGAGTGTTGTATTGTGAAAATCCGATACCTGAGCTATCTTAAAGCCGTCAAAGCTTTTGGGAATATTTTCGTCTGATATATCATATTCCGTGACATTTATTATATTATTTTCATGGTACAGCCAAATACCGTATGATATTACTACCAAAAAAAGTACAGTTAATATTGTAAAGCGTATCTTATGCGGTAAAATAACATTATCTATAAATTTTTTCATTTATTTTTCCTTTCATTTCTTTATCTTTCCGAAAAATTTACTGTCAGGTTCAAAAGGTACAGAAAGGTCATATCCGAGTTTCATCATTTCCCGAAGCTTTATAAGCATAAGATTTACATCCGAGTTCATGGCTGCTGAGGTTTGGACGACATCATAATTCTGCCTTGCATAGGCACACACTTCATCACTGTCAAGCAACAGATGAGCGGCAAATGCATTGGCTTCATATTCAATACTGCTGTTGTTCATCCTGAAAAGACTGAATTCCTGAAGTCCCGACTTTGCGGCAAGCTCTCTGTGCCTCCTGTCATGACCTATTTCGTGTGCGATAACCATTTGTTCAAGATAATAGTCGAGTCTGTCGTTGAGAAAAATCATTCGGTGTTTCCATAAATATGTGTACATTCCCAAAAGATTTTTGAAATCCGAACGGTATATAATTTTTATTCCAAGCATATCCGCAATTTTATTTGCATCTCTGCTGCCGCATTTCCTGACAATTTCATTAGCCTGACGGTATATTTGATATGAATCCATAGCTTCACCCCTGTCCGGTATTACTTACTTTAATATTGACAATGGCTGCAATTTATTTATTAGAGGAACTGACAGTCTTTTTTTGTGCATATTTTTTGTTATCTGCCTTACATTCAAAATATGCTTCCGTGAGTGCACGCATAACTGCATCCCTGTCCTCCTCGGACAGTTCGCCGCCTGCAAACATTCCCACAAGCTGAGATACGAGCTTTTCAGCCTCTCTTTTTCCGCCGGTTCCGTATTGCTCTGTAGCTCGGACGACAAATTCTTCATCCTCTGTCAGAAGATAATTTACATCACATCCGAAAAATTCGGCAAGCTTATAATATATTTCTCTTTTTCTGGGGTATCTGCCTTCGGTTTCGTAGCTAATGTAATTTCTGCGGCTTATTCCTATTGCTTCGGCTACCTCTGTTTGTTTAAGCCCTGCTTCTGTGCGTAGTTTTACCAGTTTTTCTCCGAATTTCATAATTAAACCTCCGATAGTGATATTTAACTGCACAAAACAGTTGACAAGTGCAGTTGAATATACTATAATATTTTTGATAAGAGAAGTTTTACTGCACATATAATAACATAAAATGCACTTTATGTCAAGAGGTGGAATAAAAATGAATAGAGTAATTCTTCACAGTGATATGAACAGTTTTTATGCTTCGGTAGAAATAATGCTCAATCCCTCACTTAAAGGAAAGGCAGTTGCAGTATGCGGGAATACTGAGGAGCGTCATGGAATAATTCTTGCAAAGTCCGATCCCGCAAAAAAATGCGGTGTTAAAACCGGAATGGCGGCGTGGGAGGCTGAAAGGCTTTGCAGAGATATAATACTTGTCCCCCCTCAATATGATGAATATCTCAAATACTCCAAGCTGGCACGTGAAATATACAGTGATTATACAGACATGATAGAGCCTTACGGTATGGATGAGTGTTGGCTTGATGTAACAGGGAGTGACAGGCTTTTCGGGAGTGGGGAGGAAATTGCACATAAGATAAGAAGGAGGATAAAGGAAGAATTGAATCTTACTGTATCGGTCGGGGTATCCTTTAACAAGGTTTTTGCGAAGCTGGCAAGTGATATGAAGAAACCGGATGCAGTTAATGTGATAGATACGGAAAATTTTCGGGAAAAGGTGTGGAAGCTTCCGGCACAGGATCTTCTTTATGTCGGACGTGCAACAGGTGAAAAGTTAAGGAAGCTCGGGATACACACAATAGGAGACATAGCGGAAACAGAGGAGAGAGTACTCAAAGGATTTCTCGGGGTGAATGGTATATATCTTAAAAAATATGCAATGGGTTTGGATGATTCTCCTGTAACTGATATGTACAGTTGTCCGTTGATAAAATCGGTTGGACACGGTATAACCTGTGTGAGTGATCTTAATACTGATTATGAGGTGTGGAAGGTAATGCTGGAGCTTTCGCAGGATATAGGGTACAGGCTCAGGAAGTATGACCTGAAGGCGGGGGGAGTACAGCTTTCAATAAGAAACAGGAATCTGCGTTTTCATCAATTTCAGGGAATGCTTGACATCTGCACGCAAAGTCCGTCGGTTATAGCATCGAAGGGTATGGAGATTTTCAAAGGAAATTATGACTGGAATATACCTGTCCGTGCCGTAGGCATAAGGGCAATAAAGCTTTCGGACAAGGATTCTTTTGAACAGTTGAGTATATTTTGTGATGGAAACAGTCTTGAAAAAATTAATAACCGTGATTTATGTATAGAAAAAATACGTTCAAGATTCGGAAGGAGTGCAATAAAAAATGCTGTTCTTATGGGAAATCTGAAAATGCCCGATGATGGCAGGGAAAAGGTTATTATGCCGGGAAATTTTAAATAATTATACAGTTTATTGTACAATGAACTTTGACATATTAATAATATTGTAATATACTTATAACATATTCACAGCATTATTGAGATATTTAAATCATAAAATGTCGGATGAGAGCTGATATTTACAGAAAGAGGGGTAGTGTATATGTCACGGCAAAAAAATCAGAAAAGAAAAATTCTTGAGATAAACGATATATTAAGAGAGGCAAGGGGAGTAAGGGCTGCTCTTTCAACAAAACAACTTTGTGAGGAACTTGAGAGAAGAGGTGTGCCCTGTGACAGAAGAACGCTTGCAGATGATTTTGAAATACTTGCGGAATTTGTAAATTCAAATGATGCATATGAATATTCTTTGAGGACTGAGGTTTTCGGAAGAATGAATAAATATTATTCTGAAACAAAGGGAAAGAATGCGAGGGTTAATTTCAATATTGAGGAATTAAAAAATCTTATAATTGCTGTCAATTCTCTCAGACTTACCGATAATATGGAAAAGTCGGATATGGATTCTCTGAAAAATAAGCTTATAAATTCAGCTTCACCTCATTACAGAAAGCGTTTGCTTGAGTATGCAGAGGATAATTATTATATTTTGGATACTATAGCTGCAAAAATTCTTATTGATTCAATACATTCACTGAGCTTCATGCGTGGAAATATGTCCAACCGTATTATAAAAACCATAATAAATCTTGCGGATAGTGAGGGCAGAAAGGTACTCGAAACCGAACGGGATAATCCGATTTATGATAATACCAGTGACGATGGTATTACGTTATATGAGATAGACAGAATATTCCGTGCTATAGATAACAGAACCAAGCTAAGCTTTAAATATTTTGATCTTGACGAAAACAGGAACAGAATTTATCACTATGGCGGTAAGAAATATACGGTTGAACCTCTTACACTTATTCCGAATGACAATCATTACTATCTTATATGTTATGATGGTACTACCATTAACGGAACACGTACATACCGGATTGACAGAATGAGCGATATCGAGGAAACAGATGAAGAAATATCAGGAATGGCCTTTGAATTTCGTGATTATATACCTCAGATTACAAATCAGGTTTTCAGAATGTACAGCGGTCCCGTAAGGCGGGTTACATTGGAATTTAAAAATAATATTATCGGAAGCATATTTGATAAATTCGGACCGAAGGTAAAAATAGAACGTGTTGATGAGGAATATTGCAGGATAAGCGAGGACATACAGATAAGTCCGCCTTTTTTGGGATGGCTGTTTCAATTTTCAAAGGAAATGCGGATAATTTCTCCCGATGATGTAATAGAGGATTACAAGAAATTATGCGAGGACGTAATAAATGACAGACCCGACGGCTATTTTGATGAGAACGATAAACTGTAATTTGCAAGGAAATTCTGCCATCAATTTGTTTGGAAATTAACAGTACATACCGGCTGCAAATCTGTTATTATTGATCTGTAATATATGAAAATATGAACGGACTGTCGGAAGGTTTGAAATTACCTGTCCGACAGTCTGTAATGTTTATGCTTACTGTTCTTCTTCAATAGTTTCAGAAATAGGTTCTTCTTTTTTGATTTCCTTAATATCGGTTTTATCCATAACGACAAATGCACAACTGTCACGGGGAATTATGAGTTCGTCACCATCAATATTTGTATCAAGTAGTGCTGTACCATCAGTAAATTCCGGGGGCATACGGAAGTGTATGGTGTGATCTGCGGCATTAAATACACAAAGGAGCATTTCGTTTTCATCTTCACGAATATATCCCATTGTTCTGCCGGCGGAACCGAACTCATGCAGCTCACCGTCAATAAGGCATGAACGGGCAAGACGCATTTCTCCGAGTTTTTTATACCATTCAAGGAGTCCGTGATTCTCATTTCCCCACGGAAATGTTTTACGGTTGAACGGATCCTTGTAACCCTCAACGCCGACCTCGTCACCGTAATATATACATGGAATACCCGGAAGTGTATAAAGTATTCCGCTTGCAAGCCTCATTCTCCTCAGACCGTATTCCCTCTGCTCCGGACTGAGTGAGGCTGCAGCCTGCCACTCTCTTCCTCTGCCGTTTTGCCTTTCACCGGCGAGGAGTGTGATTATCCTTTCGGTGTCATGTGTTCCGAGAAGATTCATAAGGCATCGTATGACGGGTCGTGGATAATTTTCCAAAATATTAAGCACAATCTCTATCATTTCCCTGCCGTCACCGCAGTCAAGAAAGCCGAGTATAGCATCCCTGAACGGATAATTCATTACACTGTCAAGTTCTTTTCCGTGGAGGAATTTTCTCCTTGAGCCATAGCTTTCTTTGTTTGATGCATCCTCCCATACCTCGCCCAAAAGAAGTGCATCTTTGTTTTCGGACTTGACTGCCTCTCTCAGATGCTGTATAAATTCATCGGGGAGCTCGTCAGCAACATCAAGCCGCCATCCGCTGTTTCCGGCCTTTATCCATTTTCTGATTATTCCGTTTTCGCCATTAATGTATTCATTAAAGGATGCGGAAAGTTCTTCAACCTCAGGTAGGGTATCAAATCCCCACCATGAGTTATATATGTTGGGCCATTCTATAAACTTATACCAGCCGGCATAAGGTGACTCTTTTGAATTATATGCACCGTTTGCCGGATATCTGTTTTTACGGTTAAAATATTTGCTGTCATCTCCGGTATGGCTGAATACTCCGTCATTTATAACATGGATTCCAAGCTTTTCGGCTTCACTGCAAAGTTTTTTGAAATCCTCCTCGCTTCCGAGTACAGGGTCGATTTTTTCATAATCGCCTGTATCATATCTGTGATTTGAATATGCTTCAAAAATAGGATTGAGATAAATGCACGTTACACCGAGACTTTTGAGATAGGGAAGCTTAAGTGTTATGCCCTCAAGGTCGCCGCCGAAGAAATCCGAATTTGTTATAACACCGTGTTCGTTCGGCCGCCAGTCGGGGATGACGTCCCATTTGCTCTGCATTTTCTTATCAGGATATATGCCTTCCTTGGGTTTCCCGGAATTATAAAACCTGTCAGGGAAAATCTGATACATTATACCGCCGGGCATCCAGCTTGGTGTTTCAAAATCCTTGTCATAGCATAAAAGCTGAAAGTGAGGTTCACGGTCAGTCAAAGTCAGATATCCCTCTCCGCCGAAGCCTTTCATTATATACCTTTTGCCGTAGCAGGTATCAAGTTCAAAATGGTACCAATACAGACCGACATTTTCAAGTTCTACATCACATTCCCATTGTTCACAGTCATCTCCGACCATTCCGCACCAAAACATACCGGAAACAACCGCATCACCCGAAGCATCATCCTTTAATATTGCAACAGCAGACGAACATTTCAAATTTCTTTCGAGAATTATTTTGAAATGAATTTTTGTACCTGATGGTACAGCTCCCGTCGGATTGCGGAATTTGTTATTTCGTGAATTAAAAATTCCCATATTATCTCCCCGTAAAATATAATTAGTCTTTTTCCTTAATTATTAATTAATTTCCCCATTTTCAGTATCCTGATACATTAGTTAGGATAAGCAGCGGATATTTCCGTTTTATGCTGAATGGAGATAATTGCAAACTGTTATATATAATTTTAATAATTATCTCAAAAAAATGTTGATAAAAAAATCACAAACAGCTATTTAACATTATAATATCTTGAATATTTAAAGTCAAGAGAATTTCTGAGCATTTTTTAATACAATCAATACATTTTGACAAAATTTTAGGACTTGACATATCCCTTTAATTAGGTTATAATAGGCGTGGGAGAGTAGCAGGATTTTGCAATTTGATTTTGATATTCTCATAGTACTCCTTTCTATAAAGAAAAAGTCACAGGCAGAGAGATTTGCCTGTGATTTTTTATTTTATACGAATAAACAGGAATATATTTGTTTATATAACGTCTTTATATATGAAGGCCTTTATGCGAAAGAGTTACGGATTGGAGGGAAGATTATGGAGGACTCGGATATCGTAAAATTATTCTTAGAACGAAGCGAATCGGCAATTTCAGAGCTTGATGAAAAATATCGGGGATATTGTTATAATATTGCTGTCAACATATTGTCGGTCGAGTCGGATGCCGAGGAATGTGTCAGCGATACATATTATAAGGCATGGGAGTCCATACCTCCGCAGAAGCCTGAAAAACTCGGTGCATGGCTCGGAAGAGTAACGAGGAATATGGCCATTGATATGTGGAGGAAAAACCACAGGAAAAAGCGTTATGCAGGAATTGAAGAAATTTTTGATGAGCTTGGTGACTGCATACCATCCAATGACAATGTGGAAAGTGCTATAGATGGCAGGATGCTTACCGAAACTTTGAATTCGTGGCTCGGATCACTTACAAGGGGGGATAGGATACTGTTCATGCGGCGTTACTGGTATGGAGAAAGGGTAAATAAACTTGCCGGGGAATATGGAACGTCCGACAAGAAATTAGCTAAGAAGCTTTACAGACTAAGACAAAGCCTAAAAGCTGTTCTTGAGAAGGAGGGTTATTTATTATGAAAAAAAATAAAAGCGAAAAGCTGTATAATGCCATAACCGAAATTGATGAACGTTTTATTGAAGAAGCCGGAGGAAACAAAAAAAATAAGGTACCATTTCGGATGAAATGGGCAATGAGTGCGGCTTGCTTGTGCATTGCCGCAGCCTTGGGCTTTGCAGCAATTAACCATATCAGCAGGGTTAATGATAATAAAACAGTTGACATATCAGGCGACAAACAGAATGTAGTATCAGAGGGTGCGGATACTCCCGTTCATGCTGCTTCCTCCGAACAAGAGAAAAGCAAGTATGATACCGAATCCGGCGGGACAGTTAAATATTCCGAGCTTGCCTTGCCGGAAACAGAGGATAATGAAGAAGTACTGAATATGCCCGTGGTATCTGAGGATATTGCAATGTTTGATGAGAATATGCTGAGAAATCAGACAGATAAGATTGTTGAGGGTAAAATTACCAACCTCTACGTCAAGGAATATAAGTATGACGTATATGACGATAAATTCGGTGAGGGCAGAGTTCTGCACAACATTTGCAATACCGTTGTTTATGAGGTAGCAGTTGACAGAACATGGTACGGAGATGATATAAGTGGGCAGACAATAGTTATAGAGGACAGTACAGCCTCATGTTT
>CANQLX010000053.1 GCA_947624835.1 uncultured Clostridia bacterium
CACAAAATAGTGGAAAAGGATGACAGAACACAATATCTGACAACACGGGGCATAACAAACGATATGAACGACCGACCCACCTCCTATAAGAATGTTGTGGGCAAGGTCTGCCTCTGCATACCAATGCTCGGATATCTTTTGATATGGATAGAAACCGTGTGGGGAAAATTAATAGCAGTGGTGGCAGTAACCGCCCTGACAACACTATCGCTTATGCGGCACAGCCGTGAAAAAAACATAAAAAGTCGGAAAAGAATAAAGGTAGATCCGATATATCCGTAAATAATAAAAAATAAAAAGGAGTTTTGCACCATGAAAACAAAAAAATCAAAAATAGCAAGGATTATTGCAGGAACACTCGCCCTGACAGCAGTTGCGGCCGTTGCCGCCGGCGGAACATTCGCTTTCCTCACAGCACGAACTGAGGAAAAAATAAACAATTTTTCATTTCAGATTGATTCCCTCGATGCAAACCTGACAGAAAGCAACTGGGACGGTATTGTCGATTATGACGGCGATACACCTATATACGGATATGACGGAAACAGACCGATATACGGATATCTCAACGGAAATAAAAATAACCCAGTATATGATTCAAAGGCACAGGGTGCCGGAACACGTCCAACGCGAGAGAAAGACGGAAATTCTATCGTCTACGGAGAAGATGAGGCTAAAAAGATGATTCCCGGAACAACAGCACGGAAAAGTCCGGTTATAACCAATACCGGAACAGTATGCGATGAATGGGTTGCCGCAAAGATAACCTTCGTGTACGGAAAAGACTCTAAAAATGCCGGAAAACCCGTTAATGAGGTTGACATGAAGCAAATTTCGGATATAATATCTATAGATTACAAAGTATCCTCCGGTGATAAATGGGACCGTGTTGAGGGTAGTGCCGATTCCGTATCACAGGTATTTTTCTATAAGGATTGCCTGAAGATAAGGGCAAATGCGTCCGATGCGAAAATTAAGGGAGATAAGACCGCCCCTATTTTCACAAAGGTTTCAGTGAAGGAAACCGCAACAAACGAGCAGATAAAAAAGCTTGAGGATATGGGAGGCTTTGCAATCTATATAGAGGGCTTCGGTGCACAAAAAGAAGTAGGGGAAAACTATGCCGCCTTCAAAACATGGGGTCAAAGTAATATAGTATTCACACATACCCCGACAAACGACAATCCCGCAAGCTTTTAAAAGCTGTACAATATGTATGTAAAGGATCATAATTATGAAAAAACGTATTATTATTGGTGTTTTGAGTATTTCACTTATTCTTGTTCTTTCAATCGGAGGGACAATAGCATTCCTCACGGATTCCGAGGAGGTTGTCAATAGGTTTGCCATGGGCGACCTCGATATCGAAATTGAAGAACCGAACTGGCATGAAGATGACGGGGAAAATCTCGTTCCCGGAACAACAAGACTGAAAGACCCCACAATTACAAATGTCCAGAGTGACAGCTATATGCGTGCGATAATGCGGATAGTTGACGATGCCGAAACAATACCGAACCCGGAATATAAGGACGAAAAGCAGACACCGGGAGTATCAAAGACTATACCTAACCCGAACTACGGCAAGGTTATAACCGATGCTGCCAGGGCGGAGAAAATATTGAAGCTCGTGCGTTTTGACAGTACATATAACGCCGAGAATGAGCCTGTAACAAAAAATATCGTGCCGGGAAAAATGTATTCGCTCTCCGAGCTTGAATCATATCCCACAGTGAATGAAACGAATTTTACATTCGATTCGTCAAAATCTACCACAGGAACATATTATTACAACTATAAGGGTATATTCCCAAAGAACGGCACGGCAGTATTATTTACAAATGCGGTTATTCCCAAGGACTTCAGCAGAAGCGATTTGAAAATCCTTGGTAAATTTCAGATAAAGGTATCAGCACAGGCGATACAGGCGGAAAATTTCAGCAGTGCCGAAGAAGCGTTTGCTGCCCTTGATGAGGAAGAAAAAGCCGGAACGCTGGAGAAGAACTATAAATCCTGACGGAAAATATATCCGTATGTAAATATCCTGTGTTATACGGGATGCAATTCCGACTTCCCACTCGAATCGATAAAAGAGGTGTGAGATTTGGTGAAAACTCCATGAAAAAAAGAATAGTTATTCCCGTTTTGTGCCTTATCTCATTGTCCTTGTTTCTGCTTTCCGGCAGCCTTGCGTTTGCCTCTTGGTACGTCCGAAGCGATACCTTGAATAAACTCACAACCTCAGCCGTTGCCGGACAGGTTATGGAGGAATACGAACAGGACAGAACAGTCTACCCCGGTGCTTGGGTGAATAAGAGAGTACAGGTGAAAAATACGGGCAATGCCGATGTTATGGTAAGAGTGCATATAGATAAGGTGTGGGGCAGCAGACGTGATAAAAACGGCAGAGTAGTACCCGATCCGAGCTTGAACACGGACAATATAAAAATATCTTTCCACACCGAAAAATGGCTTCTCCGTGATGACGGATATTATTACTATATGGCAGTACTCGCTCCCGGCGAAACAACACCCTGCCTTTTTGACGGCTTTACAGTAGACGGCAAAATGACAACGGGAAAATATAAAAATAAAAATGCCGATATTATTGTGCGAATGGAAATGGTGCAGGCTGAATATCACGGACTTTCATATTGGGGAACGTCTTTTGCCGAGCTTGGCATCAGCTATAAGGGAACAGAGCATATACCGATAATGACAACCGTAGAGTTCAATAACCCGACAGACGGATTTACATTTACAGCAAATGGCGGTGATCTGTTCTCCGAATTTAAAGATCTTGTCCGTGGTGATTGTCGCAGTCAGTTTATATCCGTAGCCAATAATTGGGACAGAAAAACCGAGATTTTTCTGTCCGCAGAATATACAGAGCAAAGCTTTGCGACGGAGGATAGTTATAAAAGTATAATAGACCTCCTGCATAAATATGCCACAATAAATATTACGGACCAATACGGCACCCTGATATATTCCGGTCCGGTTTACGGTAACACGGACATTGACTCCAAGGGTACGGATTCCATGAAATACCCGATAAGCCTCGGATCATTTCTTCCCGGTGAGGTTAAATATCTTAACGTCAGCCTGTATATTGATACAAATATGGGCGATAGCTGCGATGATCTTCTGGCACTTGTCAAATGGGTATTCACTGCACAGAACATCAGTACGGATTCATATGACCCATACGGAAATTCGTCCGGCGGCGATATATATACGTTTCTAACGGGAGAACAATCCCGACCGATACTGTATGCCGCAATTACACTTATTTCGGGGATTGCATTTGTTATTCTTATCAGAAAAAACAGAAAATCAAAGATATAAATCCGCTCCGATAAAATTTTCGGGGCGAATTTTTTTACCCGGATATTATACAAAATTACTTTTACATTCATTTTACGATAGAATGGTAATGGATTTGATATCTCTTCTGTATCATATAAGCGTAGCCGAAAAGGCGAAAATTAATATATAAAGGGAGATATTTAAAATGAGAAAAACGAAAATGAAGAACAGAATTGTTGCTTTGAGTCTTGCAGCGTTATTTACACTTGCGGCATTTGCGGGCTGCTCAGAGGAAAAGAGCGGCACAGTTGCCACGGATGGTTCGACATCTATGGAGGAAGTAATAAATGTACTCGGAGAGAAATTTATGAAGGATAACGAGGGTATAACATTCACCTATAATCCGACAGGCTCAGGTACAGGCATAAAGGCTGTACAGGAGGGCAGATGTGATATAGGTCTTTCAAGCCGCAGTCTTAAACAGGAGGAAAAGGATAGTGGTCTTACGGAAACTGTACTTGCATATGACGGAATAGCGATAATAGTAAATCCGAAAAATACGGTAGATGATCTGACAGTAGATCAGATAGCATCAATATTCAAGGGTGAAATTACAAATTGGAAGGATATCGGCGGAAGTGGCGGGGAGATTGTACTTATCGGAAGAGAAGCAGGGAGCGGAACTCGTGACGGCTTTGAATCCATCACAGGAACGGAGGGGGCTATAAAATACGGGCAGGAGCTCACGTCAACCGGTGATGTTATTGCAACAGTTGCCGGAAATGAAAATGCCGTAGGATATGCCTCGCTTTCGGCAGTAAAGGATAATGTCAAGGCAGTTTCAGTCGGAGGAGTTACACCTGATGAAAGTACAATAAAGGACGGCAGCTATGTTATACAGCGTCCCTTTGTACTGGTTACAAAGAAAGACACACAGCTTTCCGAAGCGGCACAGAAATTCTTTGACTTTGCAACGTCAGATGAATCGGCAGACCTGATTGCAAGCGCCGGTGTAGTTGCAGCATAATACCGACTGTAAATGTTGGGAGCAAACAAAAATGAAGAAAAAACAAGTTTTTGAAACGGTTATCCACGGGGTATTTCTGATACTCGGAGAATCCGCCGCACTTTTATTTACAGCAGGCTCTGCCCATGTAATTAACGGATTTTTTCATGCTCTCGGAGGTCCCGGCTCAACCCTGACTGTTGCATTATATTTTTATGCAAAAGAAAGAGGAGAATTTGGAGTTGCCTTTGCAATAGCCGCAATACTTATGATTCTTACATTACTTATAAATCTGCTTGCGGCATTTGTAGGAGCTGTATTCAAAAAGAGGAGGAAAATATAAATTATGATCAAGGTCAGGGATATGTGTCTATGGTACGGAAGCTCACAGGCACTTCACCATATAAATATGGAAATACCGGATAAGGCAATAACTGCACTGATAGGACCGTCAGGCTGCGGAAAATCAACATTTTTAAAATCGCTCAATCGAATGAATGATCTTATCCCGGGGGTAAAAATAACAGGAGAGATACTGTATAACAATACGGATATCTTTTCCTCCGCAATTGATGTTAATAATTTGAGAAAGGAAATAGGAATGGTTTTCCAGAAGCCAAATCCGTTTCCGATGAGTATATACGATAATATAGCATACGGTCCGAGGACACACGGAATAAAGAGTCGTGCAAGGCTTGACGATATTGTGGAGCGTTCACTGCGTGGTGCTGCAATATGGGATGAGGTCAAGGACAGGCTGAAAAAGAATGCACTTGGTCTTTCGGGAGGTCAGCAGCAAAGATTATGCATTGCCCGTGCCCTTGCCGTAGAGCCTGATGTGCTGCTTATGGATGAGCCGACAAGTGCACTTGATCCAATATCTACATCAAAAATTGAGGAACTTGCACTTTCTCTCAAAGAAAAATATACCATAATCATTGTTACCCACAATATGCAGCAGGCAGTGCGGATTTCTGATAAAACGGCATTTTTTCTTATGGGGGAAATGATAGAGTTTGGTGATACCGAAAAGCTCTTTTCTGTGCCGGAGGATAAGAGGACGGAGGATTATATAACGGGGAGGTTCGGATAAATGCGTTCAAGGTTTGATGAACAGCTTGCATACTTGCATAAGGAGCTTATCACAATGGGAGCGTTATGTGAAAATATCATTGCTATGTCGGCAAAGTCACTTGTAGGAGGGGATATGAAGCTTGCAGGAGAGGTTTCAGATTATGCAGATGTGATAGACAGGAAAGAACGTGAGATAGAGGCAATGTGTATGAGGCTTCTTTTGCAGCAGCAGCCCGTGGCGAGGGATCTGAGGACGATATCCTCAGCACTTAAAATGGTAACGGATATGGAGAGGATAGGCAATAATTCATGGGATATTGCCGAAATTGTAACAATGGGACATATAACAGCGGCACATGATAAGCTTGACATTCATAAAATGGCTGTTGCAGTAATAAGAATGGTAACAGACAGCATAGATGCATTTGTAAAGAATGATAGGGATCTTGCAAGGTCGGTTATCGAGTATGATGATGTTGTTGATGCTCATTTTGACAAAATAAAGGAGCTTCTGATTGGTAAATTATCCTCCTTGCATTCTGATAAAGATACAGATACCGCAACGGACGGGGAATATATACTTGATTTATTGATGACAGCAAAATATTTTGAGAGAATAGGTGATCATGCCTCAAATATAGCGGAATGGGTACTGTTTTCGATACTCGGATACCATGAAAACTAAAGATGAATATACAAATAAAAATTCCCCTGTTTAATGCATAGAGCAGTGTACAGGGGAATTTTTATTCAAGGGGAATATGTAGATCGTTAGGGTAATCGGTATAATTATTTTCGTTTAATTACAAATATAGTAGTGCCCTGATTTATTCCGAGAATTTTTCTTTCGATTTTTGGATTTTTATAATTCCTGACCATATCTCTGAGAGCTGTTCCTCCTCTGTATCCGTGCACAACAGTGAGCTCGCCGACATCGCCGGGAAGCCTTTTCAATATATCATCGAGCCTTGCCTTAGCCTCGGCACGGGTCAGCCCATGTAAATCTGTTTCCATAAAATAAGCCATACCGTATCATTCCGTTTCTGTTTTGTCTTTTGTCAATGCGGAAAAAGCTCCGTATGATTTAATTATATATTTACTTCCGCAGAAAATCAATATATAACCCGCAATCTATTGATATTTACGCTTTTATGTGGTAAAATATTATAGTACTAAATTATATTTGCGGGAGGTATAATAATGAACCAAAAAATCAGAAATTCCAATACCGACGCATTATTTCAGGCTATACTTACACTTGAAACTGTCGATGAATGTTATAAATTTTTTGACGATCTCTGCACGGTGCCGGAAATAAAAGCAATGGCACAGAGATATGTTGTCGCTAAAATGCTCAGCGAAGGGGAAATATATAATGATATTGTAAAGGATACAGGTGCAAGTACTGCGACAATAAGCAGGGTAAATCGTTCCCTGAATTACGGAAGCGACGGCTACAAACTTACGTTTGAACGTTTGAAGGGAGAAAATAAATGAGCTATTCATTTTTTTCAGGCTATTATGACGGTCTGACGGAAAATGTGGGTTATAAGGAAAGGGCTGATTATCTTATAAAGCTTTGCCGCCGACACAGCCATCAGTGGGGTACAACACTTGATCTTGCCTGCGGAACGGGAAGTCTTACCCTGGAACTGTATAAAAGAGGTATAGATATATTTGGTGTGGATGCTTCCACCGATATGCTCTCCGAGGCACAGCAAAAGGCATATGAGAATGATGCTGAAATACTGTATATATGTCAAAAAATGCAGGAGCTCGAATTATACGGAGGTATTGATACCTGTATATGTACGCTTGACAGCATAAACCATCTTACAGCCCCTGATGATGTTCGTGAAACCTTCATCAATATTGCAAGGTATATGCCTGCCGGAGGATTGTTTATATTTGATGTGAATACAGTATATAAACATAGAACAGTCCTCGGAAATAACTGCTTTATCTATGATACGGACAAGGTTTTCTGTGCATGGCAGAATGAGCTTGACGAAAAAACCGACACTGTCAGGATAATACTTGATTTTTTCGTGCCTGACGGTAAAGGCTATCAAAGGGAATCTGAAGAATTCAGCGAAAGAGCATATTCGGACAGTGATTTGACCGGTTGGCTCTGTGCAGCAGGTTTTCGGGTTAAGACAATTTATGGTGATATGACCTTTAAAGAACCGACGGAAACCTGTGAGAGAAAATTTTTTGTTGCGGAAAGGATTTAGGATTAGGGTGATAATATGGATAGGATTATAAGATGTATTACCTCGGACGGAGCCGTTGTTATCTCGGCAGCGGAAACATCTGATCTTGTATATAAGGCCTCCAAAATACACAGAACCTCACCGGTTGCAACTGCGGCACTCGGCAGACTTCTTACAGGCTGTTCCATAATGGGGGCACAGTTAAAGCAGAAGGAAGCTTCGATTACGTTAAGAGTGAACGGAGATAATGGGGTGACAGGTGCTGTTATAGCTGTGAGCGACAGCAGCGGAAATGTCAGAGGGTATGTGCAGAATCCCGGCTGCCCGACAGAATACTATCCGAACGGTAAGCTTAATGTGGGCAAGGCAGTGGGTAATACGGGTGTTCTTAATGTTATGCGTGATTACGGAACAGGCGAGCCGTATATCGGAACCGTACCGCTTGTTTCCGGGGAAATTGCGGAGGATATAACAAGCTATTATGCAACAAGTGAACAGATACCCACAGTGTGTGCCTTGGGTGTACTTCTTGATAAAAACAGCCATGAGGTGCTTTTATCCGGAGGATTTTTATTGCAGCTTCTTCCGGGGGCAGTTAACTCAACAATAACACAGATAGAAAAGAATATAGAAAAGCTTGAGCCTGTGACGACAATGCTCGCAAAGGGTATGAATATAAAGCAGATATGCGATGCGGCACTTGAGGGCTTTGAAGTTGAAATACTTGATGAGATGCCGATTGATTATGTATGTGGGTGCAGCCGTGAAAAGGTTGAGAGGGCATATATGCTTCTTAGTGACGAGGACATAAGAGGGAGTGCGAGTGAAAAAGGATATGCGGAAGCAAGCTGTCATTTCTGCAATAAGGTTTACCGCTTTAATAAACAGGAGCTTGAAAAAATTATAGAGGAAAAGCATAAGAATAAGAATGATAAAAAAGAATAACGGCATAA
The DNA here is from genome assembly GCA_947624835.1 of uncultured Clostridia bacterium. Classification (GTDB taxonomy): domain Bacteria; phylum Bacillota; class Clostridia; order Oscillospirales; family Acutalibacteraceae; genus UBA1213. Next base: position 8,556 of record CANQLX010000053.1, read on the forward strand.
CTGCCCAAAATCTATTGCGGATTTCGGGCAGTTATTTATTATTGGCATTTATTCTGTATAATTCTTATTGTATCATCTGCGGAATATTTTATGTTTGAACAGCCGCAGGAATACGGTATAAGTTCTGACAGTGAGGTTATGCCGCAAAGTGAATACAATCCTGCCAAAAGATACATCCCATCAAGGGTATTATCAATAAGCGGCATATATTTTTCCGGAAATTCGCAGTAATAGTCTGTTATGATATTTCCCGGAACAGGTGCAGTTGGGGGGTATACTGTAAATATTATATTACTTGAAGCAGTCGGCATTGCCTTTTTTATAATTGTGGGAGCAATAAGAATATCACATGGACATAGGGCGGAAATGTCATTACTCACGGTAAATAGTGCACCGCTGTTTCCGGCAATTCTTTCGGATTCGTTTTCGTAAAATCTGGGCATATCGCTGACAACAGTAAGATTTGTACAAAATGAAAGAAGTCTTTCTGCAAGTGCAGGATTTTCCGCATTGGGGTCATAATATGAAATTTTTATTTTTGTCGGATCAATATCGGCTTTTTTAAGAATATCACATACGAAATTATCAAGCATGATTTTTTTGAAAATAGTGCCTGTAAATCTTTTAAGCCTTGTGCCCTCAAGAGAAATTTCTTTATCGCAAAGTATGGTTTTCCTTTTTCCTATGCAGCATTTATAAAGCTTATCATATTTTATAATTCCCCTGCGGAGTATATAATTGATATAATTGACTTCGACACCGTCACACCTGCGAAGCTCTGTTTTCAGCTGATAGGGTTTGAATACAGAGAGTAATTTTCCGGTTATACCGGATTTTTTTTCATTTGTAATTTTAAGTACCGTAAGCATTGAACCACCCTTTTTTCTTTTTTTAAATAAATATGAGGGTGGGGATTAAAAAAGAACACAGAAAAATCGGGTAATCGTTTTCCAATCACCCGATTTTTATCATACTAAAATTTATATATAATCAGCGACCGGAAGCAGAGCTTTCATTGCCGCTTGTTGTATTTCCCATATCTCCTGCAGCACTTTGTGCACCGTTACCGATATCCTCAACGGTACTGTCTGCACCCTCACCGATATCATCGGCAGCATTTCCGACACCGTCACCGACATCTCCGATGGCACCGCCTACACCGTCACCGATGTCCTCAACGGCACTTCCTACACCGTCGCCGATGTCCTCAACGGCACTTCCTACATCCTCGCCTATATCGCCCACAGCATCCCCTGCCTTGGAAGCAAGGCTGTCTTTGCTGTTTTCGGCGGGCGTATCGTCATCTCCTATTATACCGTTTTTGTCGGTAACAGAACCGTTGTTTTTCTGAACGTCGGTTGCTCCCTCGGAGACAGTGGACTGCGTATTGTTATTTGAAGTCTCAGGCTTACTGTCTGTATTATTCTTGCAGGCAGCAAAACAGGTACAAATTGCTGCTGCTGCCAATATTGAAATTACTGTTCTTTTCATGAAGATTTCTCCTTTGATGTATTTTTTTCAAAAATATTATAACCTGTTTTTAAAACTATATTCAAAATTCTAATGTTTTGCAGTAAATAAAATATTATGTATTTTTTATAAAATTATTGTAACATATCTTGCTATTTTGGGAAAAATTATGTAAAATAAAGCTATAATAAATTTGGGGGTCATATTATGGCAAATACTGTAATTACAATAGCAAGAGGCTACGGAAGCGGCGGAAGAACCATAGGCAGACTGATTGCGGAAAAGATGAATATTTCTTTTTACGACCGTAATCTGTTATATCTTGCCTCGGATAAGAGCGGGGTAGACCTTGAGTATTTTTTAAAGCATGATGAAGCTCCGGCAAAACAGAGCTTTTTTGAAAGGCTTAGTAATATTTCCGCTAAAAATGTACCTCCCGAAAACAGTAGATTTAAGTCACATATGGATATTTTTAAGTATCAGAGTGATATAATAAGGGAGCTTGCCAAGAAGAGCGATTGTGTTATAATAGGAAGATGTGCAAACCATACGCTAAAGGACAGTGGTTGTAAGCTTGTCAGAGTATTTATATGGGCACCGCACAGTAAATGTGTTGAAACGGTTATGAATAAGTTTTCGGTGACAGAGACGGAGGCTGATAAGACGATAAGAGATATAGATAAGCACCGCTCGGAATATTATAAATACTATACGGGAAATAATTGGGAGGATATAAGAAATTATGACCTTTGTGTGAATACTGCCGAGCATGATGATGAATCAGCGGCAAATCTTATCTGCCGTGTGGCATCGGTATTTTGAAAAACGTAGTTTTATATAACATATAATATACAGGACAGAAGCTTTAAATTTTGTCCTGTATTATATTTTATTAAAAATTTATCGTAATACGATAAATTTTTATTGACAATACTATAAATTGGTGTTATAATTCAAGTACAAAATTCAGGAGGGAAGATTTATGAATCAGAAAACACTTGCAAAATGGCTTAAATTTATCATTGTCGGTATCGGCTTATGCGGACTTGTAATTTATTTTCTTCTTCTTCCGATTTTCGGAAAGGATTTAGTACAACAAAGTCCGGATTTGGAATACTGCTTTTATCCTTGGCTTATCTTTCTGTGGATAACAGCAGTTCCATGTTATGTTGTACTTGTGCTCGGGTGGAGAATATCGGGAAATATCGGAAAGGATAATTCATTTTGCAAGGATAATTCAAGACTTCTCAAATGGGTATCGATTCTTGCGGCAGGGGACAGTACTTTTTTCTTTATAATGAATGTAGTATATTTCTTTTTAGGTATGAATCATCCTGCCGTATTGCTTGCATCATTAATTATAACATTTATCGGTGCAGCAATAACCGTTGCAGCCGCCGCATTATCGCACCTTGTACTTAAGGCCGCCGGCTTGCAGGAACAAAGCGACCTGACAATATGAGGTGAGAATATGGAGGGTGAAATTATTATTAATATTGATGTAATGCTTGCAAAAAGAAAAATGAGTGTTACAGAATTATCAGAAAGGGTTGGCATTACATTGCCTAATATATCGGTTCTTAAAAACGGCAAAGCAAAGGCAATAAAAATATCAACGCTTGCAAAGCTATGTGAGGCTCTTGATTGCCAACCGGGGGATATACTGGAATATCGTACTGCAGAGAAATAACTCACAAAAAATATGGAGATGGTTATATGTTTTTCTCAAGTGTATTTGAACCTGTTACTTTCATTGCATTTCTTTTATGTATTTTTGGCATACCTGCCGGTGTAAGCATAATAAACTTTTATTTTCTGTTAAAATATCCAAAAATAGAAAAACAGAAAAAATATCACTGATATCTGCAATCTTAACTATTACAGTAGGTTTATTTGATACCTGTTTTTATTTGGGGGTGTGTTGCGATGTTACATCAGCAGAGCAGAGAAATAACTCACAAAAATTATGGAGATGGTTATATGTTTTTCTCAAGTGTATTTGAACCTGTTACTTTCATTGCAGTTCTCTTATGTATTTTTGGCATACCTGCCGGTGTAAGCATAATAAACTTTTATTTTCTGTTAAAATATCCAAAAATAGAAAAACAGAAAAAATATCACTGATATCTGCAATCTTAACTATTACAGTAGGTTTATTTGATACCTGTTTTTATTTGGGGGTGTGTTGCGATGTTACATCAGCAGAGCAGAGAAATAACTCACAAAAATTATGGAGATGGTTATATGTTTTTCTCAAGTGTATTTGAACCTGTTACTTTCATTGCAGTTCTCTTATGTATTTTTGGCATACCTGCCGGTGTAAGCATAATAAACTTTTATTTTCTGTTAAAATATCCAAAAACAGAAAAACAGAAAAAAATATCTCGTATTTCTGCCGTTGTGACTATTTTTGTAGGTTTTATTGATACCGGACTCTTACTGGGGATTTGTGATGTTACAAAGGAAAACTGGTATAAACAGCTTGAAGGTTTTGATATACATACACCTATATCCACGGAGCATTCGATTACTATAGTTGTGTTTTCATTACTTGCAGTTGTCGCATATTTTGTTTTATATGCCGTAAGAATTGACAAAACACCTCCGCTTGTTTCGGTTATACTTATTTCGCTTGTATATATTGGCATGATCATTGCGGTTGTGTGGACTATTCAGGTTTCTGTATGGATTGATGATGCTACAGGTCAGGTTTGTTTGTTGGCATTGTATCCGTTAAACCTGATTTTGCTAGGTATCGGACTTATCAGACGAAAGCTTATTGAATATAAAGAGTTTATCGAAGAAAACGGATTGAGAAACGAAAAACTCGGCAAGCTTGGAGGTAAGCTTGCTGATATATCAAAAATGCCGTTTTATGCTTTTCTGTTTATGTTTCCCATAATAGGCATAGTGATATGTATTTTACTTTTGTTCGGTCAGAGGCCCGATTCAATCATAAAGGCATGGACTGAAACAAGTGATTGGACTTTTTCAATGCGTCAGGCTCCGCCTAATGTGTATCATGATGGGCATTACCTTTGCACGGTTGCGGCAGGCGGACATAAAGAGGTAGTGAAGCCGCAGCGTGAGGGGCTCAGGCACGGTCACAGAGTATTGGTAAACAGACAATTATGTGTAGCTAATGCATTTGAACAACTGCTTGAAGATAAAACACCACGTTTTCATAGAGCAGTACGCAGATTTTATGATAAATACGGTTTTCCTGTTGCAAAGCTTATCAAAACCTCATTTGCGGCGGACATTGTATATATTATAATGAAACCGTTGGAATGGATTTTCCTTGCCATTTTATATATGTTTGATGCTGACCCCGAAAGAAGAATTGCGGTACAGTACCTTCCGGAAAAGGACAGGGAAAGTCTGCTTTACGCTATTGACTCAGGAGTGAGGATTTGGAAAAATGAAATTAAAAACTACGACTGAGATTTTAGAATGGATACGCTATTTCGTACTTTATGTACTTTGTTTAATTAACATATGTATTGGCTATTTCGACAGAATTTATTGTTTCGCAATAATTACTGTCACAAATATATAATAATGCCTTGCTTAAACAATTAAATGTTGTTTAATTTTACTGGTATTTTATATTGCAATTTATAATTGACAAACCGAACAATTTACGTTATAATTAACTTAAAGATAATATTGGGAATGAACGTCTCCCATGGTACTAAGTACCAAAACCGCTTATTAAGCTGATGACTTCTGTATTATGTGATACAGGGGTTGTCGGCTTTTTGTTATCAAAGGAGGAAAAAATATGTTATTAAGTGTGGCATGTATAATTTTGGTGGGGTTATTCATGGGCTGGGTATGTAAAAAAATAAAATTTCCAAGCCTGTTTGGAATGATAGTAGGAGGCATAATAATAGGACCATATGTCCTCGATATTATAGATGACAGCATACTTAATATATCCCCGGATATACGAAAAATCGCCCTTATAATAATACTGATAAGGGCAGGACTTAAGCTCAAGCTTTCGGATCTGAAAAAGGTAGGTAGACCGGCAATACTTATGTGCTTTTTGCCTGCTTGCTTTGAGATTATAGGAATGGTACTGCTTGCACCTATGATTTTGGGAATATCATTACTTGATGCGGCAATAATGGGCGCAGTTGTCGGGGCAGTATCTCCCGCAGTGGTAGTACCGAGAATGATAAGGCTTATAGACGAGGGCTACGGTACAGAAAATGGAATACCACAGATGATACTTGCCGGAGCCTCCGTTGATGATGTATTTGTTATAGTTTTATTTACGACATTTACAGGTCTGGCACAGGGAGGCAGTGTTTCTGTTATGAGCTTTGTCAATATACCTGTTTCAATTATTACAGGAGCAACGGTAGGATTTATAGTTGGAATGGTTTTATCACTTTTGTTCCGTAGGCTAAAGGGTGAAGATACAGTAAAGGCTATAATAATACTTGCTTTGTGTATTTCGCTATGTGTATTGGAGGACAAATTTTCGTATATCGTACCGTTTGCTGCACTCATTGGAGTAATGTCTATGGGTATAAGTATAAAAAGAAAAGATCCAGATACAGCGGTAAGATTATCGAAAAAGTTTGATAAAATGTGGGTTTTAGCGGAAATATTCCTTTTTGTTTTGGTCGGAGCTTCCGTGAAAATAAGCAGTGTTAAGGATGCCGGAGTAAATGTAATAATTCTTTTGCTTGGCGTATTGGTTTTCCGAATGCTCGGAGTATTTATATGCGTACTTGGTACAAAGCTCAACATTAAAGAAAAACTTTTCTGCATGATAGCCTATACTCCTAAGGCAACCGTACAGGCGGCTATCGGAGGACTTCCTCTTGCAATGGGGCTTCCGTGCGGTGAGATAATACTTACGGTCTCTGTTATAGCAATATTACTGACCGCTCCCTTAGGAGCGTTTGGTATTGACCTGACCTATAAAAAATTTTTG
>CANQLX010000054.1 GCA_947624835.1 uncultured Clostridia bacterium
TAGCAGATCTGCTCAGAGGTAAGAATAAAACGATCTTTACACCTCATGTGGACTGCGGCGATTTTGTTATTGTTATCAATGCCGATAAGATCGTTCTTACAGGTAAAAAGGCAGAGCAGAAGTATTATTATCATCACACAGGATATATAGGACATATGAAGTCTGTAAGATATGATAATCTTCTTGCAAACAGACCTGAGCTTGCTATTCAGCTTGCTGTCAAGGGTATGATTCCGTCCAACACAATCGGACGCAAGGCTTTGACAAGACTTCATATTTACAAGGGTGCAGAGCATAAGCATGCTGCTCAAAAGCCCGTTGTATTGGAATAATGAGAGGGGAGGCAATTTATTATGTACGATAAGACACCGTTTTTCTACGGCACAGGCAGAAGAAAAAGCTCCGTTGCAAGAGTAAGACTTTATAAGGGAACCGGTAAGGTTACAATCAACGACAGAGATATTGATGATTATTTCGGTCTTGAAACTCTCAAACTCATCGTTCGTCAGCCCCTCGTTCTCACAGGAACAGACGGTCAGTTCGATGTTGTCTGCAGGGTGAGCGGCGGCGGCGTTACAGGTCAGGCAGGTGCTATCCGTCACGGTATTTCAAGGGCTCTCCTTAAGTTCGATACCGAAAACCTCCGTCCGAAGCTTAAGAGAGCAGGATTCCTTACTCGTGACCCGAGAATGAAGGAAAGAAAGAAGTACGGTCTCAAGGCTGCCCGTCGTGCTCCGCAGTTCTCCAAGAGATAATTTGTTCGGAAAAACGACTTATTTACTATGTTTTGCATTTTGCAAGTGTAGATTTGATGCTCGTTTGATATCCATAACTTAAAACAGCGGCTATCTGTTACAGGCAGTCGCTGTTTTGTTGTATGAGCGTATTTGTGCATAGAATGATAAGCACCGAGTGCAATATAACTGAGACCCTCATATTTTTTGTAAATTTGTTTATTTATGGAATGTCGGGACGCTCACTGATATGGCAGATAAGAAATCCGGCAGTAATATAATTTTGTCTGCAAATTGTTGAATATTCTTTAAATTATCACTTGCATTTTCATGCTATGTATGATATAATACAAAAGCGTTAAAAATTATATATATATTCTTTTCGTACATTTGGAGAGTTGTCCGAGATGGCCGAAGGAGCACGATTGGAAATCGTGTAAACGCTAACCCCGTTTCGAGGGTTCGAATCCCTCACTCTCCGTACAAGAAAACTCCGCATGGTTGCAGAATATTCAGTAGCCATGCGGAGTTTTTTATGTCTGCGCAATTTAAAAAATTCATATCATGATTGTTGAGATTATGTTTAAAAATAAATTCCGCATATTTTCCGTATAGATACTCACAGCCATATAATAAACGATAGGTGACTTCCCTTTTTGGGAAGTATATGTTTATGGAACGGCTCGGGGAGTAAAAAAAGAGATAAGATTGTATTTGGTCCTAAAAATATTGTGAGCTGTCCATAAGACTGATATTTTGTAATGAATAGATAAAAAGTACTTTACATACAGTTTTTTTTATGTTAAAATGTAGCCAAAATAAATATAACAGGAGGCATATATGGGCTTTTTAGATTTTGCAAGCAAGAGTAAACAGATCAATAAACCAAAGCCGCAGCCACTCGGCTATTGGGAAGAGCAATCCTATATGATAGTTGTGCCTAAGAATAATGATGCTGATGTAATTGACGGTATATTTGATAGGATTGCCGCTATTAAAGGACTTACAATCAAACAGAAACAGAATTTTAATGCTGAGCAACGAATTGTGGGAAATGCTGTTGTTGATTATCAGGGTGAGGAATACAATATTTCGTTTTTCTATGACAACTTCGACGGACAGTCACTATACGCTGCAAATATGCGGTCACTATCCGAAAATGAACTACAGTCTGTCAAGAATGCGAAAATGGCACTGACGGTATTTATGACATTTAATGATAATCCGATTAAGTCATACCATTTACAGATTAAATTTATTCTTGCGGCTATCCCCGAGCTTGCAGCAGTTTATGACGAAAGTGCGGAATGGGTAATATCGGGCAGACAGGCAAGGCTGTATGCACAATCTGATGTTCTGCCTCCGTTATCAGCATTGTATTCGATACAGGCTGTTGGAGAGGAAGGCGGAGATATATGGCTGCATACCCACGGATTATGTCGCTGCGGTCTTACCGAACTTGAAGTTATAAAATCAAGCAGTGAATATGCTAACGACCATGTACACATAATTAATGCACTTGCGGACAGACTTCTTGAAAAGAACGGTGAGGGCGATGTATATTATATCGGCAAAATAGGCGATGATATTCCGATAGTTGTAACATACGTTTTGTGGTCTGAGGCTCTTGAGGAATACAATAATCCCGTTCTCGGCGGATATAGTGACAGAGAAAACGATCATAACAGCAGGACGAGTCTGATTTTTGCCTTTAAAAACGAAAGAGATGAATCGCTCCGAAATTACAGTAAGCTTGACATATACGATGGACTGTGGGAAAGCGGAAATCCAATGTTCTTTATAAGCAATAAGGAAACAGAGAGAATGAGGGCGGCGGCAGAGGAACGCTTTGATTATTTGAAAAGGGCATGGGAAACACTTGACTGTCAGGTACTTATAAAGATAGGTCTCAATGTAGACGAAAAATATAAGGAGGAAGCCGGAGAGGCAGGAAGGGAACATATATGGTTTGAGCTTATTGACATGAAAGAAAACAGCTTTACTGCAAGACTTACTCAAAAGGCATATTGGGTTGATGATATACATGAGGGGGATATAAAAGAATTTACAGTAAATGATGTGACGGATTGGTGTATTTACACCGAAAATTTTAGAATAACTCCGGATACGGTATACTTATTGTTTGATGATTGAGGTTACACAGTGTTTTTGATTTAAATTAAGTATAGTTTCTCAATGGGTTAAATGTACATATGTAGAAATATCCTCGGGTTTTTGCGACCCGGGGATATAATTTTTTGTCCCTTCAGGATACCGGGCTTATTTTATAAAGGATTTGAGCCCAAAGAAAAAAGTATGCGTATATATAAGTGAAAGCCGATAAATCAGAAATAAAGAAGCTCTGCAGAGCGTAGTCGGTTTTTATAAAAATAACTTAGCTGTCGGTCAATTATGGCGAGTTATTTAATGGGGTGATATGGTGGATGAAAAAAAACTTGCGGACAGGCTCAGGAAAGGTGACGAAAATGCTTTTGAAATGCTGATAGATAAATATACTGCTTATGTATCAACAATAGTATTTAATATAGCTGACGGTGCACTTACAAAATCGGATATTGAGGAGATAGTTACAGATGTATTTGTTACACTGTGGAGAAATTCCGGTACACTGAAGGGAGATAACCTTAAGGGCTACATAGCCTGTATTACAAAGTGCAGAACTAAGGACAGGCTTAGGAAATTGAAGTTTGTTGATATAATAAGCATAGATGAGTTTGAACAGCCGGATGGGATTAAGCTTGAGGATGACTGTGAAAAACAAGAGCTTTGCAAAAGCCTCAGAGAGGAAGTCAACAAGCTGAATGAGCCTGACAGAGAAATTTTGATACGGTATTATTATTTTTATCAGAAGGTATCGGAAATATCAGAAATTATGGGAATAAAGAAGGAAACCATTAAAACCAAGCTGGCACGTTCACGGAAAAGACTGAAGGCAGCACTGACAGAAAGGGGATTTTAGCATGAAATGGGATATTTCAACAGAGGATAATATTATGGATAATATGATTGAGGGAGCAGATGATTTTATGCTTGAAAACGTTGAGAGAAATGATTTGGTTGACAGTGGGATTATAAAGAAAATGGCATTTGAAAGGGCAGGAATATCGAAAACACATAAAAAACGAATGAAGAAAGGAACCATGATTACGCTTATTGCCGCAGCCGCTGCTGTTCTGGCATTAGGTACGGCAACTGTCGGTGCAAGCGGTTCATTTGATTCGGTTTTCGGTGAATATTTTGCAGGAGAGAGCGTTGACGGCTTGTATGCGGGAGGAAATGCCTCGGTTGATGTAAAAGGGGGGCTTAAAGCTGAATTTCTCGGAGTAACAGGAGATAATACGAGTGCATATGCTGCTATATCTGTAAAAAAAGCTGACGGGGGCAGCTTTGCAGATAAAGACAAAGATGTAGTTATTCTACTTGGTGAGGATATTTCTGTGGATAAAAACGGAAAAGAATCAATTATTGATTGCTTTGATTATGATGTAGAGATGAAGAACCCGATTTTTGATTTTTCCCCACATTCATTCAACAGCGGTTACAACTGCAGCCTAAATTCGGATGATACTATTAACCTGTTGTTTTCAATATCCGGTTGCGATGTTGATCCCAAAGGGAAGGAATTTGAGTTTTCTGCCGGTCCGGAGCTGTATTTGTATCAGATAGATAAAAGGTTGTGTGAGGTTGAATACGGAGAAGCACAGAGTGACAAATTATATGCTCAAATGAAAAAATATGTGCCGGAATTAAAGGATGGACAGGTTATTTTGAGATATTATGATGAGGCTCTGGATAAATGGTTTCTGGTTATTGCAGATAAAACAGTCTATAATTTTGAACTGTCTGCCCATGTTAAAATGAATTATCGCACAGAGTATAAGGAATTTGACATAACATCCAATAAAACCGTCAGCTATAACCGGACAAAGCTTCTTATAAATGAGGCGACAGCAGGAGCGTTTACTGTGTGTATTAAGGGAGAATCAGGCTCAATAACCGAGGAAGCTGCATCCGATATATCGGATGATGTAAGTAAATCTTCCGTATATCTGACTATGAAGGATGGTTCAAGGGTTGAATGTAAATGTAGCTCCACGAAATTCGGTGGACAGCTGCCAGGTGAGGGAATGGAAGGTACGGCTGACTTTGCGTGGACATTTGAATACTCTTCCACACCCCGGTACAGGCAGGGTATCATTGATCCCAATGATATAGTATCCTTAACTGTCGGTGATATGACATTTAATGTCAAATAGAATACAGAGGCAAACAATGAATATAAAAAATCCCATGCTTTGACAGGCACGGGATTTTTTGCTTTATATGCTTTATCGGATATACCGTACCCATTGTATAAAATAATAATCCAAATACCTTTTGTAATTTAAAAACACAGCCGAATCCTTTTACCGGTTATATCGTAAGATTTTATTACGATTAGTATAAATATTACAAACTGTATAATTATAATATACAATATTTTATGGACTAATAATCTGCATTTTGCTATAATAAAAACGGATGGTGATAATATGGATTTTCAGCTTACAACGCTTTGTTATATCGAATGGGACGGGAAATATCTTATGCTCCACAGAACTAAAAAGAAAAATGATATGAACCGTGATCTGTGGTTAGGCATAGGAGGTCACTTTGAGCAAGGAGAAAGTCCGGAGGAATGTGTCCTGCGTGAGGTCAGGGAGGAAAGCGGACTTACATTGAAAGATTACAGACTCAGAGGAGTTGTTACATTTTCGGACGGTAAGGTTTATGAGTATATGTTTCTTTTTTATGCTTCTGAGTATGAGGGAGAATTGATTGAATGTGACGAGGGCGAGCTTGTATGGGTGGAAAAAGAAAAAATAATAAATGAACTTCCGATATGGGAGGGTGACCGTATATTTTTGCGTCTTATGGAGGGGAACAGACCGTTTTTCTCGCTTAAGCTTACATATAACGGTAGGAATCTTCGCTCGGCACTACTTGATAATGTTCCTATTGGTGTGTAATATGGTCTTTTTGGTATCACCTTGTACCGTAATACCGACTATTATTATATTAATGGTGATAACGCATTATGCTGTTATGGATATATTGACAAAATAAGGTTTTTGTTTTATAATCATAAAGATAGAGTAGATATGTTTATAATGGTGATTTTGCATAAATATTTCTAATAAAATTGAATATGTAAAATATCCTACGGAGGTATGTTTAAGATGAGTTTTACAATACTGGGGACGGGAAAGGCTATTCCTGAGTATGTCCTGACAAATGATGAGCTTTCGACAATGGTTGAAACAGATGACGAATGGATACGCACAAGAACGGGTATTGAGGAACGTCATATCTGCAAAAACGAAACCATAACCGAACTTTGTGTCGAGGCTGCAAATAATGCTCTTAAGAATGCAGATGTGAAAGCCGAGGAGTTGGATCTTATAATATGCTCTACGATGAGGGGGGAAAATATTACCCCGTCACAGGGTTGTATGATTCAAAAAGAACTTGGAGCAACCTGTCCGGCATTTGACGTCAATGCTGCCTGCTCGGGATTTATTTATGCTCTTGATATTGCGGCGGGATATTTTGAGAGAAAAAGGGTAAAAAAGGTGCTGATAGTATCAATGGATAACCTCTCAAATATTACGAACTGGACAGACCGTTCTACCTGTGTTCTTTTCGGTGACGGAGGTGCGGCTGCGGTTCTTGGAGAGGGAAACGATCTTTTGTCCATACATTTGACAGCAGTCGGAAATGACGCCGCAATAAGAATACCGCACGGAACAAATTCTTCACCGTTCTATGAGCATGAGGAGGAGAAGGCTGTTCTTCATATGGCGGGAAATGACGTGTACAGATTTGCAACGGCCGCTATGACAAACGGTATAAAAAAGGCTGTTGAGGATGCGGGATTGGAGCAAAAGGATGTTGACTGCGTAATACCGCATCAGGCAAATATAAGAATAATTAATACAGCCGCTAAAAATCTTGATATTCCTAGGGAACGTTTCTTCTGTGATGTCCAGCATTACGGAAATACATCCTCCGGAAGTGTGCCAATAGCTCTTGACGAGGCTAATCGTACGGGTGTGCTTAAAAAAGGAGATATTATAGCAATGTGTGCTTTCGGAGGCGGTCTTACAACAGGAAGCTGTGTTATCCGCTGGAATAAATAATAACAGGAGGATATGACAATGGGAAAAACCGTATTTGTATTTTCCGGACAGGGTTCGCAATATCCCGGAATGGGTAAATCACTTTATGACAGCTCGCTTGCGGCAAGGGCAGTATTTGATATGGCTGAAAGGGTACGTCCGGGCACGATAAGTCAGTGCTTTGAGGGTACAAAGGAGGAACTTGCGCTCACCATAAATACTCAGCCGTGCGTTTTTGCGGCAGATTTGGCGGCTGCTGCGGCAGTGGCTGAAAAGGGAATAAGACCGGATTATGTTGCAGGCTTTTCTCTCGGGGAAATTGCAGCAATAGCTTTTTCGGGAATGCTCTCCTATGAGGAAGCCTTTAAGCTTGTATGTAAGCGTGCCGAATATATGGATGAAGCCGCAAGCAGTGATAAGGGTGCAATGGCAGCGGTTCTAAAGCTTACTCCCGAAAGGGTTGAGGAAATATGCAAAGATTTCAACAGGGCATATCCTGTTAATTATAACAGTCCGGCACAGACGGTTGTTGCTGCGGCAGAGGACGAAATAGAGGCATTATGTGATAGAGTGAAGGAAGAAAAGGGCAGGGCGGTAAGGCTTGCAGTGAGCGGAGCATTTCATTCTCCGTTCATGGCAGGAGCGGCAAAAAAACTTGCAGAGTACCTTGAGGATATTGAGATTTCTCGCCCTGAAATTCCGGTTTATTCAAATTACACTGCTCAGCCGTATGACGGAGATTTTAAGGCACTTATATCCGCACAGGTACAAAATCCCGTTAAGTGGCAGACAACAGTGGAAAATCTTGTTGCAGAGGGTGCTGACAGATTTATTGAGGTAGGAGTAGGCAAAACTCTTACAGGGCTTATAAAGAAAATTAATGCCGATGTTACGGCGGTAAATATAGAGAATAAGGAGGGACTTGACGCTCTTGAATGAGTGTTGGGGAAAGGTATGTTTGAACTCACAGGAAAAACAGCTATAATAACAGGTGCATCAAGAGGTATAGGCAAGGCAATAGCACTTAAATTTGCAAGTCTTGGTGCAAATATAGCTTTTATGCACGTTGGTGACGGAGAAAAGGCAGCGGAAACAGAGGCTGAGCTTACGTCAATGGGCGTTAAGGCAAAAGGATTTGAATGTGATGTTTCCGACTATGAAGCATCCCAGAAGCTTGTTGATGAAATTATCGAGGAGTTCGGAGAAGTTCATATACTTGTAAATAATGCCGGTATAGTGAGAGATAATCTTATTCTTTCAATGAAAGTGGAAGATTTCGATAAGGTAATAAGTGTAAACCTTAAGGGTACGTTTAATATGACAAAAAGTATATACAAGCACTTTATGCGGAAAAGAAGAGGAAGAATAATCAATATATCTTCGATAATAGGTCTTGTGGGAAATGCAGGACAGGCTAATTATGCATCAGCTAAAGCCGGCATAATAGGAATGACAAAGTCGGTTGCAAAGGAACTTGGTTCAAGAAATGTTACTGCCAATGCCATAGCCCCGGGATTTATTAAAACCGATATGACAGATAGTATGCCGGAAAAGGCAAGAGAAGCCGCACTTTCTTCTATTCCGATGAAGAGAATGGGTACGGTTGAAGATATAGCAAATACTGCTGCGTTCCTTGCTTCTGATGAGGCTTCATATATTACCGGAGAGGTTATAAGGGTTGACGGCGGTATGGCTATCTGATTGAGATAAGGTTTTACTAAATTTTGCAGAAAGGAAAAACACAAATGAAAAGAGTGGTTATTACAGGAATCGGTGCAATAACTCCCATCGGCAACAATGTTGAAGAAATGTGGACCTCGATGAAGAATGGTGTCTGCGGTATTGACAGAATAACAAGGTTTGATACCGCAGATTCAAAGGCAAAGGTGGCTGCCGAGGTTAAGAATTTTGACCCTACGGAATACATAGAAAAAAGAGAATGTCGAAAGATGGATTTGTTCTGTCAGTATGCAATAGCTGCTGCGAGTCAGGCCGTTAAGGACAGTGATATTGATGGAAAGATTGATCCCAAACGGTTCGGGGTATACATAGGCTCCGGTGTTGGAGGAATTACTACATTCTATGAGCAGAGCGTTAATCTTTATACGGGAAAAAGTATTTCTCCGTTCTTTATTCCTATGATGATAGGAAATATTGCTGCCGGAAATGTTGCAATAAGATTCAAGGCAAAGGGTCCGTGCCTGCCTGTTACTACGGCCTGCTCAACATCTACCCATGCGGTAGGCGAGGCATTCCACGCTATCAAGTACGGTATGGCTGACGCTATAATAGCAGGCGGTGCAGAGGCAACTATAACACCGCTCGCAATAAAGGGATTTACAAGCTGTAAGGCACTTACTTTGACAGATGATCCGACAAGAGCGTCAATTCCGTTTGATAAGGAAAGAAGCGGCTTTGTAATGGGAGAGGGGTCAGGTATCCTTATACTTGAGGAATATGAACATGCAGCTGCAAGAGGAGCTAAGATATATGCGGAGGTTGTCGGATACGGCAACACCTGTGATGCATACCATTTCACCGCACCGGATCCGGAGGGAGTAGGTGCTGCTGAGTGTATAAGAATTGCTCTTGACGAGGCAGGCTATAAGGGTACGGAGGAGCTTTATATAAATGCTCACGGGACATCCACCAGTCTTAATGATGCAGGGGAAACCAAGGCATTCAAGGCAGTTCTTGGTGACAGGGCTTATAAAGCACATATAAGCTCAACAAAATCAATGACAGGTCATATGCTTGGCGCAACAGGTGCTGTTGAGGCTATTGCAGCTTCGCTTGCACTTAGGAACGGTATTGTACCTCCGACTGTAAACTATAAGGTTCCCGATCCGGAATGCGATCTTGATTATACGCCGAATAAGGCAGTTGAGGCACCGCTTGAAATGGCTATATCCACGACCTTTGGATTTGGGGGACATAATGCCTGCATTGCTCTCAGAAAATGATTCTAATAAAATTGGGGTGAATTTTAATGTACAGTGTTCAAGAAATAAAGGAGCTTCTTGAGTCTTTTAACTCTTCCAAGGCTACAGCTCTTGATATACAGATAGACGAAAATCAGTTTCTCAGTATACGTCAGAAAAGTGGCGGACAGGGGTTGGTACAGGTGCAGGCTTCTCCGGCGGTTGTTGAGGTTCAGACTCCTGCACCGTCAACAGAGGTGCAGTCTGTGAGCGTTGAAAAGGGTGGTGATGGTACTCCGATAGAGGCACCGATGGTTGGTGTATTCTATGCCGCACCCTCACCCGACAGTGAGCCGTATGTTTCGGTCGGAAGTACGGTAAAGAAGGGTGATGTTGTCTGCATAATAGAGGCAATGAAGCTTATGAATGAGGTTACTGCCGAGAAAAGCGGCGTAGTTACGGAAATATGTGTAGAGAACGGACAGGTAGTGGAATACGGTCAGCCGTTGTTCCTTATAAAATGATAGAGCAGGTGAATATATGAACAAGGAAGAGCTTATGCAGGTAATACCTCACAGAAATTCCATGCTTCTTATTGATGAAGCAACAAAAACAGGAGAAAATACCTGTGAGGGAAAAAAATATATAACAGGTAGGGAATGGTTCCTCGACGGTCATTTTCCGGGTAATCCGGTTGTGCCCGGAGTTATACTTTGTGAAATGATGGCACAGGCAAGTGCTGTTATCGTGTCTGAGGTATCGGCTCAGAGTATTCCGTTTTTTGCGGGAATAGATAAGGCAAGGTTCAAAACCAAGGTACTCCCGGGTGATACGTTGGAAATCAGGTGTGAGCTTACCGGTCAGAAAATGGGTTTTTATTTTATAAAAGGCAAGGGCTATGTAAACGGCAAATTAGCTGTTTCGGCAGAGTTTTCATTCGCACTCGTTCCGAGAGAACAGAACTGATCGTATTTTGAAGCATCTTGATGTGTAGACTTATTACTTTTTGTGTCTGAATGTATTTAATGTGAAACCACAGCCTTGCTTCGGGTTATAGTTACTGCGAAAATAACTATTGGTGGGGTGGTTCGTCACCGACGGGACCGGAAGCAAAGGTATTGTGTTCTTATCAATATTCCAAATTAAAGGGGGAGTGTTCGGATTGTTCTCAAAAATATTGATTGCTAACAGAGGCGAAATAGCTGTAAGAATAATCCGTGCCTGTCGGGAGATGGGTATATCAACGGTTGCAATATATTCTCAGGCGGATAAGGACGCCCTGCATGTTACGATGGCTGATGAAAGCTATTGTATAGGTGGGCCTCAGGTTGCAAACAGTTATCTTAACATGGCTGCCATACTTGAGGTTGCGGTCGTTTCGGGTGCGCAGGCTATACATCCGGGATATGGACTTCTTTCCGAAAATGCAAAATTCGTGGCATTATGCAAGGAATGTAATATAGAATTTATAGGTCCGAGTGCGGACATGATAGAAAGACTCGGCGATAAGGACGAGGCACGCAGAACGATGAAAGCAGCCGGTGTCCCGGTAACCCCCGGAAGTGATATCATAGATGATATTGAGGAGGCACGTGCGAAGGCACAGGAAATAGGCTTTCCGCTGTTGGTAAAGGCCCGTTCTGGCGGCGGTGGAAGGGGTATCCGTAAGGTGGATTCCATTGAGGAATTTGATAATGCTTTTCTCTCTGCAAGGGCAGAGGCAAAGAGTGCTTTCGGCGATGATGCAGTATATATGGAAAAGTATCTCTTCCCTGTCAAGCATATAGAAATGCAGCTGCTTTCCGATAAGTATGGCAATGTTGTGTGCCTTGGCGAAAGAGAATGTTCGGTTCAGAGAAAAAATCAAAAACTTATCGAGGAAAGCCCCTCATCGGCAATAACACCGGAGATTCGTGCAAAAATGATGGAGGCTGCTGTCAAAGCTGCTAAGGCTGTAAATTATGAGAATGCCGGAACAGTGGAATTTTTGCTTGATAAGGATAAGAATTTCTATTTTATGGAAATGAATACTCGTTTGCAGGTCGAACACGCTGTAACAGAGATGGTTGTCGGGATAGATATTGTACAGTGGCAGATAAGGATAGCATCGGGTGCTAAGCTTACCGTCACTCAGGACAGGGTGTTTATGCACGGTAATGCAATAGAGTGCAGAATAAATGCCGAGGATGCCGAGCATGATTTCCGTCCGAGCTGCGGAAAAATAGATTTTATCCATGTTCCCGGCGGACCGTGTGTACGCTTTGATACGGCTATTTATCAGGATTATGCCGTTCCACCGTATTATGATTCGATGATAGGCAAGCTTATTGTACAGGCACGTTCCCGTGAGCTTGCAATAAGAAAAATGAAAATGGCTCTCAGTGAGCTTACAATTAACGGAATAAAGCATAACAGGGATCTTCATATAGATATACTTTCAGATCCAGCTTTTGTTTCGGGAGAATATACAACAGGCTTTATGGAGGAACGCCGTCAGCGTAAGGAAAAGGAAGGTTCTTGAAGCGTCGGTATGTAAATAATTATCGGGACTGAAAGTCTTGAATGTGATCCGCATTGGCATGGCCGATATATGCGGGGATAGGTAGGGTGTAAATTGAATACGTCAGATTTATTTAATTTTTTGAAACCGAAAAATGAACTCGAAAATCAGGGAGATGCTGTTGATAATCGCCCGTATATTCCCGATGAATTATGGGTGAAATGTCCTGTGTGCAAAACTCCCGTACTATCTGCGGATCTGAATGAAAATTATAAGGTTTGCCCGAAATGCGGATATCATTTCCGTATTGCTGCAAGACAGCGTATAGAGTGGACAGCAGACGAGGGAAGCTTTGAGGAATTTGATAAAGATATGATTTCCGAAAATATAATAGATTTCCCCGATTACAGCCGTAAGCTCAAAAATGCAAGGTTAAACAGTGGAGAAAATGAGTCGGTAATAACAGGACTTGCCAAAATAGGAGGATATCCTGTGGTTCTTGCCGTAATGAATCCGCAGTTTATGATGGGTACGATGGGAACGGTAACAGGTGAGAAGGTTACACGTGCCTTTGAATATGCAACAACCAACAGACTTCCTGTGGTTGTCTTTACTGTTTCCGGAGGTGCAAGGATGCAGGAGGGAATACTTTCCCTTATGCAGATGGCTAAGACGAGCGGTGCTGTCAAGCTGCACAGTGATGCAGGACTCTTGTACATAACGGTTTTGACTGACCCCACAACAGGCGGAGTTACTGCAAGCTTTGCAATGGAGGGTGATATAATTCTTTCAGAACCGAGAGCACTTATAGGCTTTGCCGGTCCGAGAGTGATTGAGCAGACGATAAGGCAGAAGCTGCCGAAGGATTTCCAGACGGCCGAATTTCTTCTTGAAAAGGGCTTTGTAGATGCGGTTGTTTCGAGAGCCGAGATGAAAGAAACATTGGCAAAGATACTTAAGCTTCATACAGGGGAGGGCGAATAAGATGAGTGCATTTGATAGCGTGACTGCCGCAAGAGCAAATAATCGCCCGACAGCTGTTGATTATATATCGAGAATATTCGGTGACAGCTTTATTGAACTTCACGGTGACAGACGTTTTGCAGACGATAAGGCTGTAATAGGCGGAATTGCAGAACTGTGTGGTAAACCTGTTACGGTTATCGGACTTGAAAAGGGACGTAATCTCAAGGAGCGTATGGAAAGAAATTTCGGT
>CANQLX010000055.1 GCA_947624835.1 uncultured Clostridia bacterium
TATGATAAACTTGACTCAATTTTTCTCTCTGTCATTATGTTGGCTATGATTTTTGACGCTCTTTTTATGTGAACACGTTCTAATTAGTGTCTACACGTTCTAATACATTTTTTGTATTTAGTGTCAACAAGCTCTAATAAGTTATTGGCAGAGAAGTTCTCAGCCTAAACCGCCGATTTTCCCGCCTTTTCCGTTCCGCTATGCTCCCCTCCAAAGTCGGGAGAATCATTATACCAAATTTTGTTGCTTTTATTTTTACTCTAAATGGTTCATATCTATTTACAACGCATAATAAAACATAATAAAGTTTTATTTAAGACTTGACAAATAAGTTTTGTTATGATACAATGTCTACAATGCCGATAGGTTTAGTTGTAAAAGGAGGTATTTAGTACGATTAGGGTACAATATTATCAACAGAGATGTTGTCGCTTGTAGAGGCTGCATTTCATAAATTACAACAACCCAAAATCTTGAAAAGGAGTAACCTGACATGAAAGTATATGAAAGAATTACAGATTTGATCGGAGGTACACCTCTTTTGAAGCTTACCGATTACGAAAAGGAGAAAGCACTTGAAGCAACGATTTTTGCTAAATTGGAATATTTTAATCCGGCGGGTAGTGTTAAAGACAGGATTGCCAAAGCTATGATTGATGATGCAGAGTCAAAGGGTATTTTAAAGCCGGGTTCTGTTATTATTGAGCCGACCAGCGGAAATACTGGCATTGGTCTTGCTGCCGTAGCGGCATCAAGGGGGTATAGGGTGATACTTACCATGCCGGAAACAATGAGTATTGAACGCAGAAATCTTTTGAAGGCATACGGTGCCGAGCTTGTTCTGACTGAGGGAGCTAAGGGGATGAAGGGTGCTATTGCCAAGGCTAATGAGTTGGCATCGGAAACACCGGACAGCTTTATACCAAGTCAGTTTACAAATCCTTCAAATCCGGCAATACACCGTTCAACGACGGGACCGGAAATATGGAAGGATACTGACGGTAAAGTGGACGTTTTTGTTGCCGGAGTAGGAACAGGCGGTACAGTCACAGGTGTGGGCGAATATCTGAAAAGTCAGAATCCCAATGTAAAGATTGTTGCCGTAGAGCCTGCAGGATCTCCCGTACTTTCCAAAGGCACTGCAGGTCCTCACAAAATTCAGGGAATAGGAGCCGGTTTTGTACCGGATACCTTGAACACATCTGTTTATGATGAGATAATTACCGTAGAAAATGAGGATGCATTTGAAACCGGCAGAACACTTGCGCGGAAGGAAGGACTGTTGGTTGGTATTTCCTCGGGTGCTTCTGTTTTTGCAGCGACCGTACTTGCAAAGCGTCCTGAGAACAAGGGAAAGATAATTGTTGCACTCCTGCCTGATACCGGAGAAAGATATCTTTCAACTCCCATGTTTTCCGAGTAAATAAATTCTCAAAGAACACTGCATTGAATGGATGGGTAAATAATTTATTTAAATCCGTATAGGTATAATACAGCCGTGGAAGTATATGTTTTCATGGCTGTATTGACGTGTACTGATTATTTCGTTCCCTGTATGACTGCAGGGATATGACCGATCTTTGGAGTCAGGACGCGGATTTATTTATCATTCGGCAATAAATTTCCGTTCAACCTGCTTTTTGTAAGAATAGCTTTAAATACATAATCTGCATTTCAGAACAAATAATCACCGCCTTATTGCATACAGTTTGTAAGATCAAGCGGTGTTTTTACTGATATGGGGTAAAAATTCTGATAAGAAATATAATGCGGAATTTTTCTCCTCTGTATGTGGCAGAGTTTTTTACATGGACCGAAAAACTGAATATGACTGAAAAAAAGTGCTGTCGGATAAATACAGGTAAGCTTTATCCGACAGCACTTTTGTGTCAATAAGAACAGGCAGCACTGTTACATATCCGCATATTCAAGTATAATATCCCTCATATCTTTTCCGCTATTTCTAAGTTCCAGCATATGTTTTGCAGGGTTTGTCTTTCTTTCAATTCTTTCATATAACGGTGCAAGGTATATTTCCTCACCGAGATGTCTGGATTTAAGACCGTCATAGGACAGATCTGTTATCTTCCTTGCTAAGGAATATATATCGTCCGGATCCGCAAGCTCAGGCAAATCGTGCCTTATAAAAAGCTTTCTCAGCTCGCCTGCATTATAACCCCTATGATACAGTATTCGGTCATCTTCCAAAAGTTCTGATAATTCCACCAACTTATCGGCAAGTCCTAAATGAAACGCTGCCGTACAAAGACTGTCCCTTATCGGCTGAGTACATATACTGCGAAACTCTGCAGTACCCCTGAAAGTAAGGTCAACGAATTTGAATGTTCTCAGATATTGAATATCCTCAAGTCTTGGAGAAAATTCTGCCGTCTTGTATTCGCCGTTGTCATAATATTCACCTGTTATATGCGGCTTATCGAAAAAAATTCTCAATTCTGTAGGGGGAAAATTTATGTATTTATCATCTCTCTCCAGGCAATAAACAGACGAAGATTCTATATAAGAAACCACCTCCTCTACCGATGAAAATTCGTAATTATACATTCCTATATTATGCGGATTTATTCCGTGAGTACTGTTTTCCCAGAACATATCACGGCAGCACATAATATCCTCATTTTTGTCAAGCATTACAGAATTTGAAAATAACAATGCCTTTATAGGCTCAAGCTTTGAAAATGTATTCAGAAACATAGGAAGGCTGTTATAGGATACATCGAGCTGCACCTGTGAAGCACTTGAAAATGTTCCGTACTCAGGATAGCTGTGAAAATACATAGGAAGATGAGTATATTTTTTATATGAATGTAAGTGGTGGAAAAGCATACGGTACCGCCCGTTGGGTATCGGAACATTATTATTATATATTCTATGAGGATTTATACCCATTCCCGTAAGTGTATAATTGTGTAAGGAAAATTTACTTTGCAGAAATTTATAGTATTCCGTAAAGCGATGATAAATATTATGCAGATTTTTTTCTTTTCCAAAAGAAAGCTCAAGATTATTGTATGAGCAGTCAAAAGACAGAATATCTCCGCTCACTGGTTCTGTGGCTGAATATATTTCACCCTCATCGTCTCTGCCTGTTATGTTAAAGCCAAAATGCCGTATAAAAGTATACGCAACATTATGTACAACGGAAAAATCCACTGCTTTTTTCGATAAATTTACTATAGGCATCTCAATTTCTACACCTATATACTGTTCTTTCTTTTTCTTAGTCGGCTCTATATATCTTTTGTATAACGCCTTTTTTAAAATTTCGTTCTCCATATTATCACCTTACAGATTTGAGAATATCTGATAAAGATATTTCATTGATTCAGCATCATCTGTGTATTCGTTTCCGTGATTAGTACCCGTGAATATCTGTCTGCCGTTTTTGTATGAAATCAATGTTGTCATAGGTACTCTTTCCCAAGTTTCACTGTTTAGGGGACGGGTTGAAAATACCGTGCCGTTTTCGTTTTCAAGATAATGCAGTGAATTACGGTAGTTAGTGTGGACATACATATATTCACCGTCATAAATCAGGAGATTGAGTTTATTTCCTCTGGACATCTCTGTTATAATACAGTCAAGCAGCGAAAAGCGTTCCTGTGTATCAAGCAGTCTGTCCAGTGATTTCTGATGTTGGTTTATTTGCTGGACAATATAGAGTAAAACACGTTCGCTGTCTGTATCTCCTTTTTGTTCCCATAAAAATTTATTAATAGGGGGATAATCGAAGATTGTTCCGTTATGTATCAGAGTCCAACGTCTTGAGAAATTATCCGTTTTTGAATACGGATGACAATTCTTATACGCTATATCACCGATAGTGGCATAGCGTATATGTGCCAAAGCAGTTTTTGTAATAATCGGAAGTGACAGACGCTGCCTGAGATAATTACTCTTTGATGCCTGCATAGGTTCTTTTTCTATTGAAATATTATTTTCGTCTTCAACGGCAAGACCCCATCCGTGGGGATGCTCGGAGCTGTGAGAATAAAATGATTTAAGATACCCGTTGATATTTATTTCATTTTTATTGCATATTCCGAAAATTTCACACATAAGAAGCAACCTCCATGCCTTTAAATTCTGCATAATCACTTGAAAGCTGTAAGCCTTTCTCTATAAAATTATCACCGAATTTATTTCTTATTATCTCTGCATACCTTTTATTATTCAGTATCTTATCCTTTTGATATTCTATGTTTTCTGCGGGACCTGACATACACAGCTTTTCAAAAAATTTACATATATTATCCAGTACCTTCAGTGCACAGTCTTTCACCGAAAATGTATCACCGTAAAATTTTATCATAGTGTTGTCATCGTACCTTGCGGCTGATTTTACATTATTCACAGCTCTGAGCTGTTCATCATCATCAAATTCCTCATCGTCAAGTGACATAAGATATAATATGAGAATATGCAGAAATTCAATATCCTCTTTTTTAATCCCGATAGGTGATAGTGGATTTAAGTCAAGTGTACGAAGTTCGATATGGTTTATCCCTGAAGTGTAAAAGTTTTCCGGTAGGTTTTCTCCGACGCATTTAAGTCTTATGGGGTAATAAAGCTCCGAAAAGGATTTAAGCATACCTTTGTCAATATATTTAACAATGCTGTCGGTATAGGCAGAAACACTTTCATATCTCAGAACCGGAATGAAATCATTCCAATATCCGATATCGCTGCACCGTACTGAAGAATACGGTGTTATGACTGTTTTGCCGGTCACTGCTTCATAAAAATATGACGAATCCATTATCGGGCTTGCGGCGGTAAGATATACCGTAAGCCAGCTGTACCTCATCAGTTTTTTTGCAAGCTCAAGATAAACACTGTCCTTGTACTCACGGTATGAAGACTTCCCGTATTTACTATAGCAAACATTCATAAGTTTTTCGCCGAATGAAAAATTAAAGTGTATTCCGGAAAAAAGCATCTTTTTACTTCCGTATTTTTTTGCAAGATACTGTCTGTAGAGTTCTTTTCCCTTTAATATTCCCTTGAAGCTCGCAACAGGAATATCCTTTTCACTTTTTATATACGGAGGGGATGAAAAAAGCCACAACAGTTCCCGTCCAGTTTCCAGTCTTCCAAGCGTACTTATAAGTGTATTATGAAGTTCTGTAAGGTGAGCGTAAAGTTTATCTGTACTGTCACATATATCAGTAACTATCTCGACCTGATTTTCACAGAAATCCCTGTCTATATTGGGGTTATTTTGAAACGGGTGCTTTGTATGTGAAAGATAACCCCTTTCATCTACTCTGAGACTTTCCTTTTCTATACCAAACGAGCCTTCAAGCATAAACCTTTTAATATCCGAATTACAAAAATCGAAACTCATACTATCATCCTTACAGTCAATATCAAAAATATAATATACTTAACCTATATATTTAGTATGATATATAATACTCCATTATGATCGATTTGTCAAGAAAAATTTAAAATTAAACATAATTTTGGTAATTGCAATATCAAATGTCCATTTAGTTAAGTGATATTTGATTATTAACAAGCAAAACCAAGGTTTTATTGAATGGTATAAAAAAGGAAGAATAAAAACTGCTATTGACATGAAAGGGTCGGTTAATGTATTATTAAAACGAAGTGGAAATGTATATTCCGTAAATGGGCAAAGGAGTATGAAAATGGTTGATATCAGGGCGGCAATTTTTGATTTTGACGGAACACTTGTGGATTCAATGTATGTGTGGGAAAAGGTAGACAGGGATTTTCTTTCAAAAAGGGGAATACCGGTGACGGCAGAATATACGGATAAAGTCAGGAGTATGTTTTTTGAAACTGCTGCGGCATATACAAAAGACGAATATAATCTGCCGGAAAGCGTTGACGAGATAATGAATATATGGCTGAAAATGGCACATAAGGAATATGCTGTAAATGTAAGGGCAAAGAGATATGCACTTCAGTACCTGAAAGAACTGAAGGTCAGGGGTATAATGCTGGGGATGGCAACGTCGAACAATCCATACCTACTTATGCCCTGTCTTGAAAATAATGGTATGGACGGTCTGTTCGACTGTATATGTTACACATCTGAGGTAGGAATGAATAAAAGTAATCCCGATATATATGTATATACTGCTAAAAAGCTCGGTGTCAGTCCCGAAGAATGTGTTGTATTCGAGGATATTATAGAGGGTCTTGACAGTGCAAAATCCGTTGGAATGAAAACCGTCGCCGTCTATGACAGCTCCAATGATGCCTATATGGATAGAATAAAAGCCTCTGCCAGCAAATTTATTAAAGATTACAGAGAAGTTCTTGCCGAAAACATGAGGTAATATATTTATTGCATGTAGTTATGTTCAGATTTAAAATATGTCTTGATTATATGCAAAAAGAGGTATATAATTAATAGGCGGAAAAGTATATTTATTGAGAGGAAGTATATTTTATGAAATATGCAGTAATACTTTGCGATGGAATGGCGGACAGACCCGTTCCTGAGCTTGGAGGAAAAACACCCATGTCGGCTGCCTATAAGCCCAATATGGAAGCACTTGCAAAGAAGGGAGAGGTAGGTCTTGTGAAAACGGTAGGAGAAGGGCTTAAGCCCGGAAGCGATGTTGCAAACCTTTCGGTTATAGGGTATGACCCGAAGTTATATTATACAGGTCGCTCACCGCTTGAAGCGGCAAGTATAGGAATAGACCTCAAAAATGACGATGTTACCCTCAGATGCAATCTTGTAACGCTTTCCGATGAGGAAAATTATGAGGATAAGACAATGGTTGATTATTGTGCGGGAGATATTTCCTCAGCAGAGGCAGCCGAGCTGATAAAATATATAGATGAAAAGCTTGGCAGTGATACATTCAGATTCTATAACGGTGTAAGCTATCGTCATTGCCTTGTATGGGCAAAGGGTGAACCGAACCCCGGAATACTTACGCCGCCCCATGATATAACAGGCAGAAAGATTAAGGAATATATACCGAAGGGTGAATATATTGATGAACTTTATGAACTTATGAAAAAGAGCTATGATTTACTTAAGGATCATCCCGTAAATCAAAAGAGAGTATCTGAGGGCAAGCGTCCTGCAAATTCTATATGGCTTTGGGGCGAGGGAATGAAGCCGAGGCTTGACAGCTTTTTCAAAAAATTCGGTATAAAAGGCTCAATGATATCCGCAGTTGACCTGCTTAAAGGAATAGGCAAATGTGCGGAGATGTCTGTATGCAATGTTGAGGGTGCAACAGGCTATATTGACACCAACTTTGAGGGAAAGGCACAGGCTGCAATAGAGGAGTTTAAAAGGGGACAGGATTTTGTATATGTTCACATTGAGGCACCGGATGAATGCGGACACCGTGCAGAGATAGAGAATAAAAAGAAAAGTATTGAGCTTATTGATAAATATATAATCGGACCTGTTGTAGAGTCCTTGCGTGGATCGGGCGAGGATTTCAGTGTTATGATACTTCCGGATCACCCGACACCGATAGAACTTAAGACACATACAAGCGACCCGGTACCTTATCTTATCTACCGCAGCAATGACGAAAAGGACAGCGGTATAGAAATATTTGACGAAACAAATGCGGCAGGAACAGGGGTATTCAAGGATCCCGGATATACGCTTATGAATGATTTTCTTAATTACTGATATATATAAATAATACTGTAGCTCTGTTCGATGCTCTCGTTAGAAAGCATCGAACAGAGCTTTTTTATATTAATGCAGATTACATTTGAGTGTTAAGTTTACTTTGCTCGCATAAGAATAAAAGAGACTGCAATAAACACAGCCTCTTGCTCATTTTCATTACGGTATGGTTTCTGTCTTTAACCACTCCTGATTCTGTACGGCAAGAGCCGCCAACAATACGTTTAATTGGACTGCATTTACAGCAATGCGAAAGCAAACCTCCTTTTGTTGCTTTTATTATATTCCATAAATCTAAAAAAATCGAGCTTTTTAAAAATTGTCCAAATTATTACTGCCGGAGAACAAAACTCCGGCAGTTACTCTTTGGGTTATTCTATTGATTTCAAAGACTCTACCATGCTTATCTTTTTCATCTTGAAATACATTACAAAATTAACAAGTAATGCAAAAGAGAGAGTAAGAACAAAGGCAATAACATAGCTAATAAGGTTTAGCTGCTGTGGGAACATTACCATATCCATCTGAATTGCTGAGATAACAAAAGCGGACAGAACCGTGCCGAGCGGCAAGCCGACAATCGTACCGACGATGGTAAGGACCATATTTTCTCTGTAAATATAATTTGCTGTTTCCATATTATAAAATCCGAGAACCTTGATTGTCGCAATTTCTCTCGCACGTTCGGAAATGTTAATATTTGTAAGATTATACAGTACAACAACCGCTAACAGACCTGCACAAACAATTAATACAAAAACAATAACATTCAGAGAATCAAGTGTATCAAGAATACTGTCAACCTGTTCACTTATAAGGGATACCGTTACTATATCATCTCTTTGCATCCAGTCGTTTGCAATATCCCGTTCGGAATTCTTATACGATTCCTCAACCTGTGTATATACGACATTATACTCTGTTTCCTTACCATTAAGCCTATCGTACAGCTTAGGTGTCATATACATAAAATTTCCGGCATAATTTTCGGTTAATGCCGATATTTTAGCAGAATACGTTTTATCAGAAACGGAAAAATGAATATTGTCCCCGGTCTTTAGTCCTACGACATCCGCAAGCCGTTCGTTGATAACAACTGAATCATCGTTAAGATCGATTTTTTCGTGAGTATGTCTGTCACGCAGGGTGAACATTTTTTCAAATTTATTATCATCCTCACCTATTATGAGATTAAGGCTTATTTTCTGATTTTTACCGTATTGTATTGAAATATTGTGCTGTGAAACCAAAAGAGTATCGGAAAATCTCTTATCGTTATGGAACTGTGACATAAGATAAGCCTTCTTGTCGGCTGTTCCTGATTCCGAAAGGGCATATACTTGATCATACTTGGATATCTCTTTGAATTGTCTGTCCCCTATAACAGTTATGGAATCCTTAAGTCCCAAACCGGCAAGGATAAGTGCGGTACAGCCTGCAACACCTATGACTGTCATAAGAAAACGGGCTTTATATCTGAAAAGATTTCTTGCTGTGACCTTAGATGTAAAATTCATATTTTTCCATAAAAACGGAATATATTCAAGTAATATTCTTTTTCCCGGCTTGGGTGCTTTCGGACGCATAAGTGAGGCAGGGCTCAGCTTCAATTCACTGCAGCAGGCAATTATGGCAACAATGCAGGTACATAATATGCCTGTTCCTGCCGAAAATGCAAAACTGTCCCATGAAATTTCAAGTACAGTATCCGGAAGTATATACATCATGGAATATGTATTAATTATGATGTAGGGCAAGGTTGCAAGACCGACGACAGCACCGACTATACTTCCCAAAACGGCTGCAAGTGCAGCATAAATGAAATATTTTGAGGATATGGAAACATTTGAATATCCCAGAGCTTTAAGAGTACCTATTTCAGTTCTTCTTTCCTCAACCATTCTTGTCATGGTTGTAAGGCATACAAGAGCCGCAACCAGGAGGAAAAAAACAGGGAAAACTGCAGCAACATAATCTACCCTCAGTGCATCTTCCTCAAGTCCCGAGTAGCCGGGGTTTTCATCTCTATTATAAACATACCATTTTGCGTCATTAAGTGAATCTATTGCGTCTTGTGCATCATTAAGTTTTTCTTCGGCATCAGACAGACCGGAATGTGCCTCAGCCTTTCCCAGTGCAAGCTTTTCTCTTGCCTCCTTAAGCTTCATCATACCCTCAGATTTTTTTGTTTCAAGCTCCTGTTTTCCAAGTTCAAGCTGTTTCTCCGCTTGTGAAATTTCTGTCTGTGCGGTCTGAAGTTCAAGTAAGCCCGTAGTCATTGCATTTTCATATTCAAGCTTACCTATATCAAGTTGACTTTGTGCATTATCAAGCTTAATTTGTGCATCTGCAAGCTTTTTTGCACCGTCAGCCTTGGAATTTTCAAATTCGGTCTTTGCATCCGCAAGCTGATTTCCTGCGTTTATGAGTTGCTCCTCGCCACTGATCAGCTTTTCGGAAGCATCATCAAGCTGTTTTGAGTAGTCCTTAATCCTGTCATAATATGTTTTCAAACTTTCCTTAACATCGGTTAATTTGTCTATAATGCTGTCCTCAACATTATATGTGCCTATAAGTCGTTCAATCAGTGTTTCTGTTATAAGTATGGCACTATTCAGCAGCTTAGTATAATTTTTCAGTGCAACTAAAAGTCTGTTTAAATTATATTCCTCCAGCCTGTCAGCAAGTCCTGAATATTCGTTGATTTTTGTTTTTTGTTCATTCAATCCTGTAATAATGTCTTCAAGTGACTGCTTAAACTCAGGATCAGTATTATATTTGTCCTTCAGTTCATTAATTAGCGTTTCGAGCTCTGCAATGCTGCTGTCGCCGATACCTACTACAGTTCGGATAAGCGTAATCATAGTTTCTGTCTGAGGCTTCGTTGAGCCGTAAAAAATGCTGTACTGTTTATCATATTCATTTTGTGCGGAATCAAGCTCAGCCTGTGCTTTGTTTATTTGTGTATCGTATTCAAGCTTAGCCCTCGTATATGCTTCTTTGCCGGCGGCATACTGATTTTGTGCATCTGTAAGCTTATCCTTTGCTTCGGCAATGCCGTCACTGTATTTTTTCTGTCCATCGGCAAGTTCCGATTTACCGTCCTCAAGCTCTTTTTCACCATCGCCAACTTCTTTTTCCGCTTTGAGCAGACCCTCGGCAAGTTCTGTTTCTCCGTCATGTAATTCCTTTGACCCGTCTGTAATTTTCTTTTCGGCTTCGGCTTTTTTATCATTATACTCCGTTACGGCATCTGAAAGCTCTTTTTGGGCATCTGCCAATGTAGTTTGATTAAATATTTCAATTCTTTTTTTTGATAGTGCTTCACATTCATTTATCTGTTGTTCGACTGTTTTTTCATATTCTTCTGAAAAAGGCGACATTCCGCTGTTTGATGCACTTGTTGTAACATAGACAGCAGTATACCTTTCTGTAACAAAATCATCCGGCGGTACCATTACATAGAAGCTTATGGAACCGTTGCCTACGTTGGTATTTCCTCTCTGGTAAGTCAGGTACAAAGGGTTGTCAACAACACCGACTATTTTATATTCAAGATATTTTATATAATCGGAGGTTTTATTATTCTGTACCTTCTCATTAAATTTAATGGTACTGCCGATTTTATAGCCGCTTGATTTATAAAAATAGCTGTCTATAACACATTCTCCGCCCTTTGCAGGCAGCCTACCCTCTACAACGACAGGTTCGTTTATAAGCTTATCATTGGTTTCCGTAAGCTCAGGCAGAGCATGAACACGTACAACAGAATCTATATTGTCTTGCGATATAATCAGATCCGACATATACGAGGGCATAACATCAACAGTACATTCAAGGTCTTTTATTGCCCTTATATCATCATCATCGAAGCCTACCGTAGAAATCAGACGAAGATCCATAAGATTCTGACTTTCAAAATACCCTACACCTGTTTGCATCATACTGGGGCTTGAGGTTTTTACGCCGGTAAAAAATCCCGTACTCAGTGCAATAATTGCCAATATTGAGATAAAGCGGGACTTAGTATTTTTAATTTCCCTTATTATATTTTTTCTGAGTGATTTTTTAGAATTTTTTTTCTTCATTTCATTCTTCCCATTCAACATTACAGGTTATCTGAGATAATATGTATAGCTATATTACCATTCAATCTCTTCGATTGGCATAGGATTCGGGTTAACAACATTACTTACAACCTTTCCGCTTCTCATATTGATAACACGGTTGGCCATTGGAGTGATAGCAGAGTTATGGGTTATAAGCACAACAGTCATTCCGTCCTCAAGGCATTTGGTTTGCAGAAGCTTTAAAATTGTTTTACCCGTATTATAATCAAGAGCACCTGTCGGTTCATCGCATAAAAGCAGCTTAGGCTTTTTTGCAAGGGCTCTTGCGATTGATACTCGTTGCTGTTCACCGCCGGATAGCTGAGAAGGAAAGTTATTTTTCCTTTGTGACAGACCTACGCTGTCAAGCACAGTATCAGCGTCAAGTGATTCACGGCATATCTGAGTTGCAAGCTCGACATTTTCCTTTGCCGTAAGATTCGGTATAAGGTTATAAAACTGAAAAACAAAGCCTATGTCGTATCTTCGATAGGAGGCAAGGTCTTTTCCACTTAGGTGACTTATATCTTTTCCGCCGACAATAATTCTACCCTCGTCACAACTGTCAATTCCGCCGAGTATATTCAGCACGGTTGTTTTACCTGCACCGCTCAGACCGACAACAACGGCAAATTCACCCTCATCAATAGAAAAGGTAACACCGTCAGCTGCGGTTATTGTGACTTCTCCCATTCTGTATCTTTTATAAACATTTTCAAATTCCACAAAATTTTTCATCATAATATCTTCACCACGTTGTTTTAATTTTCGTTATATACATATGTATCAATGGAAATTTCAGTTCCTGTCTGATAGCAGAATTCAATTATTTCCTTATTGATAAACAAAACAGGGGATACCTCATTATATATGTGTGGTACGATAATAATTGTAAAATTAACATTATATTTTCTCTTAATTTCAAGAAGTTGGGATATATGAGGTTTCAGTGTGTGTACAATCGCAAGGCATTGGATTTCCGCATCAATAGAGGGTTCCTCCTGTTTCAATGCGTTCCACGATGATAGCCTGCTTGTTTTGTGTTCATTCAGGGGATTTCCCATAAGCTGTGTTTTGAAAGGTCTGATTCCCAATATTTTCGTAATTTCATCAGGTTCAAAAAACGAGCCTTCAGACGGAAAAAAATCACATATCTCACTTCCGTCTATATCTCGGATTTCCCCGTCACTTTCAATCGAAAAATATGTATAACAATATGTTTTTTCTGAGTCAGGTGACATTTTTATATTCTCCTTAATAGATTTTGCAAATATGCCCTCGCAGGCATATTTGCATTTTAGCTCACTTTGTTTGCCTTGAGTGTTGGAGGCGAGTACGTTCCACATATAAGTACATTACCTGTCGGAAAACGTATCTCTTGTTCATCGAGTAAATTTATGGTCGAGCCACATATTAATTAATCTGAATAAAGTAGTTACGACTTGACACCGGCGGCACGCCGGCGGGGGAACCCCCGCGGGTAATTCGCGGTTTCGCTCACTACGTTCGCTTTGGCGGGGTGCCCCCGCTGTCATGTTCGCGGGGTCGCTCACTACGTTCGCTTTGACTGTTATGGAGGGTAGTCGGTTTCCGCGATAGGTAATTTGCCTGACGGTGTGCGT
>CANQLX010000056.1 GCA_947624835.1 uncultured Clostridia bacterium
TTAGATTTTTAACCTTTTGAATAAATTCATTAAAATTTTCCTTTTTCAAAAAAGATAAATACGTATATTCGTCTACTTTTTGGTCCATACCGAAATTGATCTTAGAAACATAGTCAACACCGATAGAATAATTAAGTTTTCCTGCCTCGTCTTTATATCCGGTCATTCCGATAGAAATAATATCAGTATATCCCGTGCAGTGAAGAAGATCATTCGCATAGTGGACCGCTCCATTAACGGCATATGAATTTATATTTTTTATTATAGGCTCATTTTTCGCCGTTCTGTTACTAACCTGTCCGTTTGTCAGATCGGCAATAAGAGGTTCAACGGATTGAATTGCAGATTTCGCCGTTTTAATACCTCCCACCTCAAAAAATCACTACTGTTATAAACTACAATAAGATATTTTTTCAATAGAAAATGTAAAATATTGGTATAATATGCATAACGTATGTTGATAGCGGCTTTGAATTATGTTATTATAATAGCGTAACACTTCATTTTTATACATAAATATCGGACGGTGTAACATGAAAGAAAGAGAAATAATAAAAATTGCCGTTATCGGCGGAGGTGCCGCGGGACTTACAGCCGCAATAAAATGTGCGGAAAAATTCGGCGGCAGAAATGTTATTATACTTGAAAGACAAATGAATATCGGACGAAAACTGCTCTCCACAGGAAACGGCAGATGCAATATCTCAAACAAAAACATATCACCCGAACATTATCACGGTGATAAAAATATCATAAATTCCGTGTTATCCGATTTTTCTTATAAGGCTTCAAAAAAGTTTTTCGCCGATATGGGATTGCTTTTCCGTCAGGACAGCGAGGGCAGGGCTTATCCGTACAGCAATCAGTCCGCAGCCGTTCTCGAATGTATGCTTTCCCGACTTAATTGCCTTGGTGTGAAAAGATCATGCTCCTTTAAAATAAATTCAATCGTAAAAAACAAAAATCATTTTGAGATCTACGCAGAAAATGTGACGATATGTGCTGAATATCTCATTTTCTCCTGTGGCTCCGCCGCTTATCCCTCGCTCGGTGCAAATACAAGCGGATTTGAACTTCTCGAAAATCTCGGAATACCAAAACCAAAACTGTTCCCCGCACTCTCCCCAATCGAAACAAAGGAAAAATACAGTATTCTCAAGGGCATACGTGCAAAGGGTACGGTATCTTTGTATGCCGACAATAAGCCCGTTACGGTAAAAGAGGGAGAAATACAATTTTCTGACAAACGACTGTCAGGGATATGCGTGTTTGATATTTCAAGAACAGTAAACGAATATATGGTTTATAAAAAAGCAAACAATATTAAACTTTGTATAGACCTTATGCCCGAATATACCGAAAGTGACCTTTGGATATATATGAAAAAGTGTAAAACTCTTTTTTCCAATGACAAAACTTCTTCATTACTGACCGGGGCACTTAATAAAAAACTCGCCCGTGCTGTCGCTGCTTATGCCGGAATACAGGATAAATTGTGTAAAACTCTAAGTGGAAATGATATGAAAGATCTTATTAATGCTGTTAAGGCTTTTACATTTATGCCCGTTTACTCTGATAATTTCAATTCGGCTCAGGTATGTGCCGGCGGATACGATTCCGATACGATAGATCCCGAAACACTTATGTCGAGAAAGATAAATAATCTGTTTGTATGCGGAGAAATGCTTGACGCAGATGGTGAGTGCGGAGGATACAATCTTCATTTTGCATTTGGCAGTGCAATGAAACCGGCTAAATACATTAAGTAATAAATTCCGAGGTGCGATATGATAAGAATTAACAACATTTCTCTTCCTCTTGATTATATAAATGAGGATCTGAAAAAATATGCGGCTGATGCCCTAAAAATAAACAAAAGCAATATAGAAAGTGTCTGCCTTAACAAAAGAAGTATTGACGCAAGAAAGAAAAATAATATACGCTTTAACGCTTCACTTAATGTTATAGTTAAAGAAAATGAAACTTCCATTGTGCGAAAATGCTCCGCAGCGACAACTGTTGAGAAATATAAATATATTCTCCCCATTTGTAAAATTTTTGACAAGCCTCCTGTAATTGTAGGGAGCGGACCTTGCGGTCTGTTTGCCGCACTTATTCTTGCACAGGCAGGGCAAAAGCCTATTGTGCTTGAACGCGGAAGTGACGTTGATAAAAGGAGCAGGGATATAGGTAAATTTTGGGACCTCGGAGAACTCGATACAACATCAAACGTGCAGTTCGGCGAGGGCGGTGCGGGAACCTTTTCCGACGGCAAGCTTAACACGGGTACAAAGGACATAAGAATAAGGAAAGTACTTGAGGAATTTGTAAATCACGGTGCACCCAATGATATTTTATACCTTTCAAAACCACATATCGGCACGGACAGGCTTAAATCCACCGTAAAAAATATCAGGAAAAAAATAATATCCCTCGGCGGTACTGTTATGTTTGAAACAAAAGTTACTGATATCGAAAGTAAAAACGGCAAAATTACTGCCGTAACTGCCGAGCAAAACGGAAATAAAATTAAACTGTATTCAGATAATGTAATTCTTGCTGTTGGTCATAGCGCAAGAGATACCTTTAAAATGCTCGTCAAAAATAATATTAAAATGGAACAGAAACCTTTTTCCATGGGTGTTCGAATTGAGCATTTACAAGAAAATATAAATATGGCACAATACGGAGAGTACTTTAAAAACATATATCTCCCCGCCGCCGATTATAAACTCGCCGTTCATCTCGGAAACGGCAGAGGTGTATATACATTTTGTATGTGTCCGGGCGGCTATGTTGTTGCGGCGGCAAGCGAAAACGGCAGGCTTGTTACAAACGGAATGAGCGAATATGCCCGTGACGGTGTTAATGCTAATTCCGCCGTTCTTGTAGGAATAAATCCAAAGGATTTTGGAAGTGAGGATATACTCGCAGGTGTTGCATTTCAGAGAAAACTTGAAGAAGCTGCATTTAAACTCGGAGGAGAAAATTACTTTGCCCCCGTACAAAGGGTTTGTGACTTTCTTGACAAAACGCCCTCCTCATCTGTGGGTTCTGTTATTCCAAGTTACAGACCGGGATATACACTGACAAGTATTGATCGCTGTCTGCCTGAATTTATTACCGACTCCCTGCGTGAGAGTCTGTTATTATTCGACAGAAAACTCAAAGGCTTTGCCGATGGTGACGCTGTTCTTACTGCGACGGAAAGCAGAAGTTCCTCCCCTGTACGCATACTTCGTAATGAAAAAATGCAGTCGGTTTCTATGGAGGGACTGTACCCCTGCGGAGAGGGTGCGGGATATGCCGGAGGTATTATGTCTGCCGCTGTTGATGGAATAAAAGCGGCGGAGATCATATTGTTGTCCGGCACAAAATAAACAGGCTGTTATTCAGCTTGATAATTACGGCTTTATATGATATAATTTAAACGAAAATCAGAAAAATATTATTGGGTGTGATAGAATGATAGCCATTATAGACTATGGTGCAGGCAACCTGCAAAGTGTAATCAAGGCGATGAATTACATAGGCTGCGATTGTATTGTTACAAATGAAAAGGAAACAATACTTAATTCTGACGGGGCTATTCTTCCGGGCGTAGGCTCTTTCGGAGATGCTATGGACTGTCTTATAAATTCCGGTGCCGATAAAGCCGTAAGAGATTTTGTTAAAACAGGAAAACCGTTTTTCGGAATATGTCTGGGACTACAGCTTTTGTTCGGGGGAAGTGAGGAAAGTTCCAACGTCAAAGGACTTGGTCTGCTAAAAGGGAGCATAACAAGAATACCTAATAACGGCGGCAAGCTAAAAATCCCACATATGGGTTGGAATTCTCTTGATATACTCAAGCATGACGGACTTTTCAAGGGTATTGAAAGTGAACCGTATGTATATTTTGTACATTCATATTTTCTTAAAGCAGAGGACGAAAACATCGTATCATCAAGAACAACCTACGGTACACAAATAGATGCATCTGTCAATTTTGAAAATATATATGCTACACAGTTCCACCCCGAAAAAAGCGGAAAGGTCGGGCTGCAGATACTCAAGAATTTTGTTTCATTAACAGGGAGGTAAAAATCATGTATGCAAAAAGAATAATTCCCTGTCTTGATGTTAAGGACGGAAGAGTTGTAAAAGGTACAGGATTTGTAAATCTGAGGGATGCAGGCGATCCCGTGGAGTGTGCTAAGCTTTATAATCAGGAAGGTGCTGACGAGCTTGTACTTCTCGATATTACGGCTTCAAGCGATGCAAGAAATATCATAACTGATATCGTACGGAAGGTTGCGGACAGTGTATTTATCCCCTTTACGGTAGGCGGAGGAATAAGGACTGTTGACGATTTTACGGATATCCTCAGGGCAGGAGCGGATAAGGTTTCCGTAAATTCCGCAGCGGTACACAGACCGGATATAATAAACGAGGCTGCATACAAATTCGGAAGTCAGTGCGTTGTATGTGCCATAGATGCCAAAAGACGTATAGACGGCAGCGGCTGGGATGTATATATAAACGGCGGTAGAATCAACATGGAAAAGGATGCAGTAAAATGGGCTGTTGAGGCCGAAAAGCGAGGTGCGGGAGAAATTCTGCTTACGAGCATGGACTGCGACGGCGTTCAAAACGGATATGATATTGAGCTTACAAGAGCAGTTTCCGAAAGCGTGGGTATTCCCGTTATAGCTTCGGGCGGTGCGGGAAAATTAGAGCATTTCTATGATGCATTCACTGATGGTAAAGCCGATGCCGTGCTTGCAGCGTCACTGTTTCATTTCGGAACGATATCTATAGGCAGTCTTAAGGAATATCTCGGCAACAGAGGTGTTTCTGTAAGAAAGGTGTGGTAAAATGATTTGCAGGATAAGAAAATGGGAGTTATTTGATGCAAAGGATTTAGCCGCTGCTCTTTCCAATAAAAATTTACAGGATAATCTCTGTGACGGATTGCCATATCCATATACCGAGCAGGATGGTGTTGACTTTATAACTTCAATGCTTGCTGCTGGTCGGAATGAAACATTTGCATTTGCAATATACATATAAAATTTTACAGGGATATCGCATTAGGTTTTAATAAGCTTAAGCGATATCCCCTTTGTTATATGTTTAAAACACTTAATAAATATGTCCGCCAAAAAACACTCCTCGTGCATAGTCCTTCTCTCTTGGGTGATTCTGCCGTCTGTAAATTGCCCACAGTTGATTCCTTACTGACCGAATACTCCGCCTGCTTGTTTTTATTGCATTAACTTTTTTGCTGTATTCAGTACGTTCATTACTTAACCCTTAGTACGACCGCTCCGTTATCCGAATTTTGAATAAATATTCTTATTATATCAATACTTTAACTCAAGTTTTGATATAAGACTCGTTCCAAGGATATAAATATCATTTTTGTCACAGAAACATACCTTTCTGGAATCCGAATCTGCTTCAGCCCTTTTTAGCTCCTTTCCCTTAAGATTATATACTGTCACCTCACCTGCTGTAAGCACTGCTATACTTTCAGAAATATAATCAAGGGACAGAACCTTTCCGTCAATATGTATATCATTTGTTTTCTTTCCATCTTGATCTATTGTAAATACATCACACGTCCGACCGTCCGTGTCTGTGGAAAGCGAGAGTACAGCCCCATATCCGCTGTCAAATGAATAATTCGTAAGTGTTTTAACATCATAGTCAAAAACAGTCTGCTTGTTTTTTTCAACATTGATGAAATATGCCGCTTTACTCCCTATTGCTATGACATTCCCGTTGTCTAAATACTCTACACCGTAAACAAATGAATCCTCAAATTCATACTTCTGCAAATAGCTGTCCTGCTCAAAATCAAGTATATAGACAGCAGAAATAAGTCCTCCGTTCTTTGCGGATACTCCGCTGAGTACTGCTCTTGTACCGTTACTGTTGACAGATACACTATTTACATAATATTCCGCAAATGAATATTCATATTTTTTTGTATTATCACCTTTATATACATTTAATTCCGACAAATAGTCATTTCCCCTTGTCAAAAGTGCATATGTTCCGTTTGATGCCACATCAGCATCAAATAGCTTTCTATCCATTGTTCCTGTATATACGACACGGTCACGGCTAATTATCTTATATCCTGTCGCATCAGAATTGAATATTATGGCATAACCTGAACTTGTCCGTACAACAGGATTCGCAAAGGAATGATGTGTATTGAGATATTCTCCAGCATTTGAATTAAGCACAACAAGTGAGGTATCACTGCAATAAACGGGACAGCCGTCCATAATCTCAAAACTTCCGTTATTGACAGACATTCCGCTGAACCGTACAGGATATCCCTCTCCCTCAGTTTTTCCCAAAAGGTCATACTGAAACCAATTATATATATTATCAGATGTCAAATTATCAAGATTTGTCAATGCCAAAACAACAACAACAGATATAAACAGAATACCGAATACCTTAAGGAATTTTTTTGTCAAATGCTGCGGTGCCGGCTCACTATATCCGTATTCCCTAAGCGGAGCATCTTCATAGCTTGTATATTCTCTGTTTTTTATATCCTTTGGCGGTATATGCTCATAGCGTCCTTTCTTTTTTCCCATTTTGTCCTTTCCCCTCTTAAAAAAACATATCGGAATTATGCTGTCAATAGAATACTCTATTAAGATATAAGCCCATAGGCGGTGCAGTAGGTCCTGCAAGCGAACGGTCCCCGGCTTCTATTATCTTCGGCATATCAACGGGTGATATCTTACCCTCCGAAACATATAAGAGCGTACCTGCTATTATACGCACCATATTATATAAAAAGCCGTCTGCACAGATTGTTATACTTACAAGGTCATCTTCCTTTTTTATTGTCAGACTCCCAACATTTCTGTGAAAATCTCCCTTTTCCCTGTTATTGTCAACGGTGCAGAATGATGTAAAATCATGTTTTCCGACAAGATAATCTGCTGCACTTTTCATCGCCTGAATATCAAGTTTGCACCAATAATGAAGTACATAGCCGTCCAAAAACGGATTCCTTACATGATTATTCCAAATCTTATACACATACTCCTTGCCCTTGCAGGAATACCTTGCATGAAAATCTTCACGAACCTCTTTTGCAGACATAACAGCTATACTGTTAGGAAGATAATTATTTAACGCTGCCGGAATTCTTTCAACAGGTATTCTGTGCCGAGTCTTGAAGCTTACACAATACATATTCGCATGAACTCCCGTATCTGTTCGGCTACAGCCCTTTATGTCGTTTTTTTCACCTGTTACCCTGAAAAGTGCATCCTGAAACACCTCCTGTACGGAAAGTGCGTTCTTCTGAATCTGCCATCCATGATAATTCTTGCCGTCATATGCCATTGTAATTAAAATGTTTCTCATATAAAACCACCGTTATATTACAGCAGGATATACTGCATTTAAGTATATTACCGCACCGAATATTAAAAATGAAACAATCACCGCAATAAGATCTGTAAGCGAAAGGTGCATGACCTTCATTCTTGTTCTGCCCTTTCCCCCGTTATAACACCGACATTCCATTGCCATGGCAAGATCTCCGGCACGTCTGAATGAAGAAACAAGCATAGGTATGAGCACAGGTACAAGTGCCCTTACCCGGCGGAAAACATTGCCGTTTTCCATATCTGAACCTCTTGCTTTTTGTGCATTCATAACTTTGTCCGTTTCCTCAAGAAGGACAGGGATAAAACGGAGGGCTATTGTCATAATCATCGCAATTTCATGTACCTTTACGTGAATCAGCTTAAGCGGACTCATAATCCTTTCAAGACCGTCTGTCAGATCTGTAGGGGAAGTCGTATATGTAAGAACGGAGCTCACCATCATCATAACAGAAATTCTTACCGTTATAAAAATCGCATTGTTTATTCCGCCCCATGTTATTTTCAAAAACTGCCACTGCCACAACGAATCACCCGAGCCACTGAATAGATTAATTATTCCCGTAAATATTATTATTACAAAAATAGCTTTAAGGCTTTTT
Source organism: uncultured Clostridia bacterium (assembly GCA_947624835.1). GTDB lineage: Bacteria > Bacillota > Clostridia > Oscillospirales > Acutalibacteraceae > UBA1213. The sequence continues at coordinate 8,009 of CANQLX010000056.1, forward strand.
AGATATTTAATAAAACTTATTTTTGTCATGAGAATTATAATAATTGAAAACAGACTTATTGCCGTAAGTGAAACAAAATTACGACAAGCAAAAATAAACACCAATACCATAAGCAAGAGGAGTATTTTTACTCTTGCATCCATTCTGTGTATCAAAGATTTTTCGGGCACATACTGCCCAAGCGTTATATCCCTTACCAAACTGCACTTCTCCTATAATAATGCGAAGATTATCCGCTTTCGGACCCACACAGCATAAAATATTCATCCATGCTTATCACAGTCGCAGAGAACGGACTGACAAACAACTGCAATTACCGCCTGTCGGGTCATAAAATAACTGACTGAATCAAATTAACTAACTACAAAATTTTTTCAGAGGTATGCCGCAGGGCTGATAAAATCTCATTCAACCCCTGATCGACCGTCAGGACGGTCGGGTCAACATCAAATCCCTCATTTTTCAGAATCTGCATAATTTTTGTTATCTGCGGCACCCTGAGTCCTGATTTTTCAAGCTCCCTGCCCTTAGAGAATACGTTTTTGGTCGTATCAAACATTAATTTTTTTCCATGTGACATAACCAGTATTCTGTCTGCAATCCTCGCTATATCCTCCATGCTGTGTGATACAAGCAAAACCGTATTGTTCCTAATTTTATGGTAATTTTCTATCCGGCAAAGCAACGTATCACGTCCAAGCGGATCAAGACCCGCTGTAGGTTCATCAAGTATAAGTACATCCGGATCCATTGCTATAACACCTGCTATCGCCGCACGCCTTTTTTCGCCCCCTGATAACTCGAACGGTGAACATTCAAGCAGGTTTTCGGCAATACCTGTAAACTCCGCTGCTGAATGTACTCTCCTGTCAATTTCCTCTTTGTCAAGCCCCATATTATTTGGACCGAAGGCAATATCCTTATATACTGTTTCTTCAAACAGCTGATATTCCGGATACTGAAAAACCATTCCTACCTTAAAGCGGATTTCACGGATTTTTTTAGGCTTTTCCCAAATATTCCTTCCGTTTAAATATATTTTTCCAACCATCGGTCGGAGCAAGCCGTTGAGAAGCTGTACAAGCGTGGATTTTCCGGAACCTGTATGACCTATTATCCCCACAAGCTCACCCTCGTTTATCTCAAAGCTTACATCATCAAGTGCGGTTTTTTCAAGTGATGTACCGTTACCGTATGTAAATCCGATATTTTCCGCCCTGATAACCGACATATTATTCCTCCCGATTTATTTCCTAATAAGCGTTTTTATTGCCCTTACACATTCCTCTTCATTCAGCACACATTCAGGTAGCCAATAGCCGCAGCTTTTCAATCTGTATATAAGCTCCGTCGCCTGCGGAACGTCAAGTCTGTGCTTTCTGAGCAGTTCAACTTTTGCAAATACCTCACGTGGCGTGCCGTCCGTAAGAATCTTTCCCGTATCCATAACAATAACCCTGTCGGCAAGCACTGCCTCCTCCATGTAGTGGGTAATAAGTATTATTGTTATACCCATCTCCTTATTAAGCTGTATGACGGTATTTATTACCTCGTCCCTGCCCTGTGGGTCAAGCATTGCGGTAGGCTCGTCAAGCACTATACACTCCGGCTCCATAGCTATTATTCCGGCTATGGCTACCCTCTGCTTCTGCCCGCCTGAAAGCTTATCGGGTGAATGAGTACGATATTCATACATTCCCACTGCCTTCAGGGCACTGTCAACCCTTTCCCTTATTTTCTTCGGAGGGAAGCCTAAATTTTCGCACCCAAAGGCAACGTCTTCCTCAACTACTCCGGCTACAATTTGATTATCGGGATTTTGAAGAACCAAACCTACTTTTTTTCTTATATCAAAAATGCAGTCATCGTCCTTTGTATTCATACCGTCAATAATAACATCCCCTAAGGTAGGGAGATATATAGAATTGAAATGCTTTGAAAGGGTTGATTTGCCGGAACCGTTATGACCGACTACTGCGACAAACTCTCCCCTTTTTATTGACAGACTTATATTATCCAGTGCATAGCTGTTGTTTTTTTCATTTTCGTCATATTGAAAGCAAACATTTTCAACACGAATAAAATCTTCCATTCGGTCGCTCCTGTACATTATCTGTTACTCTGCCATATTGCCGTGCTGCCGCATGGCAATGTCAGCCCGCTTTGTGTTACTCTTAGACCTATTTCCGAGCTTGTGACTTTTCCTTTGAGCTTCGGCTTTATCATAACACTTAAAAGATATTCCATAACGGAAGGCGGAAGTCCTGTTGTATATGAATTAAGTATGAAAAACTCGGCATCATCAGATAATATCGGAAGGCACATTTCAACAAGAGAGTATAAATGCTCCTCAAGCTTCCAGACTTCTCCTCCGGGGCCTCTGCCGTAGGACGGCGGATCCATTATTATACCGTCGTATTTATTTCCCCTGCGATGCTCACGCTGTACAAACTTAACGCAATCATCAACAAGCCACCTCACAGGTCTGTCCGAAAGACTGCTGAGTACCGCATTCTCCTTTGCCCATTGTACCATTCCCTTTGACGCATCAACATGGCACACACTTGCTCCCGCTTCAAGACAGGCAAGGGTCGCCGCACCGGTATATGCAAACATATTAAGCACCTTAAGCGGCTTTTCGGCAGAGCGTATTTTTTTTGAAACAAAATCCCAGTTTACAGCCTGCTCCGGAAAAATACCTGTATGCTTGAAACCCATCGGCTTTATCCCAAATGTAAGATTCTTGTAATTTACCGTCCACTGCTGCGGTACCTTTTGATTATATTCCCATGCACCGCCTCCGCTTGAGCTTCTCCTATAATGTGCATGAGCCTTTCTCCATAGAGGATTTTTTCTTTCAGTATGCCATATTATCTGAGGATCGGGGCGGATAAGCACAATATCTCCCCAACGCTCCAGACGCTCGCCGTCAGAGCAATCTATAAGCTCATAATCCCTCCATTGTGCCTCCCGCATTTTCCCGTCCTCCGTTAATTCTAAATTATTTCTTTACTTCCAATATTGCTCCTCTGTTCCCTGATGTTACAAGTGAAGCATATCTTGCAAGATATCCTGTGGTTATCTCAGGCTCTCTCGGCGTCCACTCTGCACGGCGTTTTTCAAGCTCCTCATCGCTGAGCCTTACGTTTATCGTATTTGCGTTGATATCTATTTCAATTATATCTCCGTCCTTTATGAGTGCAATAGGACCTCCAACTGCGGCTTCAGGCGATACATGACCGATTGCCGCACCTCTTGTTGCACCCGAAAAACGTCCGTCCGTTATAAGTGCAACCGTGCTGCCGAGTCCGCGTCCCATAATTGCCGAAGTGGGGTTGAGCATTTCTCTCATTCCCGGTCCTCCCTTCGGTCCTTCATAACGGATTACAACAACATCACCGTCAACGATTTTTCCTCCGTTGATTGCAGCCATGGCATCCTCCTCACAGTCGTAAACCTTTGCCGGACCCGAGTGTTTAAGCATTTCAGGTGCAACTGCCGAACGCTTTACAACACATGAATCGGGTGCAAGATTACCCTTGAGAACAGCTATTCCGCCTGTCTTACTGTATGGATTATCAACCGTTCTTATTATATCGGGATTCTTGTTTTCAACACCCTCTATATTTTCTGCGATAGTTTTTCCTGTAACAGTTACAATATCAGTTCTGAGAAGTCCGAGCTTATTTATTTCATTCATTACAGCATAAACTCCTCCAGCTTCATTAAGATCCTCTATATGTGTAGGACCTGCCGGTGCGAGATGACAAAGATTAGGTGTATGTGTACTTATATCATTTGCAATATCAGGATTAAGCTCTATACCACATTCATGTGCAATAGCCGGTAGGTGAAGCATACTGTTTGTGCTGCAACCGAGTGCCATATCCATTGTAAGCGCATTCCTAAATGCATCCTCTGTCATTATGTCACGAGGACGTATATTCTTTTCGAGAAGCTCCATTACCTTCATACCGGTACGCTTCGCAAGCTGTATTCTTTCGGAATAAACTGCCGGTATTGTTCCATTTCCCCTGAGTGCCATACCGAGAACCTCTGTAAGGCAGTTCATCGAATTAGCTGTGTACATACCTGAACATGAACCGCAGCTCGGACATACCTTATTTTCAAATTCAAGAAGCTCCTCAGCCGTAATTTTTCCGGAGTTATATGAGCCTACTGCCTCAAACATACTTGAAAGGCTCCTCTTCTTTCCACTTACATGACCTGCCAACATAGGACCTCCGCTCACAAATATCGTAGGAATATTAACTCTTGCAGCAGCCATGAGGAGACCGGGAACATTCTTATCACAGTTGGGAACCATAACAAGTGCATCAAATGCATGAGCTATAGCCATAGCCTCGGTTGAATCCGCAATAAGATCACGGGTAACAAGTGAATACTTCATTCCCTTATGTCCCATTGCTATACCGTCACATACAGCAATAGCCGGGAATACAACAGGATTTCCCCCTGCCATAGCAACACCTTGCTTAACGGCATTTACTATCTTATCTATATTCATATGTCCCGGTACAATCTCATTATAGGAGCTTACTATACCTACCAAAGGCTTAGCTATTTCCTCATCTGTCATTCCGAGTGCGTGAAGCAGCGAACGCTGCGGGGCACACTGTACGCCCTTACTTATAGCATCACTATTCATTATAAAAAACCTGCCTTTATCATAATTTTCGCAGCATATCCATAAAAGGTACAAATATGCATTTCAACACATATATTATAAGTTTTTATGCGGATATTGTCAATAGTCTTACAAATTTACCGTACTACTGTTTGTGTAGGTTTACAATAGATATGTTACAGTTATAAAAAAAGATAGCAAATAGGAAGCATCTGTGTTACAGTATAAATTGCTCAAAAAACTAAAACCAGAAAGGATCCTATTTGCTATGAATACTATAACACAAAAGATGAAGTATCATCAATCCCTTATCAAAGCCCATAGAGATAGACCGGACTTTTATTATACAGCAAAAGGAGTTTTTATTCCTGCTTTATCGCCTAAGCTTTTCTGAACCACTCGCCCGGCGAGTGGTTTTACTTATACAAAAAAGCTGTAGAAAACTAATTCTACAGCTTCTCTAACTCCCCCAACTGGGCTCGAACCAGTGACATCATGATTAACAGTCATGCGCTCTACCGACTGAGCTATGGAGGAATA
>CANQLX010000057.1 GCA_947624835.1 uncultured Clostridia bacterium
AAAATTGGGCATCACATCAGGTTTTTTAGCCTGGGCGATGCCCCTTATTTTTAATATTACCTTTTTACTTCAGTCCGTAAATCCTCATACGGATATGCGGATGGCTTAAATAACGTCCTAATTTTTCTTATCGGGGAAATTATGTATAATCGGGTTTGTTTTTATTTTTTAGTCGTTCAATAGATTTGGCTTTTATGCTTTAAAGTCTTGACAATTTAAAGCAACAATGATATTATAAACATCAGATACTACTGGGAGGAATACAGAAACATGAAAAGATCTTTACTTATGCGATTTAGTGAATATTTTTACTCATATTCATGCAGACTCTTTGCATGGGTAATGTTTTGTGTGCTCTCCAAGCGGTACATTCCGTACAAAAAGGTTGTATTTTAAGCCTATGAGCGGACTCCGCAAGGGTTCCGCCTTTTTTAATTTAAATTTACAGGAGGAATAATTATGATTATCGTACTCAAACCGAATACTTCAAAGGAACAGCTTATACTTTTCAAGGCATCTTTGGAAGAGAAATACAATGTAACAGTAAATACCTGGGTAGGTGTTGAATCGACCGTGCTCGGACTTATAGGCGATACAACGCAGATTGACGAGGACTGGATAAGTGCACAGGAAATTGTGGAAAGTGTAAAGCGAGTCCAGGAGCCTTATAAAAAGGCTAACCGAAAATTTCACCCCGATAATACCGTTATTGAGCTTCCGACAGGGCAGAAAATCGGTGACGGCAATCTTTGCATTATGGCAGGACCGTGCTCTGTAGAATCCGAAGAACAGATAAATTATGTTGCCGAAAGGGTTAAGTCGGCAGGTGCAGCATTTTTGCGAGGCGGTGCATTTAAGCCACGCACCTCCCCATATTCCTTCCAGGGGCTTAAATCCGAAGGTCTTGATCTTCTCAAGGGTGCAAGAAAAGCAACCGGACTTCCGATAGTAACGGAAATAATGAGCTCAGCACATATAGATATGTTTGAGGGTATAGATATAATCCAGGTAGGGGCAAGGAATATGCAGAATTTTGAGCTTCTTAAGCAGCTCGGAAAAATCGACAAGCCTATACTCCTCAAACGTGGACTTGCAAATACCATTGAGGAATGGATAATGAGTGCCGAATATATTATGGCAGGCGGCAACAATAAGGTAATACTTTGTGAAAGAGGAATAAGAACATACGAAACTGCAACCAGAAATACACTTGATCTTTCGGCAGTACCTGTTGTCAAGAAGCTTTGTCACCTTCCGGTTATAGTTGATCCGAGCCATGCCACGGGAAAATCATGGCTCGTTGAACAGATGTCCCTTGCGGCTGTTGCAGCAGGTGCAGACGGGCTCATGATAGAGGTACACAACGACCCGAAACACGCACTGTCGGACGGGGCACAATCCCTTACCCCCGATAAATTTGATGAGGTTGCACGCAAGGTATTTGCACTTAAAAAAGCATATGATGAAATTATGAGCAACGGCTGAGCATACCAAAACAAACAGACCGACCCGACCGCAGCATAACACTGCAGTCGGGCCGATAATTTAAGTAATTACAAAAAGTTATTCGGGACAAACACACTTTTATTACTGGTGAGATTCAATGTAGTTTACAAGATCCTCAACAGTTTTGATATTCTCAACTTCCTCATCCGGAACCTCTACACCAAACTCATCATTGATGTTTGTGAGAAGATCCACAACATCAAGAGAATCTGCCGAAAGATCGTTGATGATGGAAGTATCAGGGGTTATTGAATCCTCCTCAACATCAAACTGTTCACTAAGAATTGCTTTTACCTTTTCAAGTACCATAAATAAATCCTCCTAAAATAAAATAATCAATAAAAAAATGTGTGCTTCCTGCTTTCCGCTGTGGACAAAAACATATAGTTTATGCTACAATAGGTTTATGCGGAATCAACACCGCCAAGCACAACTTTCTTACAATTAAATCTTATAAGTAATTTGACGATTTGTCAATATGTAAATTACAATTTATTGATATTTTTCCAATAATTATAAAATTTTATAAAAAACAAGGCAATTCCTTATTGCTTTTATAACAAACACGGAGGTAATGATATGTCAGAAAGAAAATTTGCAGTAATTGGTCATCCGATAGGTCACACAATGTCGCCGTTCATACATAAGAGATTGTTTGAGCTTTCGGGCGAGCAGGGAACATATACTGTACTGGATGTTGCTCCTGAGGAATTTCCGGAAAAAATTTCCGCACTTAACGAGCTTGCAGGCTATAATGTCACAATACCCAACAAACAGGTAATCATACCGTTTCTTGATGAGCTTGATAAAAAATCAAAATTGTATGGTTCCGTAAATACCGTTAGAAACGGTGCAGTCCGCAAGGGCTTTACAACCGACCCTGACGGCTTTTTGAAAGCACTTGAATCCAACAGCATACCCTTTGCCGGGGACGTGTGTATAATAGGCTGCGGGGGGGTAGCACGAACCTTTATATATGAAGCTGCTCTTGCAGGCTGTAATATAACAGTATCCGTACGTCCGGAGGATGTAGAAATACGCGACAGACTTGCCGAAGAGGTAAAGGAAAAGCTGAACATATCGGATATTCACACGTGTCTTATTTCAGATATTGAAAGAGAGTGCAGCTTTGATTTGCTTGTAAATGCAACGCCTGTCGGTATGTATCCAAAAACGGACGCTATGCCCGTGTCAGAGAGTATTATAACAAGATGTAAATATATTTTTGATGCAATATATAACCCACTTGAAACAAGGCTCATACAAGCCGCAAAGGCAAACGGGCTAAGGGCTGTGGGAGGAATGGCAATGCTGGTATGGCAGGCTGTTGTTTCCCACGAAATATGGGACGGTTCGGAATATAAAACTGATGACATAAACCAGCTTATTGAGGACAGTTCAAAAGAACTGGAGAAAAATTTTTGAAATACAGATTATATGAATGGAGAAAGTATAAAAATGAAACAAAAAAATATTATACTCTGCGGCTTTATGGGCTGCGGAAAAAGTACAGTAGGAGCCTTGCTTGCTAAGAAAAATGGTATGTCATTCATTGACCTTGACAGCTACATTGAAAAGAAGCAGAATAAAACTGTTTCCGAAATTTTCGAGGAAAGCGGAGAAGAGCATTTCCGTATGCTTGAAAGAGAGGCTGCAAGGGAGCTTTCCGAAAAAAGAGGAATTATAATAGCCGCAGGCGGCGGTACGCTTACTTTCAAGGAAAATGTTGACATATTGCACAAAAACGGAATAATAATCCTTCTTGATGTACCTGTGGAAAAAATCGCCGCCAGACTGAAAAATGATACAACACGTCCTCTTCTCAACCGTGAGGACAAGGAAAGTGCCATGCGTGAATTATACAGTAAGCGACTTCCGCTCTACCGTGATGCAGCGGATATTATAATAAATGCTAACCAATCACCCATGAGCATATGTATGGATATAATGAGTCAGATATGATGCAGACCAAAAGCAGGTATTGAAAATTCCTGCAAAAGACTATATAATAAAAGGCGATGTGTTTATTAAGATAAGTGAAAGGATTGAAAGAAATGGCACAGCAGAAAAAGCTTGTTGAAGCTATTACTTCACGGGATGAGGATTTTGCAAAATGGTACACCGACATAGTAAAAAAGGCGGAGCTTGCCGATTATTCAGGAATAAAGGGTTGTATGGTTATACGTCCGCACGGCTATGCGATATGGGAAAACATTCAGCATGATCTTGACAGAAGATTCAAGAAAACAGGACATGAAAATGTATATATGCCTATGTTTATCCCCGAAAGTTTGCTGCAAAAGGAAAAGGATCATGTTGAGGGCTTTGCTCCCGAATGTGCATGGGTAACTGTGGGAGGCAGCGAAAAGCTCAGCGAAAGGCTCTGCGTCCGTCCGACATCTGAAACGCTATTTTGTGAGCATTTTGCTAAGGTAATAAATTCATACCGTGATTTACCGAAGCTTTACAATCAGTGGTGTTCGGTCGTACGCTGGGAAAAGACAACACGTCCGTTCCTGAGAACCTCCGAGTTTTTATGGCAGGAGGGTCATACCATGCATGAAACTGCCGAGGAGGCCCGTGAGGAAACGCTCAGAATGTTGCAGGTATACACAGACTTCTATAAGGAAACACTTGCCATACCGGCTGTTACAGGCAGAAAGACTGAAAAGGAAAAGTTTGCCGGAGCTGAGGAAACCTATACTATTGAGCCTATGATGCATAACGGTGTGGCACTTCAGGGCGGAACATCGCATTTCTTCGGTGACGGCTTTGCAAGAAGCTTTAATATTACCTTTACGGGCAGAGATAACACACTTCAGTATCCGTTCCAGACATCATGGGGTGTATCAACCCGAATGATAGGTGCGATAATCATGGTACACAGTGACGATGACGGTCTTGTTCTTCCGCCTAAAATCGCACCCATACAGGTTGCCATAATTCCGATAGCACAGAAAAAAGAGGGAGTACTCGAAAAGGCAGCAGAGCTTAAAAATAGGCTTATTGATGCAGACCTTAGAGTCAAACTTGACGACAGTGACAAGGCACCCGGTTGGAAATTCAGCCAGTATGAGATGCTCGGTGTACCTGTTCGTCTTGAAGTAGGACCGAAGGACATAGAGAATAATCAGTGTGTACTTGTAAGGAGAGACACAAGGGAGAAGAAATTTGTTTCTCTTGACAATGTTGAGGAAGAAATCAAGAATCTGCTTGTTGATATGCATGAAAGTCTTTACAATGCTGCTCTTGAAAATCTCAAAGCAAAGACCTTTGAGGCACGTACACACAGGGAATTTCTTGATATTGCGGAAAACAAGCCGGGATTCATAAAAGCCATGTGGTGTGGCGACAGTGCTTGCGAGGATCAGTTAAAGGACGAAACCGGCGGAGTAAAATCCCGTTGTATTCCCTTTGTTGAGGATCATTTAAGTGATGTATGCGTATGCTGCGGCAAGCCCGCCAAGCACATGGTATACTGGGGCAGGCAATACTAAAGGGGGTCGGGAGTGCCCCCGTATGCATATTCGCAGGCAGAAAATGACAAACTCATCTATTGTTGATGGAATAAATGAGTGGTCGAGCCATAGAATAGTTGACTTGAGTAAATTAATTTGCCTGTCGAAATCCTTGTCATAATTTTCTTTGGGAATTGAAAACAATAAACCGAAATTACCGCCACTTATACTATCAACTTCCATTAAAGTTCCGTTAATTATGCGTCCGTCAGCCGTATTAAAATATACATGGCACTGTGCAAATTCGTTTTCGCAGCACCTACTGAGTGCTTCATAAAGGTCGTCGGCGTTTTTTACAAACTCAACCCGGTTTTCACCATCTTTTTATATAAAGAACAGAGGACAGGTCAGCCTTATAAAAAGCTGTGACCTGTCCTCTCTTACTAACCGCATTGTGCGATAATTTTATTCATATGTAAATATTATCATACAACAGAATCTCTATTATAGTCTGTTATATCCGTTCCGAGTTTTGAATACATTTCCTGCACGGTAAGTTTACTGTTTTTGAGCATCAAAAGCTCTGCATCTGTACATCCGACAAATTCCACAAATTCAACCTTTCCAAAAGGTGTATTAATAGCAGGAACAACCTCATCGGCAACAAGAATAAAGCCTGTCAGATTTGACCTATGTTTACAATCAAATCCCACTGTTTGTCCGTTATATATGTACTCATTTGGTAGAAAAAGTTCTCTATTTTTGAATGTAATTCCGGCTATCTGTTGAAATATTCCGCATACGTTGCGGAGTTCATTTTCTTCCCCATCCGGGTCAATACAGGATCTTTTGAGTCTCATGGTAAATTCCATACCATAGCCGCTCCATTCGGGGTCGTCTGTCTCCTTTTCGTAAAGCTCACTAAGACCATAAGTTACAAAATGATAATACTCATCTGTTTCATATATACTTATTCCGTCAAGCGGAGAATCCCCGCCAAATCTCCATTTTATAATCGAAGCATAATGCTTTGGCTCAGTTTGTCCGGGATAAGCCTTTTCAAAGACCTCTGTTATAGCATCCCAACCGGGGGCTTCAACTTCGTTCTTTTCCAATTCAGTGTTTTTGTTTTCATTATCAGACATTCCTAAAATACCTCCGTCATACCAAATTTGGATACATTACACGAATACCAATCGGCACTGTCAATTCGCAGCTGCTTATACGGTAATTAATTCACATTCGGTAGCAACAAGCTTGTCATTACTTTTGCAGAGCGGCTCTGAGAGCCGCTCACGATAATGTCTTATGCCTCTCCGTTAGGAGCATTTCTTCTGCGCAAACACCTCCATTGGGGCTTTCCTGCCGCCTGCTATTCGTTCATCACTTCTCGGTAGAGGTTGATATATTCAGTGGCGGATTTTGCCCAACTGTTGTCACAGTTCATAGCACGCTTGACAAGTATCTCCCAACCGTCACGCTGCCAGTATCCGGCAATTGCCCTCCTGATGCATCCAAGCATATCCATGGCATCATAATTCGCAAATGTAAATCCGTTTCCTTCACCTGTTCCGCTGTCCTGTATTGAATCACGCAAGCCGCCTACCTCACGGACAACGGGTATTGTACCGTACCTTAGTGCAATCATCTGCGAAAGACCGCAAGGCTCGGCCTTTGACGGCATGAGGAATATGTCGGCACCTGCATATATTTTCCTCGATAACTCGGGGATAAATCCGTGACAAGCACAAAGCCTGCCTGCATATCTGTCCTGCATTGAACGGAAAAAGCTTTCATACTCCCAATCGCCCGAGCCTAGTATTACAAACTGTACATACTCCTCACGCATAAGCTGATCCAGTGCATATTTAACAAGATCCAGTCCCTTGTGCGAAACAAGCCTGGTTACCATAGCAATTATGGGAATATCCGGATTTTGCTCAAGTCCCAGCCTTTCCTGAAGCTTTTGCTTGTTTACGGCCTTGCCCGAAAGATCGTCGGCAGTGTAATGCTCATAAAGCTGAATATCCGTTGCAGGATTATATGAAGTCGTATCTATTCCGTTAAGAATACCCCTGAGTTTCCATGCCCTTGCATTCAGTATACTGTCAAGACCGTGTGCAAACCAAGGGTCACGTATCTCCCATGCATAACTCGGACTTACGGTAGTTACACGGTTCGCTGTTTCTATGGCACCCTTCATGTAATTTATACAGCCGTCACAATCAAGTATGGATCTGCCGTGAGGCGGTATGCCAACTACTTCCTCATACAGCTCAGTGCCGTATTTTCCCTGATATTGGATATTGTGTATCGTAAATATGGTCTTTATTCCGCTATACCAATCGTTCTGTGCATAGAACAAATTATAATATGTAGGAACAAGTGCGGTCTGCCAGTCATTACAATGGATTATATCCGGCTTGAAATCAATGTACGGAAGCATTTCAAGAATGGCCCTTGAAAAATATGCGAATCTTTCCGCATCATCATAGTGCCCATACAGACCCTGACGCTGAAAATAATACTGATTATCAATAAAATAATATATTACACCGTTATACCTCATCTCAAATACGCCACAATACTGCCTTCTCCAAGAAACCGGCACGGAAAAGCTTGTTATAAAACGCATCTGATCCTTAAGACTCTGCGGAATTTCATCATACAACGGCATAACGATCCTACAGCCTATAAGCCTTTGTCGCAATGCGTGCGGCAGTGAACCCGCAACATCCGCAAGTCCGCCGGAAGCGGCAAACGGCTGTGCCTCACTTGCAACAAACAAAACCTTCATCTTACTAACGCACCTCCGATTAATATATCAGATCAGCTTAAACAACACTTCCCTTGCTGTAGTAGGGAGGATATGAAAGTGTGCCCATAAGAGTCTTTTCATCTCCGATAGTAACATCCTTGTCCACTATAATATAGCTCAGACTGCTGTTTGCACCGACCTTTGTGTCCTGCATAATTACACAGTTTGAAACCTTTGTACCCTTTCCGATATGCACACCCTTGAACAGGATACTGTTTTCAACTTCGCCCTCAATCGTACAGCCATTGGCAATAAGGGAATTTTTAACCTTTGAGCCAAGACCGTATTTTGTCGGCATATCATCTCTCACCTTTGTATAAATCGGGTGATCACTGTTAAACAGATCAGCCCTGACCTCATGCTCCATAAGAGCCATATTCGCATTGAAGTAATCATTCATAGATGTGATTATCTGCGAGAATCCCTTAAATTCATATCCGTAAACACTCAGATTTTTATATTCAACCTGAAGTATATCCCTCTTGAAATTAAGCGTGTTCTTACTAACACATTTATTAACAAGCTCAATAAGAAGTTCTCTCTTGATGAACATCATGTTCATGTAGAAGCTGCACGGTCCTTCAACATTATTCGTAATGAGTACATCTATTACCTTCCCGCTTGTATCAAACGAAAGGATAGCCGGAGCATGAAGTTTTTCAGGCAAAACATCTCTCTTATATACGAGGGTAATATCCGCATTATTTTCAAGGTGCTTTCTGCATACATCTTGAAAATCTATATTGCATACCGTATCACAGTCCGATATAACAACATACTCCTGTGTAGAATTCTGCAAGAACGGAAGAATACTGTTAAGAGTAGTTATACGATTGGAGTAATCGTTTGAATTTGTAAAAGGCGGAAGTATAAAAAGACCTCCCTGTTTTCTCGAAAGATCCCAAGCCTTACCTGTACCGAGGTGATCCATTATAGACTGATAATTACTCTTTGTAAGAACACCTACCTTGTTTATACCCGAATTAACCATATTGGAAAGCGGGAAATCTATAAGACGATATTTGCCTCCGAAGGGTACAGCCCCCATAATTCTTACGTCCGTAAGAGCGCTTACAAGATCCTCATGCAGATTGGCGAAGATAATTCCCATGATATTATTTCCACGCATTATTCCTCAACCCCCTCTACATTTTTTGAAACCATTGTCTTAGGTGCTATCTTTGCACCTTCACCTATTTTAAGGTTATCACCTATAACGGCAATACCCCACTGATCCTTATCCTCTATTGTTTCCGGACGTGCACCGATAACTGCATTTTTTCCTATAATAGTATTTTCCGACACAATAGCATACTGAACCACAGCACCCTCCTCTATAACCGAGCCGGGCATGATTATCGAATCCTGAACGACAGCACCCTTCTTTACAACAACATTTGAGAAGAGAACGGAGAAGTCAACCGAACCGCTGATTGAGCAGCCATCTGCGATAAGTGAATTTTGAACCGTTGCACTTTCCGATATATACTGCGGAGGAACAACAGGGTTTCTTGAATATATCTTCCATGATTCATCCGTTAGATCAAGCGGTACATTCGGATCAAGAAGATCCATATTGGACTCCCAAAGACTGTCTATCGTTCCAACGTCCTTCCAATATCCCTGGAACTGATAAGCAAACATTCTCAGTCCGTCATTAAGCATCTTCGGAAGCACATTTTTACCGAAATCATGCTCAGAGTTTTCGTCCTCCTCATCCTCAATAAGATATTTACGCAGCTTATCATAGCTGAATACATAAATACCCATTGAAGCATTTGTGCTTTTCGGATTTGCAGGCTTTTCCTCAAATTCATATATAGACCCGTCAGGATTTGTATTCATAATACCGAAGCGCGAAGCCTCCGCAAGCGGCACATCTATAACAGCAATAGTACAATCAGCCTTATTTTCCTTATGAGCTGCTATCATTTTGGAATAATCCATCTTATAAATGTGATCACCGGAAAGGATAACAACATAATCGGGATTATATCTGTCTATGTAATTAATATTCTGATATATCGCATTTGCTGTGCCGGAATACCAATCAGCTCCTTTCACCTGCTGATACGGTGAAAGTACACTCACACCGCTGTTATTACTGTCAAGATCCCACGGCTGACCGTTTCCTATATACTCATTAAGCACGAGCGGCTGATACTGTGTAAGAACTCCGACGGCATCTATACCGGAGTTCACGCAGTTTGAAAGCGGAAAATCAATTATACGGTATTTTCCTCCGAACGGCACTGCAGGCTTCGCAAGCTTTTGCGTCAGCACTCCAAGCCGGCTGCCCTGTCCGCCTGCAAGCAGCATAGCAACAACTTCTTGTTTTGGATACATTTAGTATTCCTCCTCATTTCTTAATTTATTTTACAAACCTATGTATCACGACTCTTTTTTAGCTGTTTTTTTAGTTTTTGTCTTAGAATTTGCCGTCTTTTCAGACCTAGCCTTGGCAGAGGTCTTCTTTGTTTCTTTTGCCATACTGTCAGCAACCGCCTTTGGTTTCCTTTTTGGCTTTTTGCGTACGCATTTTAAATATAGCACAGACATCGGCGGAAGTGTCAGCGATATCGACTGCTCGAAGCCATGCATACCCACTTCATCTGAAACAATGGACGAACCATTGGTAATACCGCAGCCTCCAAATTCCTTTGACTCTGTATTGAACACCTCTGAATATGTGCCGTCAATCGGTACACCTATGCGGTAATTTTCACGGAGAACAGGCTGAAAATTACAAACAACAATAATCTCATTACCCTTTTTATTAATTCTCCTGAAGCTTATTACACTCTGTGTATAGTCATCATTGGATATCCATGAGAAACCGTCCCATGAATAATCCACCTCCCAGAACGGCGAATTTTCAAGATAGAACTTATTCACCTGCTTAAAGAAATTCTTGAGATCATTATGCGCCGGATATTCAAGAAGCAGCCAATCAAGCTCTGTCGCATAATCCCACTCCTTGAACTGACCGAATTCGGTACCCATGAATGTAAGCTTTTTTCCGGGGTGAGCCATCATATATGCAATAAAGGTCCTGTCCCCTGCAAACTTCTGTTCATACGAGCCGGGCATTTTATTTATAAGTGAAGCCTTTCCGTAAACGACCTCATCATGTGATATCGGAAGGATGAAGTTCTCGGAAAATGCATAGAAAAACGAAAATGTAAGGTTATCATGATTAAACGGGCGGTAAAGTGGGTCGAGCGATATATAATGGAGCATATCATTCATCCAGCCCATATTCCACTTATAGTTAAAACCGAGTCCTCCCGAATATGTAGGTCTTGAAACCATAGGCCACGACGTTGATTCTTCCGCTATCATAAGGACCTCAGGATAATACTTGAAAGCTGCCTCATTAAGCCTTTGCAGAAAGGCAACTGCCTCAAGGTTCTCCTTTCCGCCGAATTTATTCGGAACCCACTCCCCGTCACGTCTGCTGTAGTCAAGATAAAGCATGGAAGCTACGGCATCAACACGAAGTCCATCTATGTGGTAATAATCCATCCAGAATATAGCACTTGAAACAAGAAAGCTGACTACCTCATTTCTTCCGTAATCGAACACAAGCGTACCCCAGTCCTTATGCTCACCCTTCCGTGGATCTGCATATTCATAACAGGGAGTACCGTCAAAGCGTGCAAGTCCGAATGCATCCCTCGGAAAATGCGCCGGAACCCAGTCCATAATTACATATATACCGGCTGCATGACACTTGTCAACAAATTCCATAAAGTCAAAGGGTCCGCCGTATCTTGAGGTAACGGCAAAATATCCTGTGACCTGATATCCCCATGACGCATCAAACGGATATTCCGTAAGGGGCATAAGTTCTATATGAGTATAACCCATCTCTTTTACATACGGAATAAGCTCGTCTGCAAGCTTACTATAAGAAAAATAATTACCATCCTTATATTTTCTCCATGAGCCTGCATGAACCTCATATATATTCATCGGACTGCTGTAGGACTCATGCTCATGCTTAGTCTTTTCCCAATCTTCGTCATGCCATTCAAACCCGTCGATATCGAAAAAAACCGAAGCGTTATTCGGACGTGTTTCATAATGATGAGCATAGGGATCCGACTTCATCATACAAACATCATCAAATGTTTCTATGCTGTATTTGTATATAGCATACGAGTCAACGATTTCGGGAATAAAACATTCCCATACACCGCCGTCCGATATTCTGTTCATTCTGTGCTGATTACGATCCCAACCGTTGAAGGAACCGACAACCGATACGGTTTTGGCATTAGGCGCCCATGTGCGGAATATAACGCCTTCCCTACCGTCAACAGCCGCCTTATGCGCTCCCAGATAATTGTAAGCGTGGTAATTCTCTCCGCTGTGAAACAAATCAAGTTCCGAGCGTTCATTGCTTGCGCCATTTACAAGCTGCATAATATAACAACTCCTTTTTACCAAATACTGTTTATTATTTATATAATAGCTTAATTTTATCCAAATTTCAAGTCTTTT
>CANQLX010000058.1 GCA_947624835.1 uncultured Clostridia bacterium
ATCACTTTGATTTTATCCATTTCAACCTTCCCTTTCATATTTATTTTTTTCTGCCGATATTTCCGGAGCCACAGCCCCGACTGCATAAATCCCAACTATTTTACGAACGTGAACTTGCGGAATTTGAATTTTTGTCATAAGCCTTTATAATATCCTGTACAAGTCTGTTTCTGACAACATCAGAAGCATTAAAGGCAACACTTTCGATACCGTCAATATTTCTTAGTATCTTCACGGCATCCTTAAGACCCGAGCGCACACCTCCGGGCAAATCTATCTGTGTTATATCCCCTGTAATAACCATTTTGGAATTGAATCCAAGACGTGTCAAAAACATTTTCATCTGTTCGGGTGTTGTATTTTGTGCCTCATCAAGTATTATAAAGCTGTCGTCAAGTGTCCTTCCCCTCATATATGCAAGCGGAGCAACCTCTATATTTCCCCTTTCAACATACTTCTGATATGTTTCCGCTCCGAGCATATCAAAAAGGGCATCATAAAGCGGACGCAGATATGGGTCAACCTTACTTTGCAAATCTCCCGGCAGAAAACCAAGCTTTTCACCTGCCTCAACCGCAGGTCTTGTCAAAATGATCCTGTTTACCTCCCTTGCCCTGAATGCCGTCACAGCAACTGCAACAGCAAGATAGGTTTTTCCTGTTCCGGCAGGACCGATACCCAGCGTTATAGTATTTTCCTTTATCGCTGTACAGTATTTTTTTTGACCGAGCGTCTTAGGCTTTACAGGCTTTCCCCTTGAGGTTATACATATACAATCACCCGCAAGGCGGTCTATCTTATCCTCATTGCCCGCATTAACGAGCGACATACAGTAACGCACATTCTGATCGCTTAGTGCCTCTCCTCTGCTGACAAGACTTAAAAGACTTTCTATAACCTTTGCCGCTTTTGAAACATTTTCAGGCTCTCCGCTTATTTTAAGCTCCGAACCTCTGCATACCACAGAAACCATATATTCATTCTGAATCAGTCTTATATTCTCATCAAAAGTACCGAAAAGTGCAACCGCTTGTTCCATGCGATCAATATTTATGACTTGCTCTATCATCAAACCACCTTACTGAATGAAATAAGTTTGTTCTTATTTTTTATCTGAAATTATAAAAATATAGTCCTATCGTGATTATATCATAAAAATAGTTAAAAGTCACTATATTTTTTATGATTTCCAAAATTTTTTTATAGATATATTTTATGTTTGTCTAAATTCGAGAAAAAAATGTATCAATTTCAGCAATTTATACAGTTAAAATAAAAAACAGAGAGCATGATTAAAAATCTCTTGCTCTCTGCCATATACTTTTCAATAATTTTCTGCTTTTTATGAAATAATCACTAATTCATTACCTTTTGTCATTATATCCCCCTCTGTTTCCATTAAAGCAGAAGCCACTGACTTTTCCCCGTATGACTCCTCCAACTCTGTTCCAATACCCATAATAATGCGGACACATCATTATTGGCGGCATTTATACTCTGTGATTCAATTATCACATCTATACTTTCTTTTTTGCGGATATTTTCCTTATAGGAATTTATCTCCAATAAAGTACTGCCCATCATTACAAATAATATTATCACACCTACAAAAATTATAACACTTTTCATTTAATTTACATCTTTCTGTTTTAATTACATTTTTTTATATCCGAGAAGATTGAGCATGAACGAAATTTCAAAATGCTTCATTCTCGAAAAAATATAATCAAATTCCCCCGCATATTTCACCACCCTTCCGTTAAAGCCTTTTTTGAAACGATATACACCGTAATTCGGGTGATTCTCCTCATTACAGTGCGGAATACCCATAAAATCGTAAATCCGGCACCCCGATTCCATCGCCCAGCTTATCATATTCCACTGCATAAGATAATTCGGCATAAGCTCTCTGTGCCTGCTTGTCGAGCAGCCGTAAACATAGCTTACCCTGTCGCCGAAACGTATGGCAAGTGCACCCGATATTTCCTCACCCTGTGGGGTGTAACACATATACAGTCTTGCATCATCTCCGAAAGCATCAAGCATATTTTTGAAATACTCCTTTGAACGTATGCAAAAACCATCCCTTTTTCCTGTTTCCGTCATAAGCTCATAAAAGGCATCAAGACTGCTGTTATGATAATCACATTCTACACCCCTGCGCTTAGCAAGACGTATATTGTATCGCCACTTGGAGTGGAACGAACCGAATACTTCCTCCTCTGTTCTGTTCCCTATATCAAGAATATAATTTTGCAGGCTCTGCACACTGTTATCCTCCGGCATATCAGGATTGTGTCTGAAGCCCATACTCATCAATGTATTGACAGCCTCATAATCATCACATGATATCATCGGGTCAATTTTAAGCATAAAAGCATTATATTTGTCAGCAAAAAGCTTTGCATTGTCTATAAGCTGTCTGAGAACATATGTATTATGGAAGTCACATACCGGTCCTCTTGGTGCATACATAAAGCAGGTATTGAGAAACGGTATTTTCTTAATCAGTATCTGCATTACCCCCTCAATATTTCCAAATTCATCTCTCACTGAAATTCTTTCACTTTGCCAACCTTTTTTCAACTCAGACCAATGCTCCGACTGCATAAAGCTCACATTTTCAGATGATATCAAAAAATTTTCATAATCCGACAATACTGTATTCTTTTTCATAATATTCCTCCGTGTTATATCTAATAGATCAAATATAACACAGAGGCTGTAATGCAGTATTCCGCTTTCTGCAAAAGAAATGTAAAAATGTAATTTAATGAATTATTTATGCACTTCCTGTTCCTATGCCGGTTATTCTGTCCGCACTAAGGCTATAATACAGTATTGTGCTGTTTTTCCTCGAATCGGAGCTTAAAACTATTATTAGCTCATCACCACTTGAGAAAACATTATATTCATCCGCATAATGCGGTATTTCCAGATAAAAAACAAAGGTACAATAGTTCTCCTCCGCTTTATCCGTTATATTTTCGTATTCGTAGAAATTGATATTTATATAACCGTCAGTATCAGGCATAGATAAATCACATCCGACTCCACTCATTGAAATATTTATAAGATAATCAAACAAGGCATTATCATCCTCGTCAGCCAAAAAAGGTTCTTCACTATTTTCTTCATATTCCGCATCATCATTTAACCTAACCCCATCGGAATCGTTATAGTCTTCTTCATAATTTTTAACATACGATGAAGTATAATACTTTTCTATATATGGAATAGCATAATCAAGGTCATCTATAATTTTCTCACTTTTCCTTGTTATATCGGATGACGAAAATACCTTTCCGGTTTCCTCCCTCAATCTGTAAAATTTTACACTATAATCTGTCAGACCCATGACAAGATCCATTATATGCCCGGCATTATCTGTACCGATATATTTAAAGCCCTCAATATACAATATTCCTATACTTTTATCTATAAGTGCCGAGTCTGCAAAATCTGTCTTTTCGGGAGCACATCTCACATAATCAAATGTCCTGTTGATAAATCCTATCATATGATTAAGCTTATTCTTTTGCTCTGAACAGATACTGCTATATACACTTTTCAGATCCTTCTGACTTTTGTTGTTTGCATCAAAATCTCCACCATTCTTTTCAGCCTCTGCTCTGAGATAAGCTATAATATCCTCAACCACTTCCGCTTGATAATTATCATTGTAATCCGAAGCTTTAAGCAAATTGTCACAACAATCCGTTATGTATTTTTCGTAACTTATACAGCTTTCCTTATCATATTCAAGCCATGGGTAAAATCTTGAACTGTCCTCGTCATTAATGAACATAAGTCTGGTACTGTCGGAGCCACTCTCCTCAAATATCTGATTTTTATAATCAGGAATCATATTTCCGCATATTAATATGCCGAATATTTCCGCCGCCCCTATTGCAGCTATAAGCACAAAAGATATTATTATTTTCTTATTAAACCTCATTCCTGCTTACCCCCGATATCTTTATCCTGACCCGCACATCCGTACCCTTGCCCGGTGTACTTTCAAGTGTAATTTCCGCATTATGCTTTTTGGCTATTTCCGAACACAGTGCAAGACCAAGACCTGCACCGCCCTGCTTCCTTGAACGGGATTTATCAGCCATATAAAATGCTTCAAATATGTGACTGCGATCTTCCTCGGTTATTCCTATCCCATTATCCCGAACGGAAATAACAGCGTACACACCGTCACGCTTACATGACAGATGTATTTTACCTCCCTCACAGGATGCCTTTACTGCATTATCAAGAAGATTATATATCAGGGATTTAAATATATCCTCATCCGCGTTAATCATCAACGGCTCACACTCTACTGTAAGAGCTATGCCTTTAGCCTGTACTATGGGCATAAAAACTATTTTCAAATCTTCAAGTATATTCTCTGTATTTACCGGCTTAAGCTCGAGCGTGCCATTTCCCGAAGAGATAAGCTCCATGAGTTTTCCCGAAAGTGAACGTATGCGTTTTGCTTCATCTACAATTATACCCGAATATTCGCCCAATTCCTCCGGTGAAATATTTTTCTTTATTCTGAGTATATCGGCGAAACCGAGTATTGAGGTAAGCGGAGTTTTTATCTCATGTGCAAGGCTGTCGATAAAACGTTTCCTTTCCTCTGCAACTGCCTCTATTCTGTTGTAATTTTTCTCTACCGAGCCTGCCATTTTATTTATATTTTCCGAAAGCGTTCTAAGCTCCTCGCTGCCAGCTGTTTTCAACCGTTTAGAATAATTTCCCTCCGATATTTCATTTATTGATCTATTTATCTCTGCAAGAGGACGCAGAAAAAGCTTTATCATAATAAGAAGAAATATCGCTGTTACGCAGGCAAGTACAACCGAAATCACCTGTACAAACTTGAGCTGTCTTGCTCCTTCCGTATATATTTCCGTTATATCATTGGATGTAATTACATAGTATTCATTATCCTCAAGAATAATTTCTGATGCGACAAAAATATATGAGCTTTCGTTAACATCCTTTATCAGAGAAAATACATCATCCTTATTTTTAATTTTTTCGGGTAATCCCGACGGATTTACTTTATCACTTCCCGCACGAGCAACCTCACCCTTTTTATCATATATAATCGCAATATCGCCATCATCTGATTGCTTTAGTATTGTATTTCTTACAATATCGTCAATATCACTTTTTGACATAACAAACCGATCCGACCTCAGCCGTTCATAGGCTACATTATTTTTCAAACCGGCACAAATAAATTCGTGGGATGCTACCGCACGACTTCTTTCTCTTGTTATCATAAGTGTACGGTTATTCGTAAGTATAACAGCAGCGGTAATATTGATCACAGCAACAACAAGAAACAATGATGTTATAAATATTTTGAACCACAGCTTCAAGTTTCTTCACCCTAATCTATATTTTCAAGTCTGTATCCGAGTTTGGGAACAGTAATCAGTGAATTCTGAATTTCGAGCTTTTTTCTAAGCTGCTGAACATGAGTATCTACTGTCCTTGTTTCCCCTGTAAACTCATACCCCCACACTGCCGACAACAATCTTTCTCTTGACAACGCTATGTCAATATTTTTAAGGAAATACACAAAAAGCTCAAATTCCCTTGGTGTAAGCGTAATATCCCTGTCATTTTTCTTTACGATATGCCTTGCAACATCTACAATTATATCGCCGTACTCTAAAACAGTTTTATGCTTATTTTTTCTCCTGAGTATTACTTCTATTCTTGCGAGAAGTTCCACAGGCTCGAACGGCTTTACAACATAATCCTCAGCACCAAGCTTGAGTCCCCTAACCTTGTCAGTCACATCTTGAAGTGCTGTGAGAAAAATTACCGGAGTTCTTTCCGTATCAATTTTTTCAACTACCTCAAATCCGCTGCATCCGGGCAGCATTACATCAAGCAAAACCAAATCATAATCGCTTTCTTTTATTTTTTCCGCAGCCCTGAGTCCATTATCGCAGGTGTCATATTCATACCCTGCAATGGATGCCGTAACCTCAAGCATTTTTGTAATATTTTCATCATCTTCTACAATAAGTATTTTTATCATTTTGCCCCTGTCCCCATGAATATTTTTTACCGATAATATTATAACATTAACAATTTGAATAATAAAGCAGCCATATATAATAATTGTTATGGAAATGTAAGAATTTTGTAAAAACAACTGTTTAATGCTTAAACCTCCACGGAGAAAATTATTAATAATGCAGAAAATAATGTAATGTCCTGACAATCAGAATAACCAACCTGCAAAATTCATCGGCAGATAGTAAAGCATATTGAGCATGACCTCACTGTAATATTTAGCGTCAAGTGCTATCCAAGCATAAAATACAGTATTTACAAGACCGACAACAAAGGAAGATCGCTTGCCCCTCCCTGTCAGAATTACACACCATACCCCTGTAAGTGCCGATGTCAGACTTATTAAATTATCACCCCAATAAATCGAAAGACCGAGAATTACCGCTGTTGCAATGCAAAGCCATACTACATCAAGAGTTTTCCAGCCGGTAAGCTCACTTTTGATATATTTTTCAATTTTGTAATATTAACGCCCTATACTTAAATATATTTTGATAATATCAATTATATAATAAGTATATAAAAATGTCAATAAAAAATAAAAATGCGTCCGAAAAAATCGAACGCATCCTTCCCCGTATCGGAGGCCAAGTGCGGGTGACAGGACTTGAACCTGCACGGTATTCCCACCAGAACCTAAATCTGGCGCGTCTGCCAATTCCGCCACACCCGCAAACTATATATAAATTGTCTTGGCGGAAACAAATTTCTTTCCGTCACAAGTGATATTATACATAAAAAAAACGCATTTGTCAATAACAAAACATAATAGTGAGCACTGCAAGTAAAATGAGCAATCTTTTCCCACAGGCTCACTACCGTATAGTAAATTAATTATTTTTTCTTTTTTCGTATGTCGGCTTCATTCCTTGCCATGAGCTTTTTCTGATATGCTTTTATGCTCCTGAGCTCGTCAGGCTTGAGCTCACGCCATTTTCCGGGCTGTAGCATACCAAGCTTTACAGGACCTATTGCCGTACGCTTAAGCCTTGCAACCTCAAGCCCCACGGCCTCGCACATCTTCCTTATTTGACGGTTTCTGCCCTCCTCAAGAACAATCTCCAAAACTGTCCTCTCCTGTTCGGCCGACACTACCCTGATAGATGCCGGCATTGATTTTCTTCCGTCTATAATAACTCCTGTTGTCAGCTTTGTGAGCTGATCATCGGTTATTCCCGGATGTACGGTAACACGGTAGGTTTTTGCAAAATGCGTTGATGGGTGACTTATCATATTTGCAAAATTTCCGTCATTCGTCATAAAGAGCATTCCTTCAGATTCCCTGTCGAGCCTTCCGACGGGGAAAAGTCTTGCCGGTATTTCGTCAACCAATTCCGCAACACATTTTCTTCCGCCCTCATCATTCATTGTCGTAATGTATCCTCTCGGCTTATGCAGAAGTATATAATACTTTTTGGTATTTTTTCTTATTATAATTTCTCTTCCTGCAACAGTTATCTTATCTCTGTAAGGGTCCGCCTTTTCTCCGAGTTTTGCCTTTTTCCCGTTTACGGTAACAGCACCTCCGGAAATAAGCTCCTCTGCCTTTCTTCTTGATGCTATCCCCGCATCGGCAATTATTTTCTGTATCCTTATTTTATTTTCTTCGTTTTCCATATCTATCCCCTCTATTTCACAATAAGTCTCGCCTTGGCTATTAGCTTATTACCCGATTTATATTCTATCCAACCAACAGCCTCACCTGAAACAACAGGTGCATACACAAAATGCGGGGCATATATTTTTTCCTTCACCCCTGCAGCTTCATCATTTTTTAATGTAGCTTCGAGTTCTCTTTCGGGCACAAGGCACACTTCCCCGGCATTATTTTCACCACCTACAAGCGGCACCTTTATTTCCTTACCATTATCTGTAAGCTTTATCCTCTGTACAAGACTGAAACCGTAATCATACAAAGCACAGTGATCGTTCCAGTCGTTTCTGTCGCCCAATGTAACAACTATCAGCCGCACTCCGTCACGCTCTGCACATGATGTAAGGGTTCTGCCCGCCTTCATGGTATATCCTGTCTTTATCCCTATACATCCGTCACACAGTGAAAGTAATCTGTTATGATTTCCGAGAGTCTGCATTTTACCTTCGGGATATACATATTCAACATTTATATTTTTCTGAGAGACAATTTCCTTGAATGTATCATTCTCCATAGCATATGAGCAAAGCACTGCCATATCATATGCAGTAGAATAATGTTCCTCGCTGTCAAGTCCCGACGGTGTCACAAAATGAGTATTTTTCATACCCAGCTGCTCTGCCTTTTCATTCATCAAACCGGCAAATTTTTCTCTGTCACCACCAACTGTTAAGGCCACCGCATTTGCCGCATCATTCCCCGATACAGCCATCATTCCCTTTACTATTTCGCTGAGCTTCAGTATTTCACCGGCTTTTAAATACATACTTGAACCTTCGGCATACATATCTGCGGTTATCTTCACATTCTTATCGTTTGAAGAACAGTATTCAAGTGCAAGCAAAGCGGTCATTATCTTTGTGATGCTTGCTATTGCCCTTTTCTCGTTGATATTATGACCGTACAGCACCTCTCCGCTGTCTGCACAGTATATTATTGCTGCACCTGCACTATCTGAAATATTTTCACCCTTTACATCAACCGCATCCTTTGTCGGTACAGCCGATATCGCCGCAACAGTATTATCCTTAACACTCATCGGGGCTTTATCCTCACACCCGCAAAATGAAAAGGTAATTATAAATACCGTAGCTGCATATATTATTCTTTTAATAAACAACTCCCCACCCCTTTGCAGTATTTATAAATTATATGCAGGGGCAGGGAGAAAATGAATATGCAATATAAACAGAAGTCAATCCTATACCTTAGGATCACTCAGACCATCATCAGGGTTTGGGTCCTTTTTGTCATTGGACTTATCTTTTTTTATAAGCGCAACTATTTTATCAAATATCTCAGGAACCAGAGCTATTGCTTTTTGGTTTGTATCCGTTGCTATATTCAAAAGCTTTACATCGCCATGGGATATGGCTATAAAAGCAACAGGATCGATAGTAACACCCGCTCCGCCGCCTCCTCCAAAAAGATTGGAGTTTGTCTGATGCTTACTTGCAAATTCCGAACCTCCGGAAGCAAATCCGTATACAATCTTTGAAACCGGTATGATTGTGGTTCCGTCAGGGGTCACAATCGGGTCACCTATGACTGTATTTACATCAACCATACCTTTTATTTTTTCAAGAGTAGTATCCATCAATCCGTTTATGGGATGATCACTCATTTTTAACACCGCCTTTTATGTATAATTATAAACCAATCACCTTAATTTTGCAATAGCAGATATAAATTTCACAAAAGCCGATATTCCCGTACCTAACAGAAACCAGGGCTTAATACCGGCATAAAAAGTAAACTCGGCAGCAGTTTCATCCGCAAGGAAGCCTGCAACTATTTCTTCATTATCCTTTTTTATTTTAAGATTATTTTTTAATATTGATACAATGGGATATATTACCGAGCAGGCATACCCGTATTTAATTGCGGTATCTGCACTGTCCTGACCCACTATAAGCAATTTAACATCAAGAAGCTTTATCACAAGGTGTCGGGAAAGCTTTTTAGGTATTTCTGCAAGAATATCCAACAAATTCTTGACAATCCCAAAAATTCCACCCAAACCGTGCTTATCCTTAAACTCAAGTATGGGATTCGTCTTTTTTTCCTGTTCGGGCTTAGCATTTTCTGAATCATTATCCCTCTTAGGTTCAGCCTGAAGTTTTTCCAAATCATTATCTTTTTTCTTCGGTTTATTTGGAGATTTATTCTCAGAGCTTTCAACACTCACGTGTTTTTCTTCCTCTTTAGGCAGAATATTAAAGTTTAAAAAGAGGTACCCTAACCTCAGACGCAGTTCGCCGTCATATACAATCCTTATCCTTATAGGACATATAAGCAATAATATTATAAAACCCAGTATACCGAGAATTATGTATAACGCTGTCATGCTTCATCACCGTCGCTATCTTTCTCCTCCTCATTGTTGGGAAGCGGAGGAAGCTCATTGAGTGAAGAAATATTAAAGCATCTCAAAAAATGCTCCGTGGTTCCGTAAACCAAAGGTCTGCCCGGAAGTTCCAGACGACCCTTTTCTTCAATAAGCTCTCTTGATAAAAGGTTTGCAACAACACCGGAGCAATCAACACCCCTAACCTGCTCTATAAATGCTTTTGTGACCGGCTGATTATATGCTATAACAGCAAGAACTTCCGATGCCGCCTGGGAAAGCGGTGTATTTTTGCGGAGATCCAACACCGAACGTATTACATCGGCATATTCCTCAACAGTGCACATTTGAAAGCATCTTCCAAGCCTCACTATTCTTATACCGCTTTGTCTTTCTGCATATTCCGAGGAAAGCTGCTCACATATTTCCGCAGCTCTGTCCTCCGATATTTCAAGGGTCTTTGCCACACTTTCAATTTCAACAGGTGTGCCGCAGGCAAAAATAATGGCTTCAACCGAGCTTTTAAGCTTCTCCTCCTGCATTTTTCTCACCCTCTCTGCGTTTTTTTCCTCCGCTTATAAGCATAAGCATCTGAGTTTCTCCCTCACCCTCTATTCTTACTCTCTTTCCCTTGATAAGCTCCAATACGGCAAGGAATGTCGCAACCAATTCGCTTTTGTTCGACGCATCATTGAATATGCTGCTGAAGCCTACTTTTTTCCCGTTCCAAAGCCGCTTCATCACACCTATTATCTTTGAGCTTACGGAAACTATTTTCCTTTTCACAATACCCGAAAAGGCATCTTCAGGCGGCGGAAGTTTCGCCTTGCCTCTGCCGACAGCCGCAAGATATGCCGCAACAAGATATGCCGGCTCATGGTTTCTTCTGTATTTCATATCCGCCTTGATCTTTTCCTGTTCACGGCAATAGCTGTCAAAACTGATTTTTTCTGAGAGTACTTTTGCAACCTGTTTACATTTTTTATACTCTATAAGCTGTCCCGAAAGTTCCTTCTTCATTTCCTCAGCTTCTTCGTATTTAGGAAGTAACATTGCGGATTTTATCTGCACAAGCCTTGATGCCATATCCAAAAATTCTCCGGCTATTTCAAGATCCTGCTCCTGCATAAGCTTTATATGCTCCATATACTGATCAAGAAGATCGGAAATTAAAATATCATATATATTCAGTTTATTTTTTTCTATGAGGTGCAGTAAAAGGTCGAGTGGACCTTCAAACGTACTGACCTTGTATGATAGTACTTCCAAAATTCAGCACTCCTGTCAGCCGGCAAATAACGAAAACGGAAGCCATGTCAGCCACGAAATCCAACCATAAAAAAGATTATTCGCCCTGCCGAGTATTCCGTCAAGTCCGCCCATTATAACAATCACGAATAAAACAGCAGAAATTATATGTATTCTCTGTTCAATCCATACTATTGCCTTATCAGGCAGAAATGCCATAAGAATTTTAGATCCGTCAAGAGGCGGAATGGGAATAAAATTGAATACCGCAAGACCTATATTCACAGAAATAAGAAATTCAAAAAACATCAGTACATAATAAATAAAACTGTTATATGGAATAATTTCTTTAAAAATCATAAAAACAAGTCCGTTTCGTATAAGACCTGCAACTACTGCGGCAAGAAGGTTTGAAACGGGTCCTGCAAGTGCAGTCAGAGCCATACCTGCCTTTGGATTTTTAAATCTTCTCGGATTTATCGGAACAGGCTTTGCCCAACCGAAGCCGATAATAAGCATAAGACACGCACCGAGATAATCAATATGTTCTAAGGGATTGAGAGTCAAACGACGCTGTCTCTTTGCAGTATCGTCACCAAGCTTATAGGCAACTAAGCCGTGAGCACATTCATGCAGCGGAAGTACAAGAAATATCGTAAGTAAAACCGACAGGATATACATTATTACAGACACAATATTTCCGGACCTCAAAAGACTTAACAGCATAAATCCTTCCTCCTTTGTCAACCAAAACGCAGAATCCCGCTTATATTCCTGCAAGATTCTGCGTGTTCACCAAATTTATTCTTCCTCTTCGCTTTCGTC
>CANQLX010000059.1 GCA_947624835.1 uncultured Clostridia bacterium
TGCCCCGCTGGACGACATCGGCCTCATCATCATGGACGAGGAGCAGGAGCACACCTACCAGAGCGAGTCCAGCCCACGCTACGACGCCCGCGACATCCTCAAAAAGCGTGCCGCTGCAATCGTAAAGGCTGTAACCAACTTTACAGACGCTAAAATGCTTGCAGAACTTTCCGAGGATCTCGGCGAAGCTATGGTAGGAATTAACGAACAGGAAATTCAGCTCCTTATGGCAGAAAGAGGAAAATAATATATGCGTATTGCTGTACTTGCATTGCAGGGAGCATTTATTGAGCATGAGCAGATACTTGCAAGGCTTGGTATACCGTCCTTTGAGATACGACAGAAAAGGGATCTCGAAAACAGCTTTGACGGTCTTATTATACCGGGCGGAGAAAGCACCGTACAGGGTAAACTTATGAGGGAGCTTGATCTGTACGATCCGATAAAGACGGCTGTTGAAAACGGTCTGCCTGTATTCGGAACGTGTGCGGGACTGTTGCTTCTTGCGAAGAAAATAAAAAATGATGACCGTGTTCATTTTGCGACAATGGACATAACCGCTGTGCGTAATGCATACGGCAGACAGCTTGGCAGCTTCTATACAGAAGCGGAATTTGGTGATATGGGAAAAATCCCCATGACCTTTATCCGTGCACCGTATATCGAATCCGTTTCGGGAAGTGCCGAAGCACTTGCAAGTGTGGACGGACATATCGTTGCCGCACGTCAGGGCAATCAGCTTGTTACGGCTTTTCACCCGGAGCTTAATGATGATCTGCATATACATGAGTATTTTGCAAATATGGTATGCTCCGCCGCTTCAAAATAAAAAATAAGCTTAAAGCACGCTTTCGGAAATTCCGTCAGCGTGCTTTTGTTTTTACTTAAAAGCCGGAGGCTCTACCTTTGTCTGAGAAAAAGGATTATTCGACGGTGACGGCTCCGACATACTGAAATACATTTTTGCTGCCTTTGTCGTTCCAAAATCACGGTTTGAACCTGTGGACTGTACCTTATTGAAAGCTTCCCTGAACATAGCATTATGTGCTTCCTCACGGTTCAGAAGAAAATCAATGGTTTCTCTTACCTTTTTATCTTCTATCTGTCTGTAAAGATATTCATAAACGACCTTTGCCCTCTGCTCGGAGGCAATGTTTGAAAGAAGATCCGCACAAAGATCTCCCGTAACGGATACATAATCTCCCGTCCACGAGTAACCCGACGCATTGATAAGACCGGGATTAAGTCCCAGTAACACATGAGTTTGTATTTCACCGCACGGTACAGACTGCACGTCAACATCGTGACCGTTAAGAAGATTTATTGTCTGTGCAACCATTTCCATGTGTCCCAGCTCCTCTGCGGCAATATCAAGAAACAGATCCTTTATTTCTTGATCCTTTATTCTGAAGCTTTGTGACATATACTGCATAGCAGCCTTTAACTCTCCGTTTGCTCCTCCCAACTGCTCCTGGAGAAGTGCCGCATACTGCGGATTTGGTTTTTCAACAGCAACAGGGTGGAACAGCATTTTTTCGTGTTTAAACATAAATGATCCCTCTCTTTCAAGGGTATTATCTGTACATTTATAAAAAAATATTCATTTGGAAATCGTTTGGGTATGGTGATAGGCAAAAACTTCAAATCAAAAACCAATTTTATTATAGTTATAAAAAGCTAATAAGAAAAATTCTTTACGAAAAGACAGTCTTTCAAATAAAATGCAGATAATGCTTTACCGATTTGTATTCACCATGCCAAGTCTTTACAGAGCATCAGAAAATGCTCTCTCGATCGCACCCCGGCTCAAAATCCATGAATAGATTTTTATTTGCAGTGTACGGCTCCTACTCTTGCGATGAGGTGCTCAAACTGCGAAAATTCAGAGATAATACCTTGTCAAAATATTTTTTCGGCAAACAATTTATCCGTCTGTATTATTTCTTAAGTCCTACCTTGGCAAAACATATCAGAAAAAGCTCCGTTGTCGGCAAAATAATACGTAAGTTTCTCGATTATGTCGTTGCACGTATGTGAAATACGCCACAGTCGGTAGCAATAAGGTTGTATTTACATAAATAATTCAGGGACAAGCTTATGTCCCCGAAAATGGTTGTGAAGTATACTTCTTACCAAATCAATAATTCTTCAAGAAATAAGGGGGATTGTATAATGCAATATAAAACAGTTGCCGGTCCTATAGGGCTTGTAATAAATAAGAACGATAGCTATGAATCTGCGGTAAGGCAATATGCCTCTATAATTGACAGAGAAACTGTCGGAGGCTGGGAGCTTATTCTCATTCAGGAAGTCCCTGTAACAAAAAATAAAGGTTGTCTTGCCGGTTGCCTTTCTATGTTCGGTCTTGCTTCGGCATATGAAACAATTACGTTTAATATGTTGGTATTTGCTAAAAAAGACTAATGTACTCTGACCGCTGCAGCGGTTGTTTTTACAAAAACAATACCCGACAGCAACATTTATGTTACCGTCAGATATTATGCCTAAAAATGAACCAACGACAAATTCACCCTATGCCATTTTAGGCATAGGGTGAATACAATCCGTGCTAAAAGGGATTCGAACCCCCGACCTTTCGCTTAGGAGGCGAACGCTCTATCCTGCTGAGCTATTAGCACATCTATGTTTTTCGGAAGATTTCTACCGGAAAACAGGTACTCATTTATTCTAACTCATTTAACTCCGTTTGTCAAGTGTTTTACATACTTATTGAATATTCATCAACAAGATGCCATAATGACTCCTCAACTATTGCCTTTACAAGAATACCCTCGGAGGTGTATTCCTCACTTTGCAATGCCCCTGCCTTTCTCAGAACCGATACAACAGACGCCCTACCAAACGGCAGCATGAGCGTGTATGCCCTTAGTTTTACGGGTAAATTCTCCTCAATCTTTCTTAGCAGTTCATCTATACCCGCACCGTTTTTGGCACAAATACGCACCGAGTCCCTATCACCCGGAAGATCAAGAGGATTGCCGACAAGATCACATTTATTAAACACAGTAACTACAGGTCTGTCCTCGCAGCCAAGCTCACGCAGAAGTGAATTTGTAACCTCAAGATGAAGCTTATATTCCTCGCTTGATGCATCGCACACGTTAAGTATGATATCCGCAAGAGCAGCCTCCTCCAAGGTTGACTTGAATGCCTCAACCAGGTGATGGGGAAGTCTGCGAACAAGACCTACTGTATCTATCATCATTACCGATACACCGTTTGGCAGCTTCAATGCACGGGAGGTTGGGTCAAGTGTTGCAAACAGCTTATTTTCCGAAAGAACACCTGCCTGTGTAAGTGTATTCATAAGTGTGGACTTACCGGCATTGGTATAGCCGACAATGGCGACAGTTATAATGCCGTCCTTTTTCCTGCGTGAGCGGAGCTGCTCACGTCGGTTTGTTATATGCTCAAGCTCATCCTTTAAAGATTCTATTCTGCGGCGGATATGCCTTCTGTCTGTTTCAAGCTTTGTTTCGCCCGGTCCCCTTGTTCCGACACCGCCGCCAAGCCTTGACATTTCCTTGCCCTTGCCCGAGAGACGGGGCATAAGATATTTAAGCTGAGCAAGCTCCACCTGTAGCTTACCCTCGTTGCTCCTTGCACGGATTGCAAATATATCAAGTATAAGCATTGTGCGGTCAATCGTTCTTATATCAGTTTCCTGCTCAATATTTCTTATCTGTGTTGGTGTAAGCTCCGTATCGAATACAATAAAATCAATATCATTGTCCGAACAAAACTCCTTTATTTCCTCAAGCCTGCCCGAACCTATGCAGGTTGCGCCGTCGGGCTTATCACGCTTTTGCATAACAACCGCAACCGGCTCTGCCCCCGCACTCTCCACAAGTTCCTTCAGTTCCTCAATAGAGCCCTCGGCATCATATTCACCTGTATCTATGCCGACAAGCAAGGCTCTTTGTATTTTTTGTTCGTTTTCATACAATCCCATATCTTCCCTGCCTTTTATATTATAGATAACCTAACCACTGCAAAACTTACTATATAGCATAATATCATAAATTGTTTTAAGCCGCAATACCTTTATAAAACTAATTCGATATT
Source organism: uncultured Clostridia bacterium (assembly GCA_947624835.1). GTDB lineage: Bacteria > Bacillota > Clostridia > Oscillospirales > Acutalibacteraceae > UBA1213. The sequence continues at coordinate 4,087 of CANQLX010000059.1, forward strand.
GTTTTACCCGAATATAATTTCATCCGGGTGTTTCAACAGCACCCGGAAATGTGATATGCGGATTTTTCGGCATGATACTTTCCTATAAAGAATTTTGAATCGGTGCTTTGCTCACAGTTTTATTATATACCGCATCCTGCGTCATACTTTAAGAAAAATTTAGTATCCGATGATTTTTGGCTTATTTTTAATATTAACTGCCAAAGCAACAAAATCATAAGTAAATGACAAAACAAATTTACCGTACATCCCATATATTTCCTGATAATACGGCAGTGCCACCGTTTATCGCATAACGGCGGCACTTAACAAATTTATGTATTAATTGTTTGCTCCGTACTTTTCATAGTAGGCATCAATGGCTTCCTTAAGACTGTCATCAATAACAATCTTACCGTTATATTCTTTGTTATACAGATGCTCAATCACCTCAGCCATTGTAACTATAGCGGTTGTCTTAAGTTTGTATTTTTCTTCAATTTCTTTTAGTGCACTCTTTTCGCCCTGTCCTCTCTCCATTCTGTCAACGGATACAACAAGACCGACAGTTTCAACATTCCCCTGAGCCATGATTATCGGAAGTGTTTCCTCTATAGATGTGCCTGCCGTGGTAACATCTTCTATTATAACCACCCTATCACCGTCATTTATCGGACTCCCGAGAAGAATACCCTTATCGCCGTGATCCTTTACTTCCTTACGGTTAGAGCAGTAACGTATATCAGTGCCATATTTTTCACTTATTGCCATAGAAGCAGCAACGGTTAATGGTATTCCCTTATATGCCGGTCCGAAAAGAACATCAAAATCCAGTCCGAATTTGTTCTTTATCGCCTCTGCATAATATCCGCCGAGCCTTCTTAACTGTTTGCCCGTGCGATAAAAACCCGTATTGACAAAGAACGGAGTTTTTCTTCCGCTTTTTGTGACAAAGTCTCCGAATTTAAGCACCTGACAATCAACCATAAATTCGATAAATTCCTTCTTATAATTTTCCATAGCCTACCTCCGTGCATTATTTATAAGAATATAATACCATAAATTTAATGCTTTGTAAACTGTAATATATAAGCTACAATTATGGAAAATTCAACAATCAGCATATCAGCCACAGCATTTTACTTTTTTTCACGTCCGAGCAGCTTGTCCACAGACACTTCAAGTATATCCGCAAGTGCCACAAGTTCAATATCCGTTACATACCTGATCTGACCCTCAAGCTTTGAGAGTCCCGAAGCGTTCATGTCAACGCCCCTCACCTGAAGCTGAGCAAGAAGCTCTTTTTGTTTCATCCCCCTCTTCTTACGAATTTCTTCAACTCTCGTACCAATAAGATTTCTGTTCCCAAGCGCTTGTTTACGCAATCTCATGGAATACACCTCACTAATAAAATTGTTCAATATGCATTATAGTTTATTGTCAAAAAAATGACAATAGCCATATTGCAACAAAAAAAATGTTGAAAGTTATATAAATCGGTTATTAGCCTCTGTTTTTTATACAAAATAATATGTTTAAACTTGTTGACTATTTTAGGTATGTAAATTTTTTTGTGTAAAATTTATAATGTTTTTCCTAAGAAGATTTAAAATTAATGGAAAATAAATTAAAATAATATTAATCAATTATGAATAAAATGTAAATTTTAAGAATATTTGTCGAATTTTTATTTATTTTAACAAAGAAGGGCATATAAAATTTTTAAATTAGGGTATTGACATTCAATTATACTTAGTATATAATTGATAATATCAAAAAGATAATTTTGCACGGAGGTAATATTTATGAAATTAACAAATGAATTTCAGACCATTGCCGAGGATTTCAAAAGAGTCTTTGACAGTATGGCAAGCATGGGCAGTCTTACTCTTTCAGAGGCTGATATTGGCAAAACCGTACACATTGTCGTAGATATGGTAAACGGCTTTGTAAAGCAGGGTGCGTTGTCAAGCAAAGAGGTTCTGTCAATCAATGATGATATTGCGGAATTTTCGGCAAAATGCGAAAATGCAGGGATAACAAACTATGCTCTTTGTGACTGTCACTTTGAAGGGTGCACCGAATTTGATACCTACCCTGTTCATTGTCTTAGGGGAGATACCGAGAGCGAGCTTACGGACGAGCTTAAAAATGCCGCGACTTTCAAAATATTCCCCAAGCTGTCCGTCAACGGCTGGCTGGAGGAGAACTTCCAAAGCGAAATAATAAATTCGTCAGCCGATACATTTATTATAACCGGAGATTGCACGGATATGTGCGTTATTCAGCTTGCACTTACACTTAAAAGTGCAATGAACAGAATAAACAGACCGAGCAGAATTATAATTCCCATGGAGCTTGTTGCAACCTGTTCTCTGCCGTCAAGACTTCCGGAGACGGGCGAGCTTGCGGCAATGCTTATAATGCAGACAAACGGTATCGAAATTGTCAGAAATGTTGATTTCGGCAACATTGATAAATAATAAAAAATGGGGAGAATGACTTATGACTTACGAAAAAATCAATCTTACGATGCTCACAGATTTTTATGAGCTTACAATGGCAGGCGGATATTTTGAGGAAAATATGAAGGATATTATTGCAACCTTTGATATGTTCTACCGCCGCAATCCCGATAAGGGAGGATTTGCAATAATGGCAGGTCTTGAGCAGGTTATAGAATACCTGAAAAATCTCAGATTTACTGATGATGATATAGAGTTCCTCAGAAGCAAGAAAATTTTCAGCGAGGAGTTTCTCGGATATCTCAGGGATTTTAAATTTTCATGTGACGTATGGGCTATTGAGGAGGGTACGCCTATTTTCCCCGGCGAACCTGTTATAACAGTAAGAGGACCTATAATCCAGGCACAGTTGGTTGAAACAATGATACTGCTTACAATAAATCACCAAAGCCTTATTGCGACGAAGGCTAACAGAATTGTTCGTGCGGCAGACGGAAGAGCAATTATGGAATTCGGCTCAAGACGTGCACACAGCTATGACGGTGCCGTATATGGTGCAAGGGCGGCCTATATCGGCGGTGTTGCGGGGACTGCCTGCACAATATCGGACAGGGATTTCGGTATTCCAGCACTCGGCACAATGGCTCACAGTTGGATACAGTCCTTTGACAGCGAATACGAGGCCTTTTGTGCATACGCGAGGAGATATCCGAACAGCTGTACACTTTTGGTTGATACCTATAATGTGCTTAAATCGGGTATTCCGAATGCTATACGAACATTCAACGATGTACTTGCTCCTCTCGGCTGCCGTCCAAAGGGCATACGCATAGACAGCGGCGATATAACCTATTTATCCAAAAGGGCAAGAAAAATGCTTGATGCTGCCGGATATACAGATTGTCAGATATGTGCGTCAAACTCTCTTGATGAATACATTATAAAGGATATGCTTCGTCAGGGTGCGCCGATTGATAGCTTCGGTGTCGGTGAAAGGCTTATAACCGCAAGCTCAGAACCTGTTTTCGGCGGAGTATATAAGCTGGTATCGGTAAATAAAAACGGCAAAGAGATACCAAAGATAAAGATAAGCGAAAATGTAGCAAAAATAACCAATCCCTGCTTTAAGGAGCTGTACCGACTTTATGACAATGAAAGCGGAAAGGCTATTGCAGATGTTATTACTCTGTTTAATGAGGTCATAGACGACAACAGGGCTTATACGATATTTGATCCGGAGCACACATGGAAAAGAAAGACTGTTACCAATTTCAGAGCGGTAAAACTGCGTAAGCGGATATTTGACAAGGGCAATCCGGTATACAGCAATCCGACGATTGAGGAGATAAGGCGGAGATGTGCCGAGCAGATAGATACATTATGGGATGAGGTAAGAAGATTTGAGAATCCCCACACCTATTATGTTGATTTATCTGAAAAACTCTGGAAAGAGAAGGACAGACTGCTTAACAAAGCATAATATCACATAATCTGCTATGTTTCTTCCTTAACAAATATACAATTTGGTATATCAAATAATTTATTTATCCATACACTTGTATCATATACGAAGTCAGTGGAAAGATCATCTGACTGCCACAGATATACAATATTCATTTTCAGTGAGTTTTTGGGCATTATTGCGGTATTTACTGATAAGTCCCTTTTGGGGACAAGGTTAGGATATTTGAAAATTTCCGGACCTGTTATGTTGATTTATCTGAAAAAAGAAGGACAGATTTTTAAAAAACTAATATTAAAATCATTCCGGACTGCCTCTTAAACCATATAAAATGACAAATACCGAAAAACATCAAATATTTTCCGGTATTTGTCATTATTTATTATGTATGCCAAGGTCAACAACCCTAATCATCCGTAGGTCGGCTTCCCTCAATATCCGACATTAGCATCGGTGTATTCTTTTGAATAACTAATTTGAAATCGGAGTCATTCCAAGTATGCATCATCACAATCAATAATATAATCAGTCTGAGCCGGATATTCTTGCCATCCGCTGCTATCGTAATAAGTCAACATAACGACATAAAAATATATCAGAAAAGGAAATTAAAAAATCTTTTTAGTCTGTTGCCCTTCTCTACAGTATCGGCAGTGTTTGTTATCTTTTATTATGTATGCCAATGTCGGACAAACTGAATCACATTTAAGTTAGCTCCCTTCAATATCCGACATTAGCATCGGTGTATTCTTTTGAATAACTAATTTGAAATCGGAGTCATTCCAAGTATGCATCATCACAATCAATAATATAATCAGTCTGAGCCGGATATTCTTGCCATCCGCTGCTATCGTAATAAGTCAACATAACGACATAAAAATATATCAAGTATCGGCAGTGTTTGTTATCTTTTATTATGTATGCCAATGTCGGATAAACTGAATCACATTTAAGTTAGCTTCCTTCAATATCCGACATTAGCATCGGTGTATTCTTTTGAATAACTAATTTGAAATCGGAGTCATTCCAAGTATGTTTATATCATCACAATCAATAATATAATCAGTCTGAGCCAGATATTCCTGCCATTCGTCGCTTTTGTAATAAGTCACCATTCCGGTTGGTTTTTTTCCTTTTAATAAGTTATTTGCACCGTTCACGAAAATACTTTGATTGTTACTGCTGTCATTAAGACACGTTGTTTCTATGAGGAAGTATTCCCCCACACCTCTTCCATTATTCCAGACCTCCACGGCAACCTGAGCATGACCCGGAGGGAAAATAAGGAATACGTGCATACCTGCACTCTTGAGTGCACTTGCAACAACAAGAGAGGTTTCAATACACAATCCGCTTTTTTGATTCAAAACATCATCGGGGAATAATACGTGCTGATTACTTCCGCTTATTGAATAGCTATCCGCATTATATCTTACTCCCATATCATATAATGCTCTCATAATTCCTGCGGCTTGCAGATATGTATCCACATAATGAGCATAATCACTTGTACTTCCCAAAAGTGTCTGATATCCGGGAAAAGAATTTGCTGCGCCATTTGTTATTGAAGATATTTCTTCAATAGCCAATCTTTTAAGTTCTGAAATCTCCTCAGACTCAGGATCAAGGAAACATAAAATATTATCCCGTGTTGCCATTCCGTATTCGTCACTGTACCACTCAACATCATATTTGCTCTTAATAGTAATCGGACACGTTTTAGACTCTATAACAGCTCCTTCAGAATCTGAAATTGTAATATTCAACTGTGCTTCCTTGGCTGAAGTCAGGTCAAGATTTTCGCTTACAAAAGGCGGCTTTAAGCTTAGCGTTGTAATCGATGGCTCCAGATCAAAGGTCTGAGTATATTTTTGTGTAAATCCCGGTATTTCTGCTTCAACCACAATTTTTTTATTTCCGGCAAAGCAGCCTACTTCTATATAACAAATACTATCATAGGTATTATAAATAGCAGGATATATAGTATCTATATTTTCATAATCAAAATAAAGTTTTCCGGTTGCAACATTTTCAAATTCATATGTTTCCCTGTCTCTTTGGTTCAGTTTTGAATATTCTTTAGTCTCGCTTAGAATGGAATCTGAGAAATCAATTAACTCGGATGCAAAATCAAGCTGAACAGCTGCACGATCCAACAAGTTCGCACCTTTGACGTCAATAGAAGTATTATATCTGTCACACAAATTCTTCACCGACTGAAATCTGAGGATGTCATTGCATTGCAATGCGATATACATTTTTTCAATAATTGCACTGTTTAATTCAAATGTTTCTACACAATTGTCCCACACACTTTGCAAGCACGTCGGACAATCCATTTCATCCATTTTCAATTTTGCCGAATCATACCACTCGTAAAGATCCGTATAAAAATCTTCCCAGGCGGAATAGTCAGCATATGATGGTCTTGAACATAAAGTATTTTCATAAAGCGAAAAAAATGTCGACACAAAGTTAAAAGCTTCACTTATACTATCAAAACCGGAAACACACACATCAAAATACTGTTCCCTGATATTTTTAAGCTTATTATCTAACCCGTTAATAGTAGATGCTTTCTTTTCTATAGACTGCAAATCTGTATTAACTTCTTCAATAATATCAATTTTTTTGCTTAAAAAAGTCCGAATTAACTCCTCATCAGATACATCATCATCTGTACTCACCTCATCCATACGTTCAAGACCATCCGAAATAGTTTCCTTTGATTGTTCAAAATATCCAACCAATTCTTCAATAGCTTCGTCGGATACGTAATATGAAGTATCTTCCGAACTTACATTTTCTAAATCTACATCTGAGGTTAAAAATCTCGAACAACCGCTTGAAGTAATAATCATCGCCAATATCAGAAAGATAATACCTATTCTTTTCATTTTAATTTTTCCTCCTTAAATCACTTGTTATTATAGCGACATAAAAATATATTCAAAAAAGGAAGTTTAAAAAATTTTTTATTCTGTTGCCTTTCTCTATAGTATCGGCAGTATCCGCCAGAACAGGAATCAAATTAATCAATATTACTACATATACGATAGTAAGAATAACTGATATAACTATCGCCGTCCTGCATAAATTAATGTTGGTTTTACTGCGTTGTTTATTCAGCCCCAATATTCCCAGTACAACCCCAATGGGCGGAAAAAGAAAGGAAAATATCATCGCACATATTGCTATACTTCCGTTTTCAACTATATCTGTGCTTTGTCCTGCTCTTGGAGATTGCACAAATATATGGTTGTTCAACAATACACCGCAATTAGGACAACTGCTTTGATTTTCATCAATTTGTTTTCCACACTCACTACAATATATCATTCCCATAATATTCTCCGTTCTTTATTATTTAACTGAAACTAACTATCTCAATGCCGTTGTCACCAGCCCATGTCGTATTCTTGCATACCAGGGTGCATGAATATGAATAATCACTATGTATGTCAATATCACAGGTTCTATAGTGTGAAGGTTTATTTGATTTTTTAAAAGTTACCGTATGCTCCCCTTCATACGTGTTGAATGAAAACGTGTTGGTATTACCGACACTAACAGAACCCAGACAATCATTGTCCACATATACATCTACATTGTAATCACCCCTCCAAAACTCATCAGGACCACTCTGATCAACGGCAACTGTAAGTTGTACATTATACAATTCACTGCTCGAGGATTGCCGCTCCCCTACTGTTTTATTGCCGCTTAAAATATAGAAAATTAAACTGATAAGCATTATAACACCGACTACAGCGAGACATTTCAAGGCTGTATGTTTTTTTGTCTTCAAAGGGGCTTCACCGTATATTATCGGTTCCGGTTGCTGTACCACACTTACTACTGCCCCACAATGTGGGCATGACGGTGCCCTATCGCTGATTTGATTTCCGCAGTTTCTGCAATATATCAATGCCATAAATATTCCTCCTTACTTTTTTAATTTCCGAAAACCATATTTGATCACCCGTATAACAATCAAAATGAAGGCTCCTGTACCAACTAACTCGATAATCCATAATGAACCAATAATATTTGCACCCACTATACCGCCTATATTGCGTCCTACTTCATAACATATAAACCAAAGTACAATACTTATTACCATAACAATCGATGGTTTGGTAAACGATATAGGTTTTTTTTCCGACTGTCCCGGCTG